>CAZKTS010000238.1:0-14161 GCA_964555735.1 uncultured Bifidobacteriaceae bacterium
GGCGCGCGAGCACGGCGACATCCGTGAGAACGCCGACTACGACGCCGCGAAGAACGAGCAGGGGCACAACGAGGCCCGGATCCGTCACCTCGAGGCCTTGCTGCGCGACGCCACGGTGGTCGAGGCCGGGACCGACGGCGATGCCGTCGCCCCCGGGACGGTCGTCGAGGTCCGGATGGACGACGACGACGACACCACCCACTACCTCGTCGGGTCGATCGAGGAGCGCCACGACACCTACGACGTCCTGTCGACGTCGTCGCCACTCGGGCAGGCGCTGATGGGAGCAACACCGGGACAGGTCGTCGACTACCAGGGGCCGCGACGTACCTTCCAAGTCGAAGTCGTGAGCGTGCGACCCCTGGAGGGCTGAGCGCCGCGCGTTGCTCGGCGACGAGTTCCCGCGCATCCTGGAGGGCGCACGACGCGGCGATCGGCCTGCGCTCGGTGCGATCTACCGCGAGCTGTTCCCCGGCGTCCTCGCGTACCTGCGCTCCAAGGCGCCGGGCGAGGCCGAGGATCTGGCGTCCGACGTGTTCGTCGACGTCGCCCGCAACATCGCCCAGTTCGACGGCGACGAGCCGGCGCTGCGGGCGTGGGTGTTCACCATCGCCCGCAGGCGTGCCATCGACGCGGGGCGACGGACCGCCCGTCGGGCGACCGACGCAGTGCCGACGGAGGCGCTCGACCGGATCGCGGCCGAGGACGACCCCGCCGCCGAGGCCATCGAGGGGCTCGACACCGTCGCCGCCCTCGCCCTCGTGGATCGGCTCTCGAGCCGCCAGGCCGAGGTGGTGCGTCTGCGCGTGATCGCCGGCCTGGACGTGGCGGAGACGGCGGCGGCGCTCGGCACGCGGGAGGGCACCGTGCGAGTGCTCCAGCACCGCGCGCTTCGGCGACTGGCCCACCTGCTGGACCAGGACCGAACCACGGGTGAGGCGACGTGACGATGATGATTCGAGACGGGGCGGAGGCGTAACGGGATGGCCGGTTCGGGCGATGTTCCGGGTGTGGATCGACGACCACGGCTCGACCGCGCCTCCGCCGAGGCGCTCTGGGCGGGCCGCTCGACCGCGCCGCCCGGATACCGGGACCTCGCCGACCTGCTGGCGGTCCTCGCGGCGACGCGCGTGCCGGCCCCGCCCGGCCACGCGCTCCTCGCCCGCATGGAGGCGGCCACCACCGCGTCGGCGGTGGCGACGACGGTGGCTCCGCCCGCCCCGTCCCGCCATCGCCGGCGCGCCACGCAGCTCGTGGCGGCCGCGCTCGTGGGAGCGGCAGTCGTCGTCGGTCTCGGCGTCGCCAACGCGCTTCCCGCGCCCGCCCAGCGAGCCTTGAGCAGCGCGTTCGACGAGGTCGGCATCGCGATCCCCTCACCCGACGACGACGCCCCGCCGCAGGAGCCCACGAGCGCCACCACGCCCACGGCGCCGGCGTCCGAGACCGACACCGGACCCCGGACGAGCCCACCGACCGAAGCCCCGCCGAGCGAGGTGCCCACGACCGGCGGTCCCGCAGCCGGCGCGCCCGCCCCGACCCCGGTGGTCACGCCGGAACCGACCACGTCACCTGCGGACGACCCGGGCAACCCCGGCCGCGGCCGTGGCAACGGCAACGGTCACGGCAACGGCAACGGCAACGGCAACGGTCAGGGCAACGGCAACGGCAACGGCAACGGCAACGGCAACGGCAACGGCAACGGGAACGGGAACGGGAACGGGAAGGGTCGCGGCAACGACTGACCGCGGCGCGAGACTCCCGGCGTGCGGGTGCTCGGTGCCGACGGATACCGGGATGGTTGGGTGGTCGTCGCGCTGATCGATCGTCGGCTCGACCGCGTCTTCACGGTCGCAAGCCTGGCCGCGCTTCGCACGGAGACCGCGGTGGTGGTCGGCGTCGACACACCCATCGGCGAGACCCTTCCCGGTGCTCGCGCCGCCGACCGCGCCGCACGCGCGTTCCTCGGCGCCGGCCGGAGCTCGGTGTTCACGCCGCCGCCCTACGAGGTGCTGCGCGAGCCGAGCCACGCAGCTGCCTGCGACCGCGCCGAAGCGCTGACGGGCAAGCGCATCTCCCTGCAGGCGTGGAACCTCCGCCACAAGATCCTCGACGCGACGACGGAGTGGCAACGCGACAGCACGCGGACGCGCGAGGTGCACCCCGAGTGCTCGTTCCGAGCGATGGCGGGTGAGCATGAGCCGCTCGCACCCAAGAAGCAGTACCGGGGCGTCTGGCAGCGGCTGCACCTGCTCCGGACGGCCGGCATCGACCTCACCGAGCGCGCGCTCGACATCCCGAAGGGGCCGACGGCCGACGACGTGGTCGACGCCGCAGCCGCGGCGTGGACGGCAGACCGCATCGCCCGCAAGGTCGCGTTCAGCCTTCCTCACCCGCCCGAGCTCGATGCACAAGGACGCGAGGTGGCGATCTGGGTGTGAGTCAGGGGCGGCCGTGGCCTCCGCCGCCGGGGGTCCGCACGCGCAGCACGTCGCCGGCACGCGCCAGGAAGGTCACCTTGTCGGCGAGCGGCTCCTCGGTGCCGTCGGCGCGCAGCACCGTGTTCTCCCCGACCGCGCCCGGCCCGCCGCCCGCGAGCCCCCACGGCGCGCTGCTGCGCCGCTCGGTGATGAGCGACACGGTCGCGTCGGTGAGCACCTCGAGCTCGCGCTCGATCCCGTCGCCGCCGGTCTGTCGCCCGAGGCCACCGGTCCCGCGTCGGAGCGCGTAGCGCCGGACGAGGATGGGCAGCGACCGCTCGATCGCCTCGACCGGCGTGTCGAGCGTGTTGGTCATCGCCGTGTGCACGCCGCTCATCCCGGGCGCCCATGGGCGCGCGCCCTGCCCGCCGCCGATCGTCTCGTAGTACACCCAGCCGTCGCCGCCGAGCAGCGTGTTGTTCATGGTGCCTTGACCGGCCGCGCCGACCCGATCGGGCAGCACCGCGGCGAGCGCGCCGAGGCAGACGTCGGCGACGCGCTGGCTGACCTCGACGTTGCCCGCGCCCACCGCGACCGGTGGGGTCGCGGCGATCACGGTGCCCGCGGGCGCAACCACCGTGACCGGCCGCATCGCGCCGCCGTTCGCCGGCAGGGTCGGGTCGACTGCGGCACGTAGCGCGAAGGCGACGGCGCTCACCGTCACGGCCTCCACCGCGTTGACGTTGCCGGCCCGCTGCGGCGCGGTGCCGGTGAAGTCGAAGGTCGCGGTCTCGCCGTCGATCGTGAGCGTCACGACGACCCGAGACGGCGACTGCTGCTCCGCGCGCGGGCCGGCGGAGTCGAGCACGTCCGAGAACGTCCACGTGCCGTCCGGCACCGCCGCGAGTGCGGCGCGCGTCCGCCGTTCGCCGTAGTCGACGATCTCGGCCAGCGCGTCGGGTGATCCCAGCTGCGCCACGATCTCGCCGAAGCGCCGTGCGCCCACCACGTTCGCGCCGACCTGCGCGGTGAGGTCACCCCGTCGCTCGTCGGGGGTGCGCGAGCTGGTCACCAGGCGCGCCGCCACCTCGTCGTCGAGCACCGTCGGCCCGATGCGGAAGCCCTCCTCGGCGATGTCGACCGCGTCGGCCGGCATCGAGCCGGGCGCGGTGCCACCGAGGTCGGCATGGTGCGCCCGGTTGGCGACCCACCCCACGAGGCGGCCGTCGAGCCGGACGGGTGCGACGAGGGTGACGTCGTTGAGGTGGGTCCCGCCGGCGAACGGGTCGTTGAGCAGCACCTGGTGCTCGGCTCCCAGCGTCGGGCCCACGGCATCGATCGCGGCGCGCACCGCGGCCGGCATCGAGCCGAGGTGCACCGGGATGTGCTCTGCCTGCACGAGCAGCTCGCCGTCGGCGGTGAAGAGCGCGGCCGAGCAGTCGGCGCGCTCCTTGATGTTGGGACTGAACGACGCGCGCCGGAGGACCTCGCCCATCTCGTGCGCAACCCCCGTGAGCCGCGCGACCAGCACCTGGAGCGACGCCGGATCGAGCTCGGTCACGACGAGCCCCGTCGCAGGACGTACGCGCCGAGGTCTCCGGGCTCGGCCACCCAGCCGTCGGGCACCCACACCGTGCAGTCCGCCTCGGTGATCACCGCCGGCCCGACGACCCGGCGCCGGACGACGTCGGGCAGGTCGGTCACCGCGAGCGGCGCGGGACGGCCGGCGCGCGCTCGGAGCGCGATCACGTCGACCGGCTCGTTCGGGCGGGCGAACCCGTTGCGGCGCTCGTGCTCGGCGTGGAAGTCGTCGACGTCGCCGACCGTCAGCTCGTGGCTCTGCCCGCGGTACCGGCAGTCGAGCCACGTCGTCGCGGTCACGCCCTCCCGAGTCGCGCCACCGATCAGCGCCGCGGCGTCCGCAGCGAGGGCCGCGCGAGCGGCCGAGAGTCCCTCGACCGACGACGGGGTCGGCCACGAGCGCACGAGCTCGCGCTGCACCGGCGACGCGAGGAGCCCGACCGCCGACAGCACGCCTGCGCGTGGCGGCACGATCACGGCCGGCATCCCGAGCGCGTCGGCGATCGCACAGGCATGCAGCGGGCCCGCGCCGCCGAACGCGACGAGAGCACACGCCCGGGGGTCGACACCGCGCGCCACCGTCACCGCGCGCACTGCCTGCTCCATCGACGCGTCGACCACTGCGACGACGCCCGCGGCATCGACGCCGGCGCGCGTGAGCGCGTCCCCCGCCCGGCCGACGTCGAGCCGCCCGAGATCGGGGAACACGGCGTCGGCGCTGATGCGGCCGAGCGCCAGGTCGGCATCCGTCACCGTCGCCGCCTCACCGCCGCGCCCGTAGCACGCCGGCCCGGGAAATGCGCCGGCGCTCGCCGGGCCGACGGTCAACGCGCCGCCGGCATCGATGCGCGCAACCGAGCCGCCGCCGGCGCCGATGGTGTGGACGTCGAGCGACGGCAGGCGGATCGGGAAGCCGGCAACGATCCGCATCTGAGCGGCCTCCGGTGCCCCGCCCCGGACCAGGCAGACGTCGGTGCTCGTACCGCCCATGTCGAAGGCCACGGCATCCGCGAAGCCGCACGCGGCCGCGATCTCCGCGGCGGCACGTGCGCCGCCCGCGGGCCCCGACAAGAGCAGTGCGGCGGGAAGCTCGGCGACGTCGCGCGGGGGCAACAGCCCGCCGGCCGACGTCATCACGAGCACCTCGTCGGCGAGCCCGTCGAGCGCGCGGAGATACTCGCGACAGATCGGCCGGAGCATCGCGTTCACCACCGTGGTCACGGTGCGCTCGTACTCGCGGAACTCGGGCGACACCTCGTGCGAGCAGCTGACGTCGTGACCGCGTGACCGCAGCTCGTCCGCGACCGCGCGCTCGTGGGCGGGCTCGAGGTCGGCGTGGAGCAAGCACACCGCGACCGCGTCGACACCGTGGGGGATCGCGGGCACGCTCGCGGGGTCGACCGGCTCGAGCTCGGCGCCGGTCCCGTCGAGACGCCCCAACACCTCGACGCGCAGCTCGCGCGGCACCAGCGGCGCCGGGCGGTCGACGCGGAGGTCGTAGAGCGAGGGCCGCACCTGGCGGGCGATCTCGATCACGTCGGCGAAGCCGTTGGTCGTGATCAGGGCGACGCGGCCGCCCGAGCGCTGGAGCAGCGCGTTCGTCGCAACGGTGGTGCCGTGGGCGAGCAGGGCCGGCCGTTCGCCACCGGCGCCCGCCACCGCCCTCGCGACCGCGCGGGCGGGGTCATCGGGCGTCGACGACACCTTGACGACGCGTCCGTCGTCGGAGACCAGATCCGTGAACGTGCCGCCCGTGTCCACACCGACGCGCATCGGCACAGCGTCGCACGGTCCGCGCCGCCGCGACCGCTCGCGAGGACGGGTGGCTCAGTCGGGGAGCTCGGTCTTCGCCTGGAGCAGGTAGCCGCGCGAACGGACCGTCCGCACCTCGAGACCGAGCGGCTCGACCCGCCGCCGGAAGCGGACCATCTGCACATCGAGCGCGTTGCGCGTGGGCACGCCGTCGGGCCAGGCCCGCCGCGACAAGGCCTCGCGTCCCACGACCGCGCCGTAGCGCTCGGTGAGCGCCCGGGCGATCGCGGCCTCGAGCGGCGAGAGGGCGACCCAGCCGCCGCGGTGGTGCAGCAGCCCGTCGTCGTCGACCCCCGGAACGGTCGCCTCGCCGTCGGCCCTCCGGGTCAGGGTCGTGACCCGGGCCTGGACGTCGCTCGGGTCGACCGGGACCCGCACCCAGTCCTCCAGGGGATCGACGGTCGCGGGCGGCTCGGCCGTGCTGTCGACGAGCAGCAGGCGCGGCGCTCCGGCATCCCTCGCGGCGTCGAGCCGATCCTGCTCGGCCGGCCAGCGAATCAGCACCACGTCCATGTGCCCGACAACCTAGGGGCGCTGCATTTCACGACTGTTACACGGGAGTGAACGCCGACCAACCCGTCGCGCGCCGGTCGCCTGCGGTTCCGGAACGCTGCGAAGGGCCGACAACCCCCATGGCACAATGGGTCCGTGGCACAGACCCTCTCCGACAAGGTCTGGGAACGGCACGTGGTGCGGCGCACCGACGATGCCCCCGACCTCCTGTTCATCGATCTGCACCTCGTCCACGAGGTGACGTCGCCGCAGGCCTTCGACAGCCTCCGGATGCAGGGCCGCACCGTCCGCCGGCCCGACCTCACCATCTCGACGATCGACCACAACAACCCCACCACCGGACCGGGCGGTCCGCCCCCCGACGAGATCTCCGCGAAGCAGATGGAGGTCCTGGCCAAGAACTGCAACGAGTTCGGCATCCAGCTCTTCGGCATGGGCGACCCGAATCGCGGGATCGTCCACGTCATCGGCCCCGAGCAGGGCCTGAGCCTCCCTGGCATGACGATCGTCTGTGGCGACTCGCACACGTCGACCCACGGTGCGTTCGGTGCGCTGGCCTTCGGCATCGGCACGAGCGAGGTCGAGCACGTGCTCGCGACGCAGACGCTGTCCCAGGCTCGCCCCGACACGTTCGCGGTCACCGTCGACGGTGACCTCCCCGCGGGCGTCACCGCCAAGGACATCGTGCTCACGATCATCGCCACCATCGGCACGGGTGGGGGGATCGGCTCGATCATCGAGTACCGCGGGTCGGCGATCCGCGGCCTCTCGATGGAAGGGCGCATGACCGTCTGCAACATGTCGATCGAAGGCGGGGCGCGCGCCGGCATGGTCGCTCCCGACGACACCACGTTCTCGTACCTCGAGGGCCGCCCGTTCGCCCCGAAGGGCAAGGCGTGGGAAGCCGCGCTCGACGACTGGCGTGAGCTGGTCACCGACGCCGACGCGACCTTCGACCGCGAGGTGTTCATCGACGCGTCCACGCTGCGGCCGTCGGTGTCGTGGGGCACGAACCCCGCGCAGACCGTCACCATCGACGACGTCGTGCCGGACCCGTCGGCGTTCGACGATCCCGCCGCGCGCGAGTCGGCCACCCACGCGCTGCGCTACATGGGCCTGAAGGCCGGCACGCCGATCCGCGACATCCCGGTCGACACCGTCTTCATCGGCTCGTGCACGAACGCGCGCATCGAGGACCTCCGCGCGGCTGCGGCGGTCGCGCAGGGCCGCAAGGTCCGCGACGGCATGCGTGCGCTGGTCGTGCCCGGCTCGATGCAAGTCAAGGCCGAGGCCGAGGCCGAAGGGCTCGATCGCGTCTTCGTCGACGCGGGCTTCGACTGGCGCCCCGAGGCCGGCTGCTCGATGTGCCTGGCCATGAACCCCGACAAGCTCTCGGTCGGCGAGCGCTCGGCGTCGACGTCGAACCGGAACTTCGAGGGTCGGCAGGGCCGCGGCGGCCGCACGCACCTCGTCTCCCCCGCCGTCGCCGCCGCCACCGCGATCGCCGGCACCTTCTCGACCCCGGAGGACCTGGACTGATGCAGGCGGTGAACGAGATCGTGGGGCGGGCGGTACCGCTCGACCGGTCGGACGTCGACACGGATCAGATCATCCCGAGCGACTGGCTGAAGCGGGTCGAGCGCACCGGCTTCGGCGAGGGGCTCTTCTCCGAGTGGCGCGAGAGCAGCGACTTCGTCCTCAACCGCAGCGAGCACCAGGGCGACGACGTCCGGGTGCTGGTGGCCGGCCCCAACTTCGGGACCGGATCGTCACGCGAGCACGCGGTCTGGGCCCTCGAGGACTACGGCTTCGACGCCGTCATCTCGTCCCGCTTCGCCGACATCTTCAGGAACAACTGCCTGAAGATCGGCCTGGTCCCCGTGGAGCTGCCGCAGCCCGTCGTGGACCGCATCATGCAGGCAGTCACCGACGACCCGAACGTCGAGATCGTCGTCGATGTGGTGGACCGCCGTGTGGCCGTGCCCGCACTCGACCTCGACGAGCCGTTCGCGCTCGACGACTTCCACCACTACCGCCTCGTGAACGGCCTCGACGACATCGGCATCACCCTGCAGCACGACGCCGACATCGCCGCGTATGAGGGCACGCGCGCGTCCTGGCTCCCGACGGTCAGCGTCTGACACCGGACGCGGACCGAGGCGCCACCTCGCGGTGACGCCTCGGTCTCCGGTCCGCTGAGCCGGGGGGAAGGCGCAGCGGCTCGATGGGGTCAGCCGATCGATCGCAAGGGCTCCGCGGGGCGGTCGGCGGTGGCGCGGTCGATGGGGACAACGCCGGCGAGCGGCGAGGGTGTCGAGAGATCCCAGCCGAGCCGGGTGGCCTCGAACGCCTCGGCGTGACGCACGCGGCCTTGGAAGCCTCGGAATCGCGCCTGCGCCTCGATCGCCTCGAGGTCGACCGGGCCGGCGCGCAGCACCTGTGAGAGGTGGGCGCGCAGCGCGTCGAGCTTGGCGTCGATCGATGCGTCGATGTCGACGTAGACGGTCGGGTGGAACACGCGCGTGGAGGGCGTCTCGTACTGGAGGATCGTCGGGAGCCGACGCCCCGCCGCGAAGCTCGCGGTGGCGGTCGCCCGGTGGTCCTGGTGGGTGTCATCGGCGGCGTGGGTGTAGAGCACCTGTGCGCCCGACGCGGCGATGGCGTCGTCGATCACGGCGATGGCTTCAGGACCGCTCGGCACCTCACCGTCGTCGAAGCCACCCCACCGGAGCGTCGCTCCGAGCTGTGCGGCGGCCGCTTCCTGCTCGCCTCGCCGGCTCATGCCGTCGATGCTGCCGAGCCCGCCGCTCGTCATCACGAGGATCGTCACGTGGTCGCCGCGCGCCGCGTGCCGCAGCAGCGTGGCCCCGCACCCGAGCTCGACATCGTCGGGGTGTGCCCCGACCGCCAACACGTCCACTGCCCCTCGACCTCCCGACCGGGCCCCACCCGGTGTGTCCGTTCGCCCTGGTAATCGGCACGCGACGGGGTCGGCTGAAGGGCCGTTGGGCGCGAGTTGACGCCGGCCCGTCGGGGCGCAGAATTGCCCTCTGACCTGCGGTTTCAGGGGTAGGGCGGGTCGCGGCGACGACCCGTGGCGAGCCCGTCCGACGCGCCATGCTGGGCCGGATGCACCGAGTCGACGTGGTCGTGACCGACCTCGACGGGACGCTCTGGTCCGGTCACGAGGAGCTGCACCCCGGCACGCTCGAGGCGTGGCGCGAGCTCGAACGCCGAGGCATCCCCGTGCTCGTGGCGACCGGTCGCCGGGTCGGTTCGGCTCGGGCCCCGCTCGCCCGTCACGGGCTCGCGCCCATGGCAACCGTGCTCAACGGCGCCCTCGGCATCGACCTCGCAACCGACGAGCGGTTCCACCGCCGCGCGTACGAGACCGAGGCTGCGCTCGCCGTCCTGGCCGCGTTCCGGGCCGAAGGCGTCGAGCCGTGCGTCTACGTCGAGCATCCCGAGATCGACGTCTACCTCGACGCCACGCCGTCGTCGCACCCCGGTCACGTCGCCACGCTGACCACCGCCCGGCAGGCCGATCTCGCCGAGGTGGTGGCGAGCACGCCGATCCTCATGTTCGCGGTGATGGGGCACCCGCGAGAGCCGCTCGACCGGATCGCCGCCGCGCTCGACGGCATCGCGGAGCGGCACCTCAACGTCGACCAGTGGGGCGACCACTCGTGCACCATCACGCCGCTCGGCCTCTCGAAGTGGGACGGCGTGGAGGTGTGCTGTGAACGGCTCGGGCTCGACTCGACCCGGGTGCTCGCGATCGGCGACGGACCGAACGACGTCGAGCTGCTCACCGGCGCGGCCGTGGCCGTGGCGCCGGCCGACGGCGACGAGCGGACGCTCGCCGTCGCCGACCACCTGGTGCCGTCAGCCCGCGACGGCGGGTGGGCCCGGATCCTCGATCTCGTCTGAGCCGCCGGCCCGCAGGCGGCGGCGCGTATCGATCACGAACGCGACGATGCCGACCCCGACCGCGGCGATCGCGACGAACACCAGGATCTCGCCGACGCGCTCGGTGGCGCCGTAGTAGTCGGTGACGCCGGGGATGTCGACCTTCCGTTGGAGCACGCCGACGATGCCCACGAGCGCGCCCGCGACGATCACGAGCGCGTCGAGCAGAGCGACGACCATCGCCGCCCGCGCCGAACGAGGCGCGCCGAGCACGTGCGGCCACCGAACGAGGAACGTCGCGGCCAACAACGCGACGAGCAGCTCCCATGCGGCGACGCCGTGCGTGGCCTCGTCGACGCGGCTCCAGTCGTCGACCACACCGAGCGCCGGTGTCCCCGCCGCGATCACACAGCGGCCGACGATCGTCACGAAGACCCCGGCGACGAGCAGCCACACCACGGCGCCCACGAGACTCGCTCGGGGCCGGTCGCCGTCCCTCTCCGGTTCGTCCACCACCGCGGCGACGCTACTCCCGGCGACCGGAGCCGGCCGCGGTGGCGTGCGGGCCCGCCGGACGCTCCATGAGCCAGGAGTCGCGGGGCTCGCCGTCGACGCGCTCGTGATCGGGTAGCACCCGGACCTTGCGGAAGCCGGCCTTCTCGTAGCAGCGCACCGCGCGGAGGTTCTCGACGACGGGGTCGGTCACGACCAGCCGCGCGCCGGGGCCGTCCGGACCGAGCAGCCAGTCGACGACGGCGCGCACCTGTCGCGAGCCGATGCCGCGGTCGTGCAACCGAGACTCGCCGACGAACTGGTCGATGCCCCAGGCGCGGTCGTCGATGGTGAGCTCGTACTCGGCGAGCAGGTCCGCGTCGTGGTCGACCGGGTACCACTGCTGGAAGCCGATCGGTGCGCCGTCGAGCTCGACGACCGAGTGGGTCACGATGTCGCAGTCCTCGAGGACGTTGTCGTAGACGTAGGCGTCGTCATAGGTGACGCTTACGCCCTCCCACCATGCACCGACCGCCGGATCCCGCAGCCATCCGGCGAGCATCGGCACGTCGTCGTCGGTGATCGGTCGGAACGTGAACCCGTCCGCCGTGAAGAACGCTGTCACTGCGCGGGCTTGACCCCGACCAGCAGCGCGAGCTCCCGCCACTTCCAGTGGCAGTCGACCGACTCGAAGCCCGCGTCGCGCAGCCACCCGAGCTGCGTCTCGACGAGCGCCAGCTTGTTGGACGGGTCGTCCTGCTCGGGCGTCTTGCCGATCGCCGCGAGGAACTCGACGTGCAACGCGGGCGTCACCGACGCCGTGTGCTCGAGGTTGCAGAACACGCCGCCGGGCTCCAGGCGATCGAAGATCTCGCCGTAGAGCGCTCGCTTGCGCTCGTCGACCACATGGTGGATCGCGAACGACGAGACGATCGCGTCGAACGATCCCCACGACGGGGGCAGCGAGTCGTCGAGGTCGTGCTCGACCACGCTCACGGCATCGTCGCCCGCGAAGCGCTCGCGCGCGATCGAGAGCATCTCGGCCGAGAAGTCGGCCGCGACCCCCTCGGCCCCTGGGTACGCAGCGCGCACCAGGTGCAGCAGGTAGCCGTCGCCCGTCCCGAGGTCGAGCACCCGCGCCGGATCGCGCGGCACGAACTCGAGGAGGGCGCCGTAGCCCTCGGCGCGGTGCGGGATGTCGTCGCGCTCCGCCAGGTAGCGCTGGGCCCATTCGGGCCGCGTCCACCAGTTCACCGCTCCTTGCGGCTCCGCCGCCGAGCCGCTCGGGCCCGAGTTCACCGCCGGCGCGTCCGTGGCACTCACGGCCCGACCGTCCGCAGGCGCGGCTCCGCGTCACGCAGGCGCACGATCTTGTTGACCGCATTCAGGTAGGCCCGGGCAGAAGCCTCGACGACGTCGGTGGCCACCCCGCGCCCGGTGCCCTTGCAACCGTCGGCCTCGAGCTGGATCACCACGTCGCCGAGCGCGTCGCCACCGCCGGTGACCGACGACACGCGGAAGTCGAGCAGCGTGCCCGACACCTTGGTCGCGTCGGCGATCGCGTTGACGGCCGCGTCGATCATGCCGTTGCCCTCGGCTTCACCCTCGACCTTCGCCTGGCCGTCGGTGAGCACGACCTTCGCGACCGGCGTGCTCTGGGTGCCGCCGTGCACGTCGAGGCTCACCATCGTGTACCGATGCACGACGCTGGTGCCGAGCTCCTCGGCGACGATCGCTTCGAGGTCGGCTTCGGTGATCTCGACCTTGCGGTCGGCCAGCTCCTTGAAGCGCACGAACGCCTGGTTCAGCGCGTCGCCCTGCACGTGCAGGCCCATCTTCTCCAGGGTGTCGGCGAAGGCGTGCCGGCCTGAGTGCTTCCCGAGCACGATCTGCGCCGCTTCCTGGCCGACGGTCGCGGCGTCGATGATCTCGTAGGTCTCGCGGTCCTCCAGCACGCCGTGCTGGTGGATGCCGGACTCGTGCGCGAACGCGTTCCGTCCGACGACCGCCTTGTTGTACTGCACCGGGTAGCCGGTCAGGCGGGAGACCATCCGAGAGGTACGGGCCAGCTCCTCGGTGTTCACGCCGACTTCGACATGGCCGAAGTAGTCGCCACGCGTCTTGATCGCCATCACGATCTCCTCGAGCGCGGCGTTGCCGGCTCGTTCACCCAGACCGTTGATCGCGCACTCCACCTGCCGGGCACCCGCGGCGACACCGGCGAGGGAGTTGGCGACCGCCAGCCCCAGGTCGTTGTGGCAGTGCGTCGACACCTCGTAGTCGCCCTTCACCGTCGCCAGGATGTGGCGGATCAGCTCGCCGTACTCGGCCGGGACGCCGTAGCCGACGGTGTCGGGGATGTTCAGCGTGGTCGCGCCGCTGTCGACTGCCAGCTGGAGCACCTCGCACATGAAGTCGACATCGGAGCGGCTGCCGTCCTCGGGCGAGAACTCCACGTCGGACGTGTAGCTCGCGGCCCGACCGACGCCGGCGACGACCTCCGCCTTCACCTCGTCCTCGGTCATCCGCAGCTTCTTCTTCATGTGGATGGCGGACGTCGCGATGAACACGTGGATGCGCGGCTTCTCGGCGTGCTGCACCGCCTCCCAGGCCCGGTCGACGTCCTTGAACGCCGTACGCGAGAGCGCGGTGATGGTCGGCCCGTGCACCGCCTTGGCGATGGCCTCGACCGCGTCGAAGTCGCCCTGGCTCGCGATCGGGAACCCGGCCTCGATGACGTCGACCCCGAGTCGGCCCAGCTGCTCGGCGATCTCGAGCTTCTCGCCCACGTCGAGGGAGATGCCGGGCGACTGCTCGCCGTCCCGCAGCGTCGTGTCGAAGATCTTCACCTGGTCCATCTGTCTCGCTCGCTCTCTGTGCGCCGGGATACCCGGCGCACGGTCGTTCGCTCGCTGGGCGAGCTCCGCTCGCTTCGCTCGCTTCGCCGCTTGGCTGTCTCGCTGGTTCTCCGTCTTGCTGGTTTCGGGCAACGAAAAACCCCCCTGGCCCGAAGGCACAGGGAGGCGTCCGCGAGCACCGGAGGGTGCCCGCGTCTAGGTAAGAAGGAGTCGAATCGAGGTGGGGGTCCGCAGCTCCGTCTTCACAGTCCGTCCATCATGACGGCTCGACGGTCCGAACGCAAGTGATCTCGGTGGCGACCGTCACCCGAGCTCGATCGCCCGGGCATCGATGATCCCGTCGTGGGCGCGCAGCTCGTCGATCACCTCGCGCGGCACCGGCGCGTCGGCCGAGATGACCATGAGCGCAGGTTCGCCGGCCTCGTTGGTGCCGACGTCCATGTCGGCGATGTTGATCCCCGACGCGCCGAGGATGGAGCCGACCGCGCCGATCATCCCCGGCGTGTCGGTGTTGCGGACCACGAGCATGTGGCTCGACGGCGGGACGTCGACGCTGTGCTCGTCGATCCCCACGATGCG
>CAZKTS010000239.1:0-10929 GCA_964555735.1 uncultured Bifidobacteriaceae bacterium
CCACGGCGTGCAGGTGCTCACCATCGTCGGCGACGTGTTCGCCCGTCCGCTCCTCGCCGCCCTCGACGCCGAACCCGACCGCTGGGATCTCGCCGGCCTCCGGGCGATCACGTCGTCCGGCGTCACGTGGAGCCCGGACACCAAGGCCGGGCTGCTCGCGCACCTGCCGTCGGTGACGCTCATCGATTCGCTCGGCTCGTCCGAGGGGATGATGAGCCGCACCGCGTCGACCTCCGGTGACGAGATCAAGCCCGCGCGCTTCGCGGTCAACGCGCGCGTGAAGGTCCTCGACGAGGAGACCGGCCGCGAGGTCACCCCGGGGAGCGGCGAGGTCGGGCTGGTCGGCGTCACCGGGCGCATCCCGCTCGGCTACTACCGCGACGACGAGAAGTCGCGCGCGACGTTCCGCATCGTCGACGGCATCCGCTACTCCATCCCGGGCGACTACGCGACGGTCGATCCCGACGGCACGATCCAGCTGCTCGGCCGGGGCTCGGCGTGCATCAACACCGGCGGCGAGAAGGTGTACCCGGAAGAGGTCGAGCTGGTGCTGCGCGAGCACCCGGACCTCCTGGACTGCCTCGTCGTCGGCGTGCCCGACGACCGCTTCGGTGAGCTCGTCGTCGCGCTCGTCCAGCCCGCGCCGGGCCGCGCCCTCGACGAGGCCGAGCTCGGCACGTGGTGTCGCGACCGCATCTCGGGCTACAAGCGGCCGAAGCGCTTCCTCGTCGTCGACGATCTCGGCCGTTCCGCCGCGGGGAAGGCCGACTACCGCCGGCTGCGCGCCCTCGCGGCCGAACGCGTCAACGAGCGCTAGACGCGCCAGGAGATCGAACCGCTCGGCAGCGCGACCTGATCGCGACCGAGGCGTTTCGCCTCGTACAGCGCGCTGTCGGCGCACACGAGCAGCCGTTCACCGTCCGACGCGTCGTCGGGCAGCGTCGCGACACCCGCGCTCACGGTGATCGGCACCTCGCGGACGTGCTCGGCCACCGCGGTCCGGAGGCGCTCGGCGACGTTCAGCACGTCGCTGCGGGCGCAGCCGGGCAGGAGGACGACGAACTCGTCGCCTCCGTAGCGCGCCGCGAGGTCGAAGGCCTTGCTGTTGGCGACCAGGGCTTCACCCACCTGCCGCAGGACACCGTCGCCCGCGAGGTGCCCGAACGTGTCGTTGACGTCCTTGAAGTGGTCGACGTCCAGCACGACCATGCTGAGCGGCGTGCCCTCGCGACGAGCCCGGCCGAGCTCGAGCTCCATCGTCTCCTCGAGGAGCCGGCGGTTGGGGAGGCCGGTGACCGCGTCACGCGTGGCGAGGCGCTCGATCTCGTCGACCATCGCGCGGTGACGCAGGGTGAGGCCGGCGTGGGCCGCGGCGTCGCCGAGGGCACGGACCGTGCCGGCGGGGATGCGGCGGCCCGGACGCCCGCCGTGGACCGCGGCGAGCACCCCGAAGCGGTCGTCGTCGGCCGCGACCGCGACGACGACCACGTTGGTGGCGTCGGGGAGGGTCTCGGCGAGGAGGCCCGGCGTGGCGAGCTTCCGGACCAGTGCGGGCCGGCCGCGGGCGAGCACGTCGGCGGCCTCGGCGTCGAGGGCGTCGGCGCGCAGGAAGGTCGACGTCGTCGCGGCAGCGCCGACGGCCCCACGCCAGTCGTCGCCACGGCGGATCACCACGACGGCCCGCTCGAACCCGAGCGTCGCGCACGTATGGCGCACGAGGGCGGCGAGCACGTCGTCGTCGCGGTCGGCGTGGTCGAGCTCGGTCCCGAAGTCGACCAGCGCGGCCAGCCGGGCGCCGCCACGCCGCAGGCCCTGCTGGCTGACCGAGGCCGCGAGCGCGGCGACCACCGCGAAGCCCACGAAGGAGCCGATGGCGACGGCGACGGCGCGGTCGGTGTCGGCACCGGGCAGCACCAGGAGACCCTCGATCACCGCGGCGTGGGCACACGCGAGGGCCAGGGCGCACCAGACCGCGACCCCCAGACCGGCGCGGCCCGACAGTAGGAGTGTGCAGCCCACGATCAGCGCGTAGACCGCGAGCACCGCCGGACTGGCGACCCCGCCGGTGAGCACGAGCACCGCGACGACGAACGCGCCGTCGAGCGCGGCGACGACAGGAGCGAGGCGCTCGGCCGTCGGGCGCGCCACGCGCCGGAGCAGCTCGGCTCCGAGGATCACCGCGAGGTACGCGCCGGTCGCGATGGCGAGCGCCCGCGCCCACGGCTCGCGCGCCGCGGTCGACGGCAGCACGTCCGCCGCGGCCGCGACCCCCACGGACGCGACGACGAGGACGGCTCGCAGCACCCCGAGCGCTGCGAGCCGATCGTCGAGCCTCGGCAGCCGCGGTGGACTCACCGGAACTCGAGCGTCTCCCCGTCGTCGATCGGGGCGGCGGGCCCGCGCGGGCCGCGGCGCCCCGTGGCGCCCTGGAACACGAGGAAGGCCGTCGCCATGCCGGCGACCGCGAGGACCATCGCGAGCGACGCGGGCAGGAGGACGTCGTCCTCGAAGCTGGCGGCGGGCGGCACCGCCGGCTGCTCGAGCGTCGGCACCGTCGCGGGCAGCGCCGGTGCGACCGGGACGATGAGCGGCACGTCCGGGGCGACGGTGACGGCGCGCGACGGCGACGAGGCGGCCGCCACGGGCGGAGCCGCGACCTCGGCGGTGTCCGCAGCCGGTGGTGTCACGACCTGCGGCGGCTCGGGCGGCACGGTCTCGGGCGTCACGATCGGCTTGGTCGTCGTGGTGGTCGACGGCCGGGTGGTCGTCGTCGGCTTCGACGTCGACGTCGTCGGCGGACGCGACGGCGGTCGGGGAGCGGGCGGAGGGCATCCCGGGATCGCGTGCCCCCAGGCGGTCTGCGCGCGAGCGCACCACTCGGTGAATCCGTGGTCGCCACCGGGGGAATGGCCATCGCCATGGCTCGCGATCGGCATCGCGGACGCGACGCCACTCAGCACGAGCACCGCGCACGACGCGAGGAGCAGGGCTCCCGTCGTCAGTGTCCGCAGTTTCGGGCGCAACCGAGACTCCCTCCGCCTCGCTCCGAGCGCCCCGCCACTGGGGTTGTCGGCGGCGATCCCGGCTGAACTTGAGTGAGGATGCGGCAAATTCTCTCCGTTGACCGTGCCGTCCATGACCTCTCCGGCGCCGAGATGGCAAACGGACCGTCGCCGTGGGCCAGACTGCGGCCATGACCGCCACGCCCGCTCCGGTGCCCGAGGTCGACGTCGAGGAGGCCCGGCGCCGGGTCGAGGCCGGCGCCCTGCTGCTCGACGTGCGCACCCCCGACGAGTGGGCGGCCGGCCACGCCCCCGACTCGCTCTGGATCCCCATGGGCGAGCTCACGGCCCGTCAGGACGAGGTGCCGCACGGGCGCGACGTCGTGGTGATCTGCCGCTCCGGTGCCCGCTCGGCACGCGTCACCGGCGCGCTCGGCGCCGCCGGCCACGACGCGTGGAACGTCGCCGGTGGCCTCCAGGCGTGGGCCGCCGCCGGCTACCCGGTCGTCACCGACGAGGGCACGCCGGGCGAGGTCGCGTAGCGCCCCGCCGCCGGGGCGCGCCGTCAGAGCTCGGCCGCCCAGTCGCGCGCCTCGAGCGCGCCGCGCGCCGCATGCAGGAACGCTGATGCCTCGGTCGTACCCACCGCGCGCCGGTCGTAGACCAGCGTCAGCGTCCCGATCGGCCGGATGCCCACGCCGCAGCCACCGTCGTCGAGGCCGACGACCGCCGGTCGGTGCGTCACCGCACCGATGCCCAGCGTCGCCACCGAGGGGCTCACGAGCGCGGGTGTGAGCAGCTCGCCGTCGCTCCCCTCGAGCGTGAAGGTCGGTCGGGGGCCGTCGGACCCGGTCCGCGCCACGAGCGCCCGCGCGATCCCGCGCACCCGTTGGGTGTCCGCGCCGACGACCACCACTCCGTCCACGCCCAGGTCGACGGCGCGGTGCTGCACCACGCCGGTGTCGTCGGCGCGCCACGACGCGTTGAGCACCGGCACCTCGTCGAGGGCGTCGACGACGGCTCGCGCCACGAACGGGGCGCGGGAGAGCACGAAGCCCTCGCGTGCCGCCCATCGCCGGCCGTGCTCGGCGCGCACCCGATCGACGGTGGAGTAGTCGACCCGCACGACGCCGATGGCCTCGGCCACCGCGCCACGGTAGTCAGGCGCTGCACCGGCCTCTCTCAGGGTCTTCACAAGCCGATGTGGTCGAGTGCCCCCATGGACCAGCCGACCCCCCGCCAGGAGCCATTGCCCGGGGCCCGGGCCCGTCGTCGGCGAGCGGCGCAGCGGGCCCGCCGCTTCCGCGGGAGCCGCGCGGTCGTCGCGGGGGTGAGCGCCGGCGCGACCGCCGCGCTCGCCACGGTGATGGCCCTCACCGCACCGACGCCGGCCGCGACGGCGACCTCAGGGTCCTCGTCGGGCTCGTCGAGCTCGTCGAGCGGCACCGCCGCGAGCAGCGGCACGGGCTCGACCCGCACCGACGAGTCCTGGGAGGACGAGTCCTGGGACGACGACGACACCGGAGGGGCCATCCCCTACGAGCCGTCCGCTTCCTCCTCCGGGTCGGGGTCGTCGGCGCCGAGTGCGAGCACGAGCTCCGGTGGCAGCTGAGCGCCGCTTCTCCGTCATGGGCACCACCGCCCACGTGGTGGTGGTGCCGGACGCTCGGCACGACGGCGACGCGCTGCTCGACGCGGCCGAAGCCCGCCTCGACGAGCTCGAGCGCCGATGGAGCCGCTTCCTCCCCGACAGCGAGGTGAGCCGCGTCAACGCCGCCGCCGGCCGCGCGCTCGCGGTCTCCTCCGACACCTTGCTGCTCGTCGCGCGGGCGGTCGCCGGGTGGGAGTGCACCGCCGGGCGCTTCGATCCGACCGTCCTGCCCGCGCTGGTGGCCGCGGGCTACGACGAGACCTTCACGGCCGTCGCGGCGCGCGTCGACACGACCGCGCGCGGCCCCGGTGAGGCCACGGCCTCCCCCGGCTGCGAGGGCATCGTGGTCGATCGCGCCGCGGGCACCGTCGCGCTGCCCGCCGGGGTCGTGTTCGACCCGGGGGGCATCGGCAAGGGTCTTGCAGCCGACCTCGTGGCCGCCGAGATCACCCGACTCGGAGCCTGCGGTGTGTGCGTCAACCTGGGCGGCGACCTCCGCGTCGAGGGCGACGGTCCCGACGGCGAAGGCTGGGTCGTCGCGCTCGAGCACCCGCTCGGCATCGACGACGCGCCCGGCCTCGGTCCCGTGCACCTCCGTCGGGGAGCAGTGGCGTCCACCTGGTGCACCCGGCGCGCGTGGGGCCCGGCCGACGATCGCCGGCACCACGTCATCGATCCCGACCGGGGCATCCCGGCCACCACCGGGCTCGCGGGCGTCAGCGTCGTCGCGCGTGCGGCCTGGTGGGCCGAGGTGCTCGCCCTCGCGGCGTTCCTCTCCGGCCGCGACGGTCGCGCGCTGCTCGAGGGCCACGGCGTCGCCGGTGTGCTGACCGGCGATGACGGCACGGTTCGCAGCGCCGGCCCGATCGAGGAGTTCCGGCCATGGTCGCGGTGACCTTCACGTGGCTCGTCAGCCGCTCGGCCGGCATCGTCGCCTGGGCGCTCGTCGTGGCGTCGTGCACCTGGGGGGTGCTGCTCGCGACGCGCGCCCTCGCGCGGCGCGGCGTGAAGCGGCCGTCCCCCGCATGGATCTTCTCGATGCACCGGTTCCTCGGCGGCCTCACCGTCGTGTTCACCGTCGTGCACGTGCTCGCGATCGTGTTCGACCCGTTCGTGTCCTTCTCGATCGCCGACGTCCTCGTGCCGTTCTCGTCGTCGTGGGAGCCGCTCGCGGTCGCGGTCGGCATCGTCGGGATGTACCTCCTCGTCGCGATCGAGGTGACGTCGCTGCTGCGCGACCGCATCCCCGCGCGGCTGTGGCGGGGCATCCACCTCCTCGCCTACGCACTCCTCGCGCTCACGACGGTCCACGCGCTGGCCGCGGGCACCGACACCCGGGCGCTGGTGCCCACCGCACTCGCGGTGGTGGCGGGCTGCGCGGTCGTCTTCGGCTGCGGGCTCGCCTGGGGCGCGCGGCGCGACCGCGGCCCCGGCCGGCCCGACCGCGGCGCCGGGCCCCGGCCCACCCGCCTGCCGCGCATCACCCTTGCGCCGCCCCGATCCGCCCGGGCGGCTCCGGCGCGGCCCCTGGCTACCGGTCGGTAACCTGGGGCCCGCATGGCTGGGCTCCCCCCGTTCGATCGGGCCGACGGGCTGCGCCGGCTCGCCGACGAGGAGCTCGACGTGCTCGTGGTGGGCGGCGGCATCACCGGCGTCGGCTGCGCGCTCGACGCCGCCGCGCGCGGGCTGCGCACCGGGCTCATCGAGCGCGACGACTTCGCGTCGGGCACGTCGTCGAAGTCGTCGAAGCTGGTCCACGGCGGGATCCGGTACCTCCAGCAGCGCGAGTTCGCCCTCGTCTACGAGAACCTCGCCGAGCGCCGGATCGCGCTCGAGAACGCGCCGCACCTCGTGCGGATCCTCCCGTTCCTCATCCCGATCCTCACGCGCGACGGGCTCATCGACCGGCGGATCGCCCGCGCCATGGGCTTCGCGATGTGGATGTACGACCTCACGGGTGGGTTCCGGATCCGCAAGATCCACAAGCGCATCGATCGCGCCGAGGCCATGCGCCACATGCCGACGTTGCGCGAGGACAACGTCGCCAGCGCATACCTGTACTACGACTGCCGCACCGACGACGCTCGGCTGACGCTCTGCCTCGCACGCACGGCAGCGGCGCGCGGGGCCGCGGTCGCCAACGGCGCCCGTCTCGTCGGTGTCGACAAGGACGCGGCCGGACGCGTGCGCGGGGCGACGGTGGAGGCGGACGGCACCACGTTCGAGGTGCGGACGCGTGCCATCGTCAACGCCGCTGGCGTGTGGTCCGACGACGTGCGCGCGCTCGACGAGGGCGAGCACCCGGCCTCGATCCGCCCGGCGAAGGGCGTGCACATCACGGTGCCGTGGGACCGCGTCCGCAACGACATCGCCGCCATCGTGCCGGTGCCCAAGGACAAGCGCTCGGTCTTCGTCGTGCCCTGGGGCGACTTCACCTACGTCGGCACGACCGACACCGACTACGACGGCCCGGTCGACGATCCGCAGTGCACCTCCGAGGACGTCGACTACCTCCTGCGGGCGCTCAACTTCGCGATCCGTGAGCCGGTCGGACGCGACGAGGTGCTCGGCACGTGGGCGGGGCTGCGCCCGCTCCTGCGCTCCGCGAGCAGCACGCGCACGGCGGACCTCTCCCGCCGCCACGCGGTGAGCACGACCGCCAGCGGGGTCGTGACCATCACCGGCGGCAAGCTCACCACGTACCGGCGCATGGCGGCCCACGCCATCGACGCCGTCGTCAAGGTCGTCGGCACCGGCCGGCGTCGCTCCCCCACCAAGCACCTCCCGCTCCTCGGCGCCGACGGCTTCGAGACGCCCGGCGACTCCAACGAGCCGAGCCTCCACGAGCACCTCGCCGGCCGCTACGGCACCGAGGCGAGCGCGGTGCTCGACCTCGTGCACGCCGACCACGGCGCCGCCGACGGCCGCGCGCTCGGCGACGCGCTGGTGCCCGGCCTGCCCTACCTTCGGGCCGAGGCGGTGCACGCGGTGCGCCACGAGATGGCTCGCACCCTCGACGACGTCCTGAGCCGGCGCACGCGCGCGCGGCTGCTCGCGCGTGACGCGTCGGCGGCCGCCGCTGCCGACGTCGCCGCGCTGATCGGTCCCGAGCTCGGCTGGGACGCCGCCGAGGTCGAGCGTCAGGTCGAGGGCTACCGCGCGTCCGTCGCGCGTGAGCGCGAGTCGGCAGCACTCCCCGAGACCGCCCTCGACGCCTCGCTGGGCGCGTGAGCGACTCGTCGGCGCCCGGCCCGAACCGCGGCGCACCGACACCACCCATCGCGTTCGGGAGCGACGCGGCGGCGGCGCGGCCCCATCTGGGTGCCGCGGTGGTCGCCGTCGACGACGCGCTGGTCGGCCGGCTCCGCGACGTGTGCGCCGAGGTCACCACCGACGCCGCGACCCTCGGCGAGTCGAGCCGCGACTGGTGGCCGCTCGCGATGATCTGGGCGCTCGACGACCAGGTCGCGGGACGGGCCGGTGCCGTCGCCCGGCCCACGTCGGCCGATGAGGTCGCCGCGGTCCTGCGCGTGTGCAACGACGCCCACGTGCCCGTGACCGCAGCGGCGGGCCGGAGCGGTGTCTGCGGGGCGAGCGTGCCCGTGCACGGCGGTGTCCTGCTCGACCTCTGCGGCCTCGCGGGCATCGTCGACGTCGACGACACCTCGATGATCCTCGACGTCGCGCCGGGCACGTTCGGCACCGTGCTCGAGGACGACCTCCGGGACCGCGGCGTCACCGTCGGGCACTGGCCCCAGTCGATGGATCTCTCGACCGTCGGCGGCTGGCTCGCGTGCCGGGGTGCCGGTCAGTACTCGACCCGCTACGGGAAGATCGAGGACATCGTCGTCGGCCTCGACGTCGCGCTGGCCGACGGGCGGATCATCCACACCGGCGGCGCGCCGCGCGCGGCCGTCGGCCCCGATCTCACCCAGCTGTTCGTGGGCAGCGAGGGCACGCTCGGGGTCATCACCGGCGCGCGGCTGCGACTCCACCCCGCGCCACCGGCGACGGTGCGAGCCGCGTTCGCGTTCGACTCGTTCGCCGAGGGGCTCGACGCGTGCCGTCGGATCCTGCGCCGGGGCGCGACGCCGGCGGTCGTGCGGCTCTACGACGCGATCGAGGGCGAGCGGAACTTCGGGACCGGCGACGCGCACCCGCTGCTCGTGCTCGACGAGGGCGACGACACCCTCGTCGAGGCGGTCATGGGCGTGGTCCGCGACGAGTGCCGCGAGGCGGCGCCGCTCGACGACGGGCTCGTGGACCGCTGGCTCGGTCATCGCAACGACGTGAGCGCGCTCGAGGCACTCATCTCGCGCGGCTACGTCGTCGACACGATGGAGGTCGCCGCGCGCTGGCGCGATCTGCCCGCCATCTACGAGGCGGCGACCGCCGCGATCACCGGCGTCGAGCACACGATGGTCGCGAGCGCGCACCAGTCGCACTCCTACGACGACGGCGCGTGCCTGTACTTCACCTTCGCGGGTCAGCCGCCGCTCGACGGTCGCGAGGCCTACTACCGGGCGGCATGGGACGCCGGCACCCGGTCGGTGCTCGAGCACGGCGGCGCGCTCAGCCACCACCACGGCATCGGCCTGAACCGGGCTCGGTTCGTCGCCGACGCGCTCGGCGGCGGCTTCGACGTCCTCGCCGCGGTCAAGGCCGCGCTCGATCCGCACGGCATCCTCAACCCCGGCAAGCTCGGCCTCCCCAGCCCCTTCGGCCCCAGCCCCGCCTGGCCCTGACATGGAGCGGGTGCTGGTGGTCGACGTGGGGACGTCGTCGGCGCGGGCGGCGGTCGTCGGCCACGACGCGGCGGTCGGTGCCGAGCGCGCCCGGCCGCTGCTGCCCGACTCGCCGGCCCCCGGGCTCGTCGAGTTCGACGCGACCGCCATGGCCGAGTGTGCGCTCGCGCTCGCACGTAAGGTGCTCGCCGACGCGGGACCCGTGGCCGCCGTGGGCATCGCCAACCAGCGCGGCTCGACCGTCGTGTGGGAGCGCGCCACCGGGGAACCGGTCGCACCCGGGATCGGCTGGCAGGACCTCCGCACGGTGGGCCGGTGCCTCGAGCTGCGGGCCGACGGCCTGCGCGTCGCGCCGAACCTCTCGGCCACCAAGGCCGAGGCGATCCTCGACGCCGTCGACCCCGACCGCACCCGCGACCTCTGCATCGGCACGGTCGACTCGTGGCTCGCGTGGACGCTCACCGACGGTGCGCTCCACGTGACCGACGCGTCGAACGCGCTCGTCACCGGACTGCGCGCCGAGGGCAACGCGGGCTGGGACGGCGCGCTCTTGGAGCGGCTGCGCATCCCCGAGGCCGCCCTGCCCACGGTCGTCGACTCGTCGGGCGTGCTCGGCGCCACCGGTGTCCTCGACGGCGCGCCCCCGCTCGCTGCGCTGCTCGGGGACCAGCAGGCGTCACTCCTCGGGCAGGGTGGCATCCGGCCGGGCGACGCCAAGATCACGTTCGGCACCGGCGCGATGCTCGACGTCGTGCTCGACGCTCCGCCCGCGTTCCGTGAGCGTGGCGCGGCGGGCACGTTCCCGATCGTCACGCGGCGCGTGGCCGGCGTGGACTCGTGGGGGCTCGAGGCGGTGATGCTGTCGGCCGGCACGAACGTGGAGTGGCTGCGCGACGACCTCGGCGTCGTCGCGACCGCGGAGGAGACCGACGAGCTCGCGGCGAGCTGCACCGACTCGGGCGACGTCTGGTACGTCCCCGCGCTGCTCGGCCTCGGCACGCCGGCATGGGACTACGGCGCGCGCGGCGCGTTGCTCGGCCTCACGCGCGGCACCGATCGCGCGCAGATCACGCGTGCCGTGCTCGAAGGCATCGCCCACCGCGCCGCCGACCTCGTGGAGGCCGCCGAGCGCGACGCGGCCACGACCGTCGACGTCCTGCGCGCCGACGGCGGCATGACCGCCAACCGCACGTTCGTGCAGGCCGTGGCGGACGCGACCGAACGCCCGATCGAGGTCGCGCCCGTGCGCGAGGCGACGACGCTCGGTGCCGCGTTCGCCGCGGGTCAGGCCCTGGGCATCTGGCCCGACGACGACGCGGTCGCGGCCTGCTGGCGTCCGGCCCGCCGGGTCGAGCCCGGCGCGCCCCTCGACCGGGTCCGTTGGGCGGAGGCCGTCGAGCGCGCCCGCCGCTGGTACCCCGAGCTCTCCGCCGTCGACGTCTGACCCGCGAGCGGTCGCGCGACCCGCGCGGGCCGCGCGGGCCGCGGGAACCCATCAGGGCCCGTTCTTGGCACGTTGCGTGTCATATGG
>CAZKTS010000240.1:0-10088 GCA_964555735.1 uncultured Bifidobacteriaceae bacterium
CACACGATCGGCCTCACCATCCCCAACGGCGCGGTGATCGCGTTCATCCCCGCGGTCGCGATGGCGCAGGTCGTGCCGATCTCGGTCGGCGGGCTGGGCGTGCGTGAGGGGCTGCTCGCGTTCTTCCTCCACCCGCTCGGCGTCCCCACCGGCCAGGCCGTCGCGGTGGGTCTGCTCTGGTACGCGATGACGCTCGTCGTGAGCCTGGCCGGCGCGCCCGCGTTCGCGATCGGCCACCGCAACCACCGACCCGGCGCGCCTGCTGCTGCCGCTGCGAAGAGCACGTGACCGTCGCGGCTGGTGGGGAGGCGCTCCCGCTCCGGCGCCGCCTGGCCGGCCGGAGGGTCCTCCGTGACGGGTCGGTCCTGTACTGGTGGGCGGAGATCCTCTTCATCGCGATCTTCTACGCCGTCTACTCGACGATCCGGAATGCCAGCGGCAACGACACCGCCGCAGCGAGGCGCAACGCCTACGAGCTGATCGGCTGGCAGCAGTCGCTCGGCCTCAACCACGAGCGCATGCTCCAGGAGTGGGCGCTCAACGTGAAGCCCCTCATCATCGCCTGCAACTACTTCTACGGCTCGCTGCACTTCGTCGTGACGGCAGGCACGCTCGTGTTCCTGTACCGCAAGTTCGGCGACGACTACCCACTGTGGCGCAACACCATCGCGATCGCGACGGCGATCGCGCTCATCGGCTTCACCTTCTGGCCGCTCATGCCACCCCGGTTGCTCCCGCACAGCTTCGGGTTCGTCGACACGCTCGACAAGTATCCGACCTTCTGGTCCTTCAAGCGCGGCGCGGTCAACAAGATCTCGAACCAGTACGCGGCGATGCCGAGCGTCCACTGCGCGTGGGCACTGTGGTGCGCCCTCGTCCTGACGCCGCGCGTCAAGCACCGGTGGGCGAAGGTGCTCGCGGTCCTCTATCCGGTCGGCACCGTCACCGCGATCGTGCTCACCGCCAACCACTACTTCCTGGACGCGGTCGGCGGCTTCGCGGTGCTCGGCATCGGCTACCTCATCGCTCGGGCGTGCACCCGGGCCGGTCGGGGGGAGCCGGTGCCCACGCCGGTGGACGCCGCTGCGTTGACCGGCGACGGGTCGGGACCTGACACACTCCCCGCCGATGCACCTGGACCACGTCGCACTGGCGACCCGTGATGCCGACGCGCCGCTGCGCACCCTCGTGGGTGAGCTCGGCGCGACGATCCTCTCGGGCGGCCACAGCATCGGGTTCCGCCCGATGCAGGTGTTCGCCGGCGACGCCTCGGGCGGCATGAAGATCGAGCTCCTCGAGACCTGGGAGCCCGAGCGCAACGATTTCCTCCAGCGCTTCCTCGCCCGCCACGGCGAAGGCCCGCATCACCTCACGTTCAAGGTCGACGAGATCGGCGAGGCACTCGCCCGCGTGGAGTCCGCCGGCTGCACGCCGATCGGGATCAACCTCGAGGACCCGATCTGGCGCGAGGCGTTCATCACGCCGGCCGAGGCCCACGGCACGGTCGTCCAGCTCGCGGAGTCGAACGCTGCGCTCGGGCTGCCGCTCGACGAGTACGAGTGGGCGGCCGAGCACGGACCGTCGGGGGAACCGGTGTGGTGGCCCCCGGTGGAGCGGGCCGGCGGGCCCACCCGCCTTCGGCGCGTCGTGCTCGCGACGCCGGACCTCGACGCGACGCGCACCTTCTTCGGCGACCTCCTTGACGGCGAGCCCACCGAGGAAGGCGAGGGGTGGGTCGAGTTCACGTGGGTCAGCGGCGCGCGACTGCGGCTCGAGCACCGACCCGACGGTCAGCGCGGCATCGACCGACTGGAGCTGGAGGGCAAGCCACGCGACCTCGTGGTCGCGGGCACGCGTGTGCTGGTGCGCTAGTCGCGCTTCTGGATCCGCCCCCGCATGAAGTAGCCGGCGGCGAAGCCGACGAGCCCGCACAGGGCGATGACCACGAACAGCGGCAGCGTCGCCTGCACCGGGCCGAAATCGACCTCGGCGTCTTCGCGGTTCAGGATCGCGAAGATCACGAGCAGCCCGATGACGATCGCCACGATGATGCGGCGGGGCGTCCAGAATCCCTCACCGCCCTCGCCCTTGCCGATGTCGTCGGCCTTGCGGATCGGACCCTCTTCGCGTTGGCTCATGGCTCCCCCTCGACTCCTCGAGCGAGCCTATCGGCGCAACACCGCGGTGGCGCTCGTGGGTCGGCGCTCGGCGACGACGTCGAGGACCGCGGCGCGCACGGCCCGGTCGGCCAGCGAGAGGCTGGCGTCGCGAGCGGTGACGAGCGCGAGCCGCCGGGGCGGGACCCCGGCGATCGGGTACGTGCGGAGCGACGGGATCTCCGTGGGCACGGCGGTCTCGGGCAGCACGGACGCGCCCGCGCCCGCGGCGACGAGGTCGGCGACGAGGCGGATGCCCTCGACCTCCACGGTCACGTGGACCTCGAGCCCGAGGGCCTCCGCCGCCGCGTCCACCTCGTGGCGCAGCGGGTTCTCCCGAGGGGGCAGGACGACGCCCTGGGCGAGCACGGCCGCGAGCGGCACCGGCGCGGGCGGCAGCGTGACGCCCTCACCCACGACCGCCACCAGCTCCTCCTCGAGGAGGGTCTCGGTGGCGAGGCGGCGGTCGCTCACCGGCTCGGTCACCACAGCCTGCGCCAACCCGCCTTCGAGGACTTCGGCCATCAGGCGCTCGGACGCGGCCTCGTTGACGCGCAGCCGCACGCCGGGCGCCCGGGCACGGAGCTCGGCCACGAGCGGGGGCACGACCCAGCGACTCGCGGTACCGACGATGCCGAAGCTCGCATCGCCCGTCTCGAGGCCCTGGATCATGCCGAGGTCGGTGCGCATCGCGTCGGTCTCGCGGCGGATGCGGCGGGCCCGTTCGATGACCACCTCGCCGCACTCGGTGGGCACCGCGCCCTTGCGGCCGCGGTCGAAGAGCCGGACGCCGAGCTGGTCTTCGAGCTGGCGCACCTGCTCGGACACGTTTGACTGGACGGTCGACAGGGCATCAGCCGCGCCGGTGAACGAACCCTCTTCGGCGATGGCGAGCAGGGTCTCGAGGTGACGGAGCTGCACGGGTGATGCCTCCTGGCCGACCCGAATGATACATCGTCAGAACCGATCGTTTCTATCGGAAGAACCTGTTGGACAGATTCTCCTTCGACGGGCAGGATTGCCCTCGCAGGTCGCTTCGGGAGGGCCGGTATCCCCCCGCCGGCTCCCGGAGCGCCGCACCTCTTCACTGGAAACGACGAGCAACGGAGCACGACATGGCCGCCGAGACGGTCTCCAACCTGATCTTCACGGGCCCGCTGGCCTGGACCGTCGACGCCGCGTGCGTCGGCCAGACCGACCTCTTCTTCGCCCCCGCCGGCGAGCGTCCCGAGACCCGCGTGCTGCGCGAGGCCCGGGCCCGCGCCATCTGCCGCATCTGCGACGTGCTCGAACCCTGCCGCGACTGGGCCCGCGAGAACCGCGAGTACGGCTACTGGGGCGGCGAGTCCGAGGAAGAGCGCGCCGCGGCCGGCTTCCGCGTCGACATGCCGGTGGGCCGCGTGGCCCGCTACCCCAAGGGCAACGGCCGCCCGGTGCAGCCGCGCGGCTCGCGCCGCGAGGTCGCCTGAGCTACTTCGTCTCCAGGTTCCCGTTCTCCGGCGGGATGAGCACGCCGACACGCAGGTTCGCCAGCGAGTCGATGAACTTCGTGAGCTGATCGTTGATCGTGTCGACGAGCGCGTTGCTCGCATCGGCGGCCGCGTTCCCGCGATCGACCGCCGCGTTGTACGCGCTGATCGAGCTCACCCCCGCCGCTTGTTGATCACGTGACGCGCTGACCAGCTCGGCGTTGTGCCCGACCAGCTGGTCCGCGGTGGCCAGGAGCTCCGTGGCGCGTTGCTGCACGTTCGTCAACGCGGCCTGCACATCGTCGCGATGACCCTCTGCGAGCTCGGTCTCGGCCCGCTGCTCGTCGCGTCGGTCTCGTGCACTGGCGAGGTCATCCGTCGCGGTGGAGGATGCGCTCTGCCCGAGCGCGAACACCACGCCACCGGCCACCAGCACCAGGACGCCCACGAGCGCGAGCACGATGGCCGCTCGACCCACACGCGCCTTCGGCTCGGTCGCCGCGCCCGGCTCGGGCTCGGGCTCGGTCGTGCTTATCACCACCGGCTCGGTCGCCGCCGCCTCGGTCGCTTCCGCGCTCTCGGTCTCCGTCGGCTCGTCGCTCACGACCCACCTCCCGCGCTGATCGCCGCCAACCGTTCGTGTGCAGCCGCGAGCTGCCGCTGCACTTTCGCCAGGCGCTGCTCGAGGTCGGCCACTGCGCCGCCCTGGGCATCGAACGCGGCGCGTGCGTCACCGGTCCGACCGTTGTTGTAGAGATCGATGGCTGCATTCATGGCGTCCACGAACTGGTTCTGCGCGTCGAGCAGCTCCAGGGACGCGTCGTTCAAGGCGTTGATCTCGTCGCCGAGCTCCCCACCCTGGTCGAACACCTCGCGCGAGTTTCCGTCGGCTTCTCGCTCCGCCGCCGCAAGCGCCTTCGTCCGCCGCCTCACCGCGTCCGCCGCATCGTCGTCACTGCTCGCGCTCGAGAAGGCGAGCACGCCCAGCACCGCGAGCACGATGCCCGCCACGCCGGCCACGACGCCGCCCCACCGGAGGGCCGTGCCCAGCCGTGAGCGCCGCGGCGGCGGGGCCGTCGGTTCCGTCAGCACCACCCCGTCGCCCGCATCGTCGGCCGTCGGCAGGTCCTCCGCCGCGTCGCCGACACCATCGCCCGTCGTCTCGGTCACCCGCCCTCCCCTCGGTCGCGCCCCGTCGCGCTTCCGGACGGCGGGACCGTACTCGCTGGGCCGAACCGGCGCATCGGTAGGCTCCGCCTCGTGACTCCACCCGAGGGCGTCGATCTCGAGCGACTCCAACCGTGGTTCGCCACGAATGTCGAGGGCGCCGCGGACGCGCCGTTGCACGCCGAGCTCATCGCCGGCGGCCGCTCCAACCTCACCTACGTGATCAGCCAGGACGGCACCGACCGCACCTGGGTGCTACGCCGTCCGCCCCTCGGTCACGTCGTCGCCACCGCGCACGACATGGGTCGTGAGTTCCGCGTGCTCCGCGGCCTGGCCGGCACGGACGTACCCGTGCCCGAGGTCTGTGCACTCGGTGACGACCCCGAGGTGAGCGACGCGCCGTTCTACGTGATGGAGCACGTCCACGGGCAGGTGCTCCGGGATGTGGCGGCGATGGCCGCGCTCACCCCCGACGACGCGCGCCGGTGCTCGCTCGAGCTCATCGACGTGCTCGCACGACTGCACGCGGTCGACTACGAGGCCGCGGGTCTCGGGGAGTTCGGGCGGCCCGACGGCTTCCTGGCCCGGAACGTCGCGCGGTGGGGCAAGCAGTGGGAGGCCAACAAGACCCGCGAGGTGCCTCAGATCGACGAGCTCGCCCGACGGCTCGATGCCGCGCTCCCCGAGTCCGGTCCGCCCGCGATCGTGCACGGCGACTACCGCCTCGACAACACGATGCTCGCCGCCGACGACCCCGGTCGGATCGTCGCGGTGCTCGACTGGGAGATGTCGACCCTCGGCGACCCGCTCACCGACCTCGGCCTCCTGCTCGTCTACTGGGGTGGCACCGAGACCGCGGCGGTGCGCAGCACGCAGGCCGTCGCCACCGTGCCCGGGTTCCTCTCCAACGACGACCTGATCGCGCGCTACGCGGCGACGAGTGGCCGCGATCTCGAGCACCTCGACTTCTACGTGGTGTTCGCGATGTACAAGCTGGCGGTCATCCTCGAGGGCATCAACGCGCGGTTCCTCATGGGCAAGACGCTCGGCGAGGGCTTCGGCGAGATCGGTGAGGGCGTCACGATCATCCTCGACGCCGCGCTCGCGCGAGCCGACGCCAGTGCCGATGTCGCCCTGCAAGGGTCTGGTTCGAGACGCCGATGAACGAGGACGAGATGGCGCGATCCCAGGCCGACCAGGCCCGAGTGGATCCCGATCTCGTCCTCCCGGTTCCGGGTCAGCCGGTGAGCACACCATCCGTGCTGCTCGCCGTCGCGATCGGCGGCATCATCGGGACCCTGGCTCGGTACGTCCTCGGCCGCTGGTTCCCGACCGACGGCCTGCCCACCACCACCATCGCCATCAACGTCGTCGGGGCGTTCGCGCTCGGCTTCCTAGCCACGGGGCTCGACGCCCATCCGTCGCCGCTTCGCCGAGCGTTCGTCGGCGTCGGCATCCTCGGCGGCTTCACGACCTTCTCCACCTTCACCGTCGATGCCGACCGCCTGACCGACGGCGGGGACCCGTGGCTTGCGCTCGGTTCCATCGCGATCACGCTGGTGCTCGGGATCGTGGGCGCGGCAGCCGGCCTCGCGGTCTCCCAGACACGCGCCCTGCGCCACGACCGACCGTGACGGTCCTCGGCGTCGCGCTGGCCGGAGCCATCGGCGCGGTCGCACGGTTCCTGGTCGATCGGTCGGTCAGCGCGCACTCGTCGTCTGCCCTCCCGGTCGGCACGATGAGCGTGAACGTCGTCGGCTCCTTCGTGCTCGGCCTGGTCGTCGGCCTCGCACCGGAGCGCCTCGCGGACGAGCCGTGGGCGGTCGTCCTCGCGGTCGGGTTCTGCGGGGCGTTCACGACGTTCTCCACGTTCGCCGTCGAGACGGTGCGCCTCGCCTCGACCGCACCCCGCCGGGCCGCGCTCAACGTGGGGCTGAGCGTCGGCCTCGGCCTCGCGGCGGCCGCCCTCGGCCTCCTCGTCGGGACGTCGCTGTGAGTCGCGCCGAGCGGTGGCAGCGGTTCGTGCCGGATCGCGAGCGGCTCGGTGCTCTGCGCCACCGATGGCACCGGGTGCTCGTGCTGTCGGCCGCCACCGGCGCGATCACGAGCCTGGGCGTCGTGGCGTTCAAGGAGATCACCGAGAACGTCGCGCTCGAACACGTCCTCGAGCTCCCGGATCCCCTCCTCGTCGTGGCGCCGGCCGTGGGGCTCGTGCTGGCCTGGGCGCTGCTTCGGTTCCTCGGTCGTCGGGCGACGCCGGGGATCAGCGACGAGTACCTGCGCGCGTACCACGGCCGTCCGTGCCGGACCGATGGCCGCGCGTTCGGCTCGCGGGTCGCCGCCTCCGTCGCGACACTCGGGAGCGGTGGTGCGATGGGGTTCGAAGGTCCGGCGATCTTCATCGGCGCCTCGGTCGGCCGGCGGATCCAGGAGCAGTTCCATCGGTTCTTCCGCGAGCAGGACCGCCACGTCCTGCTCGTGGCCGGCGCCGCCGCCGGCGTCGCCGCGATCTTCAAGGCGCCCGCGACGGGCGCGATCTTCGCGCTGGAGGTGCCCTACCAGCAGGACACCGCTTCCCACGCCGTGCTGCCCGCGCTCATCGCGTCGGCGTCGTCGTACCTCGTCTTCGTCGTGTTCGAGGGCACCACGCGGCTGTTCCCGGTCGCGGGGTCACCCGGCTTCAACGCGACCGACCTCCTCGGCGCGATCGGCATCGGACTGCTGTGCGGCGTGGGCGCGCGAGGGTTCGCCGCGCTCATCCTCCGCGCCAAGCAGGCGCAGCGGCGGCTGCCGACACCGGTCGCGCTCGCGATCGCCGGGGGCGGCCTCGCGCTGCTCGCCGTCGTCACGTTGCTCGTCTTCGATCTTCCCCTCAGCCTCGGGCCGGGCTACTCCGCGATCGAATGGGCCCAGGACCCGACCCGCTCCGTCGGCCTGATCGTCGGCTTGCTCGCGGTGCGCGTGGTCGCGACCACGTTGGCGGTCGGCGGCGGCGGCGCCGGCGGCCTCTTCATCCCGCTGTTCGTCCAGGGCTGGCTCGTCGGCGCGGCGGTCGAAGGGATCGCCTCCACCAACACCTCCCTGTTCCCCGTGATCGGGGCGGCCGCCTTCCTCGGCGCGGGGTACCGCACGCCGCTCGCCGCGGTGGTGTTCGTCGCCGAGGCGACCGGGCGGCCGGGGTTCATCGTGCCGGCGTTGCTCGCGACGGCCGTGGCGCAGCTGCTGATGGGCACCAGGTCGGTGACGGAGTACCAGGTGCCGCGCCGGCTCAGCGCGCTCGACCGACGACTCGAGCAGCCGGTCAGCGTCGTCACGCGCACCGCGGTGCCGAGGTGCCCGAGCGACACGACGGTCGCCGCCCTCATCGACGCCGCCGGACGCGAGGCCCTGGTGCCGATCGTGGACGACGGGCGATACGTCGGCCTCGTCCCGGTCGCCACGGTCGGGGCGGCGGTCGCGCCCGAGGAGCGGTCGACCACGCCGGTCTCGAGATGGATCGAGAAGGTCGAGCCCGTGCCCGAGGACGCGACGCTCCGCGAGCTCCTCGATGAGCTCCGTCGACGTGACGTCGAGCAGCTGCCGGTCGTCGATGGGTCCGGCGACTTCCGTGGCCTCGCTCGCGCCGTCGACATCCCGCCCGACGGCGGCTGACGCGCTCAGCGCGGGTCGTCGAGCACGACCTCGAGCGTCGGTGGCACACCCGCGCGGGCGGAGCGCACGGGTCGTGGCGTCGACCAGCTGACGGTGATCACGAGGGTGACCATCCGCCCGACCGCAGCAGCTGCGTGGTTGCGCATCGATCAGCCCTCCGCCAGCGTCTTGCCGCGGTACACCTGCCGGAAGGTCCAGCCCGACCGGGTGATCAGCTCACCGACCAGCTCCTTGAGCTCGTTGGTATCGAGCGAGTACCAGCGGCGACGACCCGGGTTCAGCGGGTCGTCGCCCTCGACGACCGAGCGGCCCGTCGCGGCGCTCGGCGTCGCCGGCTTGGTGGACAGGCCACCCACCTTCGGGATGCTGCCGTTCCAGCGCACGAGCACGAGGTCGTCCTTGACCCGCACCTCGTGGGTGGACTCGTCGAGGACGAGCTTCAGATCGGTGACCGACGTCGTGTCGGCCTCCTTGAAGTACTTCCACCACGTCGCCTCGCGGATCCGCCACCGGACGACCAGGTCGCCCTTCTTGCCTCCCTCGCCCTCGATGACCTCGAAGGGGATGCCGATCCCCTTGACGTCGACGAGCGTCTGGCGGAGCACCGCCGCCGGCACCACCGGGGTCGAGGCGTCGGGCTCCCGGCGCCCCTTGACCGTGTCGAGGAGCCCCGTCCGCTTGATCCGCTTGAACTGGTTGATCGTGTCCATCAGGTCCATGCCCTGAAGACGCATGACCCGAAGCCGCGCTTACGGGCTTGAACGGGCTCCTACACGTGCCTCGAGATGTAGCCCCGGGCCCGGAAGACGGCGAGCATCCGCATCAGGTACCAGATGCCGAGGACGCTGAGGACGACGGCGCCCGCCGCGGCGATGCCGACGTCGGCCCACGGGAGCGGGTTGCCGTCCACGACCTCGTGCGCGGCCGCGAACACGTGGGTGGTGGGCAGCGCCTCGGCGATGGGCTGGAGCACGTCGGGCAGCGCCTCGACCGGGTAGAAGATGCCCGACAGCGGGAGCAGCAGCGCGATGACGCCCCACGTCATGATCTCGGCGCCCTGGCCGACCCGCAGGATGAGCCCGATCACGAAGAGCGCGACGGCCCATCCCACGACGAGCAGCACCGCGACGAGCGGGATCAGCGCGAGACCGAGCGTCGTGATGTTGAACGCGAACAGGACGAAGGCGACGATCGAGACCACGCCGACGCCCATCGCGAGCTTGGCGAGGCCGAAGAGCGCGACGCCGGCACCGAACTCGAGCTCGGTCATCGGCGTCACCATCAGGTTCAGCAGGTTGCGGGACCAGGTCTCCTCGAGGAACCCCGTGGCGAGGCTCACCTCGGCCTGGAACACCACGTGGAAGAGGATGATCCCGGCGAGGAGGAACGCCGCGCTCGCGGCTTCGGTGCCCTGCTGCTGTCCGAAGTACACGCCGATCGCACCGAAGAGGATCGCGTCGACGACCGGCCAGACGATGACGTCGAACCACCGCTGCGGCGCGCGCCACAGTACGTAGGAGTTGCGCCGCGCGATCGCGCGCACGCGGTTGGAGTTCACGATGGCCCTCCGATGTCGAGGCCCCCGACATCAAGGCCGGGGATCCCGGCCTCCGCCGCGAGGTGGAGGAAGACGCCTTCGAGGTCG
>CAZKTS010000241.1:0-13362 GCA_964555735.1 uncultured Bifidobacteriaceae bacterium
CGTCGACACCCCGGAGCAGTGGGGCGCCACGTGGGACGTCACCGCGCAGGTCGCGGCCGACCCCCGTGAGCTGCCCGACGCCGACGCCGACGTCGGCCTCATCCTCGAGGTCAAGCAGCAGGTGGTGGAGGAAGCGCTCGACGCGTCGAACGACGTCGCCGCGTGGTCGGTGGCGGCGGCGAACAACGTGCCGATCGAGGGGCGGGGCATCCCTGCCCTCGGGGTGGACGTCGACCACGACGCGGGCGGCGGGGTCCGACCCGTCGTGGTCGAAGGGCGCCTGCCGCGTGGCCCCGACGAGGCGGCGATGGGGGCTGCGACGCTCGACGAGCTCGGCGCCGAGGTGGGCGACTCGCTGCGCACGCCCGACGGTCCGCTTCGCGTCGTCGGTGTCTCGGTGCTGCCGCGGTTCCAGGCGCTCGGTGGCGCCGACGAAGCGGCGCTCGACCGTGGTGTCGTGCTCACGCTCGACGGCCTGCTCGCGCGGAGCCCCGACTTCTACTCGCGGTCGTACCTGGTGCGCCTCGACGACGGCGTCGACGTGAACGCGGCCCGGCGTCGGCTTCGGAGCGAGATCACGGAGCAGTACGCGTTCGAGATCGCGACGGTCGACGCACCCGAGGACGTCGAGTCGCTCTCGCGCGTCACCGACACGCCGGTGCTGCTCGCGGCGGTCCTCGGCGTGCTGGCGCTGGCGACGCTCGCGCACGCGCTCATCACCTCGGTACGGCGTCGGCGTCGCGACCTCGCGATCCTCGTCACCCTCGGGTTCACGCGGCGCCAGGTGCGTGCGCAGGTCGGTGCGACGGTCGCGTGGCAGGCGCTCGTCGTCACCGGCACCGCGCTCCTCATCGGCGTCCCACTCGGCATCGTCGCCGGCCGCTTCGCCTCCGATCTCTTCGAGGCTCGCTTCGGTGTGCTGCCCGACGTGATCATCCCGGTCGGCACCCTCGCGCTCCTCGTCCCGGTCGCGCTCGCGGCCGCCGTCCTGCTCGCTGTCGTCCCCGGCCGCATCGCCGCCCGCATGCAGCCCGCACCCGCCCTACGCTCCGAGTAGGCGGAACGGAGTCATCGTGTCGTCAACGCACTCGCCAACCTCGGCCACCGGTACGCCGATGCAGCCGGTCCAACCGATCCAGCCGCTCGAGATCGCGAGCATCCGCGAGCACGTCCGAGAGCCGGTGGCGCGCCGACGCTCGGGTCCGGCCTGGTGGGCGCTGCTGCTCGCGCTGCTGAGTGCGGTCGTCGCCATCGGCTCAGCGTTCATCGACAGCCACGCCGATGTGGGCCCCGGACGGGCGCTCTCGATCACGTTGGTCGTGCTCTGGTCGCTCTGCGCGATCTTCGTGGCGTCGCGGCGTTCCGACGAGCCCCTCGCGCTGGTGATGGCACTCGCGGCCGCCGCCGGGGCGGTGGCGACGATCGGTGCCACCCTCCTGGGCGCCGACGTCTCGGGTGACGAGCGCAACCTGGCGTTTGCCCTGCGCGCGCTCGGGGTCGCGCTGCTGCCGGCGGTGGGGATGCACCTCGCGCTCGCCGTCCCCGACGGTCGGCTCGCGAGGAGTGCTCGGCGGTGGACGGTTGCCGTCGGCTACGTGGTGACCATCGCGCTCGCGGTCGTGCTGTACGGCGAGCGGCCCGATCTCCCGCTCGGGGGGGTGCTGGCCGTCGCGGTCGTCTTCGGCCTGGTCGGGATCCTCGGCTTCCTCGCGCGCGGCGCGCGCGCGTCGGTCGCGCTGCGACCGCGGTTCCAGTGGCCGGCCTGGGGTGTCACCGTCGCGGTGGCGATCGGCGTGGTTGCGGCAGTGCTCAACGTGCTCGTCGGCTGGCCCGAGCCCATCCTGGCGATCGCAGTGGGTGCGACCGGCCTGGTGCCGATCTCCCTCGCGATCGGCGCGTCCGACGAGGTGGCGGTGCGCATCGATCGCCTCCTCGTGCACACGATCACTCTCGCCGGGCTCGTCGGGCTCGTCGGTGCGTCGTACCTGGTGGTGATCCTCGGACTCGGCCGAGAGCCCACCGACGACGAGCGCTCGCTGCTCGGGCTCTCGATGCTCGCGGCGGCGCTCGCGGCACTGCTCTGGGTCCCGGCCCGAGAGCGGCTCACCGACTTCGCGACCCGGCGCGTCTACGGCGAGCGTCACGCACCCGACGAGGTGCTGCGCACGTTCGGGAGCCGTCTCACGCGCGCGCTGCCGCTCGACGAGCTGCTCCTGCAGCTCGCCGAGTCGCTGAAGAAGACGATGGCGCTCGACGTCGCCGAGGTCTGGACGCGCGGGGCGGGCGGTCGGGTCGAGCGAGCCGTGTCGGTCCCGGACCGGGGCCCCGGTGAGCTGGTGCTGGGGACCGAGGAGGAGACGGTCGTCGCGCGTGCGGGCGTGTCCGGTCCCGCGTGGGCGCGCGTCTGGACACCCGCCCTCGTGCCGGCCTCCGAGGAGGAGCCGGTGCTGCGCGTGGCGCCGGTCACGAACTCGGGCGAGCTGCTGGGCCTCATGGTCGTGCGCCGCGGCCCCGGTGCGCCACCGTTCGACGACGACGACGACCAGGCGCTCACCGAGCTCGCGCGCCAGGTCGGCCTCGCGCTTCACAACGTGAAGCTCGACTCCGCGCTGCAGGAGTCACTCGACGAGGTGCAGCGTCAGGCCGACGAGCTGCGCGCGTCCCGCGCCCGCGTCGTCGCAGCCGGCGACGCGCAGCGGCGCGCGATCGAGCGCGACCTCCACGACGGCGCGCAGCAGCATCTCGTGGCCCTCGCGGTGAGCGTCCGCCTGGCCAAGCAGGTCGCGGCGTCGGATCCCGAGCAGGCGCAGGTCATGCTCGACCAGATCGGCCAGGACCTCCAGGAGGCCGTGCAGGAGCTCCGCAACCTCGCGCACGGCATCTACCCGCCGCTGCTCGCCGAGCGCGGGCTGCCCGAAGCACTGGCCGCGGCCGCGGGCCGCGCCGCGCTGCCGACGTCGGTGGACGCCGAAGGCGTCGGGCGCCACCCGCAGCCGATCGAGGCCGCGGTCTACTTCTGCGTGCTCGAGGCGCTGCAGAACGCCGGCAAGCACGCGGGGGAGGGGTCCGAGATCCGCGTGACGCTGCGCGAAGACGAGGGCGCGCTGCTCTTCGACGTCGCCGACAACGGTGCCGGCTTCGACCTCGCCACGGGCGCACACCTCGGCCACGGCTTCGTGAACATGAACGACCGCGTCGGCGCCATCGGTGGGACGCTCACCGTGGACAGCGCCCCCGGTCGGGGCACGACGATCTCGGGCCGCATCCCGCTCACGGCTTCGGCCTGATCGGCTCGCTGCGGCGTCAGCGGGCGACGCGCTGGAGCGTGTCGGGGCCGAACTCCTCTTTGTTGACGTAGCTCGCGGCGCCGCAGTCGTTCACGCCGGGGGGCAGATCGTCCTGCTGGTAGGTCGACAGCAGGATGACGACGGTCTCGGGGTGCGCGCTCGTGATGCGGCGGGCGGCCTCGATGCCGCTGATGCCCGGCATGTTGATGTCCATGAGCACGACACCGGGAGCGAGGCGATCCACGGCGTCGACCGCGTCCTCGCCCGTCTCGGCCTCGGCCACGACGTCGAACCCAGGGGTCGCGGCGACGACCGCGCCGGCGGCGCGCCGGAAGGGCGCTTGATCGTCGACGATCAGCACGCCGACGGATGCCTCGCTCACCCCCACAGTCTCGCACTCGCGGGCGCGTCGACCCAGGGTGGGGACGCACCGATCCGGAGGGGTGCTAGCCGGTGCTCCCGCCGTCGGACCGGCGTGTGACCGCGGTCACGACGACCCCTCACCCTGTGGCGGAGAGGTACAGCAGCACGGCCTTGACCCGCCGGTGCACGTCGCGGTCGTCGGCCGAGAGGTCGAGCTTCGAGAACACGGAGTTGATGTGCTTCTCGACTGCGCGCTCGGTCAGGCCGAGCGCGGCGGCAACGCCGGCGTTGTTGCGGCCCTGCGCCATCTCCGCGAGCACCTCGCGCTCACGCGGCGTCAGCCGGTCGAGCGGGGAGTCCTGGAGGCGCGACCGGGCCGCGACGAGTGCTTCGACCACCTTCGGGTCGATGACCGAGCCGCCGGTGCGCACCTCGTCGATCGCGCGACGCAGCTGGTCGACGTCGGACACCCGTTCCTTCAGGAGGTACGCGCGCCCGTGCGAGCCGTGCTCGAGGAGTGCGAGCGCGTAGCCGGGCTCGAGGTACTGGCTGAGCACGACCACCCCGACATCGGGCAGTCGGTCGCGCAGCACGTTCGCGGCCCGGACCCCCTCGTCGGTGCCGGTCGGGGGCATCCGGATGTCGGTGAGCACGACGTCGGGTGGGTCGGCGTCCACGGCCGCGAGCAGGGTGTCGTAGTCCTCGCAGGCGGCGATGACCTCGATGCCATCCTCGATCTCGAGCAGTCGGACGAGGCCCTCACGGACCAGATAGCTGTCGTCGGCCACCACGACCCGGATCGGTTCCATCGGGAGGGAGTCTCGCGCCCGGGCTCCCCCGCCCGGTGCTCGGGCGCTCTACAGTCCGGCGCGTGCCAACACGTCGTCGTGGTCTGCGCGTCCTGGGGGCGGGTGTCGCCGTCGCGGCCCTCGTCGCGCTCGTGGGCGCCCTGGTCGGCTTCGGTGGATCGGGCGCCGGCGCGGGCGACTTCGAGACCATCAATCGCTACGACTCCGACATCACGATCAAGAAGTCGGGCGTGCTCCTCATCAAGGAGACCATCGTCTACGACTTCGGCTCCACGCCGCGGCACGGGATCCTGCGCAACATCCCGGTGCGGTTCGACTATCCGAAGAAGGACGACACCGACCGGGTGTACGACATCGACGTCGTGTCGGTGAAGGCGTCGGGTGACACGCCGAGCCAGTACGAGACCGACGAGTACACCGAGAACAGCGTCGGCTACGAGCAGCTCCGGATCGGTGACCCCGATCGCACCATCACCGGTGAGCACACGTACGAGATCACGTACCGGGTGCGCGGCGCGCTCAACGGCTTCAAGGATCACGTCGAGCTCTACTGGAACGCGATCGGCAACGAGTGGACCGTCACCATCGAGGACGCGTCGGCCGCGGTGCACGCGCCGGCCGACATCACCCAGGCGGCCTGCTTCACGGGGCCGTTCGGCTCCAACCTCCCGTGCGACGGCGCGACCGTCGACGGCTCGAGCGCGCGGTTCCGACAGGATCGCCTGTTCCCCGGGAGCGCGCTCACCGTGGTCGTCGCGATCCCGAAGGGCGTGGTGCCGACGCCGAAGCCCATCCTCGAGGAGCGGTGGACGGTCGGTCGTGCCTTCGAGGTCAACGGCGCGACCGGGGGCACCACCGGCGTGCTCCTGCTGCTGCTCGTGGGCGGCTTCGGGCTCTGGTTCTACCGCCGCGCCCGCGACCGTCGGGCGGTCGGCTCGGCGATCGACCAGGCCTACGCCCCGGAGGGCGGGCCCGAAGAGCGCGTTCCCCTGTTCGACAAGACGGAGATCCCGGTCGAGTTCGTCCCGCCCGACGACCTGCGCCCCGGGCAGGTGGGCACGCTGGTCGACTTCAAGGCGAACCCGCTCGACGTGACGGCCACGATCATCGATCTCGCGGTGCGCAAGTACCTGGTGATCGAAGAGGTGCCCACCGAGTCGCGCTGGCTGAGCAACGACTGGAAGCTCACCCGGCTCGACAAGTCCGACGAGAAGCTCGAGAAGTACGAGAAGGAGCTGCTCGACGGGCTCTTTCGCGACGGCAACGAGGTCGAGCTCTCGGACCTCAAGTACGAGTTCTCGGCCCGCATGACGAAGGTGCGCACGTCGCTCATGGACGACGCGATGGCGCGGAAGTGGTTCACCAAGCGTCCCGACACCGCGGCCTTCAGCGTCGGATGCCTCGGCTTCCTCGTGATCCTCGCCGGGTTCGGGATCACCGCGCTGCTCGCGGTCTTCACGCACGCGGCGTTGCTCGGGATCCCGGTCATCGTGCTCGGCTTCGTGATGCTCTTCACCGCGCGGCTGGCGCCCGCGCGCACGGCGCAGGGCACCGCGATGCTGCGCCACGTCAACGGGTTCCGGCGCTTCATCGACGAGTCGGAGAAGGAGCGGGCGCGCTTCGCCGAGAAGAAGAACCTCTTCTCGGAGTACCTGCCGTACGCGGTCGTGTTCGGTGCCACGGAGAAGTGGGCGCGGGCGTTCGCCGGGCTCGACGGCGAGCCGCCGGACACCTCGGGCTGGTATCGCTCCTCGAGGCCGTTCGAGTACATGGCGTTCTCCAGCGCGGTCACCGGCTTCACCACCACGACGGCCGGCACCCTGACCTCGACACCGCCGTCCACGTCGGGGTCGAGCGGCTTCAGCGGCGGGGGTGGCGGCGGCTTCTCTGGTGGCGGCGGCGGGGGCGGCGGCGGGGGCTCCTGGTAGCGGGCGTCATCCGTACTGCTTGCTCGTTCCGTAGATCCGCCGAAGGGGGGCGATGCCGTGTCCGAGCTGCTGGCCAGGAGTCGGGTGACGCGTTGGCGCGGCGGGGCGGCCTGGGTGCCGACCGTCGTGCGGGTGGTCACCGGTCTGTTCTTCGTCTCGACGTCGTTCGGGAAGTTCTTCGACTACTCGAAGGAGGTCGACGACTTCCGTGGGTTCGAGGTGCCGTGGCCCGAGGTCGCCGTCCCGGTCGTCGGGGTGGTGGAGCTCGTCGGGGGGATCCTCCTCGTGATCGGTCTGCTCACGCGGCCCGCCGCGATCGTGCTCGCACTCAACATGGTGGGGGCGCTGGCGACCGCCGGGCGCGTGGAAGGCGGATCGTTCCACCTCGTGTACGCGCCGGTCCTCTTGGTCGCGATGCTGTTCCTCGCGTGGGTCGGACCCGGGCGGGCGAGCATCGACGAACGCCTCGGGGCGCGAGGGGCCACTCGCACGTCGTGACTCCGTCGTTCTAGGGTCGCCGCCGCATTCGAGCGAGCAGGGGAGTCCAGGCGACGTGTCAGGCCCGTTGAGTGGAGTGAAGGTGGTCGAGCTGGCCGGGATCGGGCCCGGCCCGTTCGCGGCGATGCTGCTCGCCGACCAAGGTGCGGACGTGGTCCGGATCCACCGCAAGGAGTCCGTCGAGCGCGGCTTCGACGGCGGCTCGGTGCCGGTGCTCGACCGCAACCGGCGGTCGATCGGCGTCGACCTCAAGCACCCGGACGGCGTCGAGACCGTGCTGCGGCTCGTGGAGCAGGCCGACGCGCTCATCGAGGGCTTCCGTCCCGGCGTGACCGAGCGTCTCGGCGTCGGCCCCGACGCGTGCCTGGAGCGCAACCCGAAGCTCGTGTACGGCCGCATGACGGGGTGGGGGCAGGACGGCCCGATGGCCCAGGCCGCCGGCCACGACATCAACTACATCGCGCTCGCCGGCGCACTCGCGCACTTCGGACGCGCGGGGGAGAAGCCCACGCCGCCGATCAACCTCATCGGCGACTTCGGTGGGGGCGGGCTCGTGCTGGCGTACGGGATCGTGTGCGGCGTGCTCGAGGCGCGCGGCTCGGGGCAGGGCCAGGTCGTCGACGCGGCGATGGTCGACGGGAGCGCGACCCTCATGTCGATGATGTGGGGCTTCCGCGTGCTCGGCGCGTGGAACGAAGACGCCCGCGGCACCAACGCGCTCGACACCGGCGCGCCGTACTACGACACCTACGAGTGCGCCGACGGGAAGTTCATCGCGCTCGGGTCGTTGGAGGCGCAGTTCTACGCGGAGCTCCTCGAGAAGACCGGGCTCGGCGGTGACGACTGGCCGCAGCAGTCGGACCCTGCCGGGTACCCGCTCCAGCGGGAGCGCTTCACGGCGCTGTTCAAGTCGAAGACGCGCCAGGAGTGGTGCGACCTCCTCGAGGGCACCGACGCGTGCTTCTCGCCGGTGCTGACCATGACCGAAGCCGCCGAGCACCCGCACATCAAGGCGCGGGGGACGATCGTCGAGTTCGAGGGCGTCCAGCAGCCCGCGCCGGCGCCGCGCTTCTCGCGCACGCCCGGCTCGATCCGGATGGGCGTGGCGAAGCCCGGCGAGCACACCGACGAGGCCCTCGCCGACTGGGGCTTCGCCCCCGCCGACATCACCAAGCTCCGCGAGGCCGGCGCCGTCGCCTAGAAGGGTTTTGGCGTCACACCTGCTCGCTCAGCGCGCAGGGTTCGACGCCAGAACCCCTCGAACCGCCTCGTCGCGCGCCGAAGCGGTGGGGGCGACGACGGTGACGTGGCCGACCTTGCGACCGGCACGCGGCGCCTTCTCGTAGTCGTGGAGATGCGCGCCGTCGACGGCGAGCACCGCGGCCCGGTCGGGCATCGCGCCGATGCAGTTGATCATCGCCGCGAACCCGCGTGGCTCCGGGGAGCCGAGCGGCCACCCCAGGACGGCCCGCAGGTGCTGCTCGAACTGGCTCGTCTGCGCGCCCTCGATCGTCCAGTGCCCGGAGTTGTGCACGCGGGGTGCGAGCTCGTTCGCCAGCAGTGCGTCGTCGTGCTCGAACAGCTCGACGGCCAGCACACCGACGTAGTCGAGCTCGTCCAGCACCGCGCCGGCGATGCGCTCCCCCTCGGCCTGCAGCGCGTCAGCGTCGGGTGCCGGGGCCACGCTCACCCGGAGGATCCCGTCCTCGTGCGTGTTCTGCACGAGCGGCCAACACCGCGTCTCGCCGTCGCGCCCACGCCCCGCGAGCACCGAGAGCTCCCGCTCGAAGGGCACAAGTGACTCGAGGATGAGGGGGACGCCGCCGAGCGCGTCCCACGCCGCGTCGAGGTCGGACGCGGCGCGCAGCACCGCTTGACCTTTGCCGTCGTAGCCACCGCGGCGGGTCTTGAGCACCGCGGGCAGCCCGATCGTCGCGACGGCGGCGTCGAGATCATGACGGTCGTCGACGGCCGCGTACGCGGCGGTCCCGACGCCGAGGCGCGTGAACAGCTGCTTCTCGGCCATGCGGTCCTGGCTGACCTCGAGCGCATCGGCGGGCGGCAGCACCGAGGGCACCTCGAGCGCGCGGACCCCGCCGGCGGGCACACCCTCCCACTCGTAGGTGACGACCGCCGCGCCGGTGGCGGTCTCGGCGATGCGGGCCGGGTCGCCGAGCTCGCCCACCACGAGCTCGCCGACCGCTCTGGCGGTGGCCTCGGGTGACGGGTCGAGGAACCGGAATCGGAGGCCCATCGGGATGCCGGCGAGCGCGAGCATCCGCCCCAGCTGACCACCGCCGAGGACCGCGACGAGCGGGGCTTCCATGAGCCTGGTTGCTATCATGGTCGTCGCGACAGCGTCGTCGCCCCAACATCCGACTGCGACTCCTTCCGGTCGCGGGCGACGCGCCAGGCCCAGCCCCGCTCGCACGCTCTCCACCGGTCGAGTCGACCGACGACCGCCCAGCAGGGGGAGACCCAGATCGTGGATCGTTCCTTCACGCCCGCGCGCCAGCGCCGTGAGCTCGACGCCTGTGGCATCGGCTTCGTCGCCGACGAGCACGGCCGGGTCTCGCGCGGGATCGTCGAGCTCGCGCTCACCGGTCTGGCCTGCGTGCGCCACCGCGGCGCGGTCGCGGCCGACGGGCTCTCCGGCGACGGCGCCGGCCTCCTCACGCCGCTGCCGCAGGAGTTCTTCGCCCGGGTGTTCGCCGAGCCGGTGGGCCGGGCCCTCCCCGCCGACCGGCTCGGCCTCGTGTTCGCCTTCCTCGACCTCGACGACGACGTCGCCCGCAAGGTCGCGCAGGAGGCGGTCGCGGAGGCGTGCACCGCCGAGGGCATCGAGCTCGCCGGTTGGCGCGAGGTGCCGATCGACGAGGCACATCTCGGGGCTGCCGCGCTGGCCGAGCTGCCCGCGCTCGTGCAGGGCGCCCTCGTGCGCCCCGAGGACGTCGACCCGATCGAGGCCGAGCGTCGCGCGTTCCGCGCCCGACGACGCGCCGAGGCGCGCTGTCGTGAGCAGGGGGTGCGGCACTACTTCGCCAGCTGGTCGTTCTCGACCGTCACCTACAAGGCGCTGGTCATCAGCGACCGCCTCCCGGAGTTCTATCCCGACCTCGCGGCCGACGACTTCGCCGCGGCCCACGCGATCTTCCACAGCCGCTTCTCCACGAACACGATGCCGGCGTGGGAGCGCGCGCAGCCGTTCCGCCACCTGTGCCACAACGGCGAGATCAACACGGTGGAGGGCAACGAGCACCGCATGAACGCGCGTGGCGTGCTCGGCACCGAGGCGGTGGGCCTCGGCGGCGAGGAGCTGTTCCGTCCGCTCTTCGAGCACTCCGACTCCGACTCCGGCAAGCTCGACGCGACGCTCGAGCTGCTCCTGCGGGGCGGGCGCGACTCGCGCCACGCGGTCTCGATGCTCGTCCCCGAGGCGTGGGAGGGGAGCCGCGACCTCGACCCCGACGTGCGCGACTACTTCCGCTATCACGCGTGCCTCACCGAGCCGTGGGACGGGCCCGCGGGGCTGGTGTTCACCGACGGTCGCCGGGTCGGGGCCGCCCTCGACCGCAACGGTCTGCGTCCGCTCCGGTGGCAGCGGACGGCCGACGGTTTGATCGTCTGCTGCTCGGAAGCAGGCGCGGTGCCCGTGCAAGGGCACGGCACGGTGCAGCGCGGGCGGCTCGGTCCCGGCGAGATGCTGTGCGTCGACCCCGACGGTCCCGACGTCGGCCTCGATGCGTGGCAGGACGACACGACGGTCAAGACCCTCCTCGCCGCGGGCGCGCCCTACGGCGAGTGGGCGCGCGACGGCCTCGTGCCGTTCGACATCGGCAAGGCGATCGACATGCCGCCGGACGCCGAGGACCTGGTCCGCGAGCAGGCGGCCTTCGGCGTGAACCGCGAAGAGGTCGTCATGGTGCTGAAGCCCATGGCCACCGACGCCAAGGAGCCCACGTTCTCGATGGGCGACGACACGCCGTTCGCCGCGGTGGCGACGCAGCCGCGCTCCGTCTTCGGGTTCATGAAGCAGCGCTTCGCGCAGGTGAGCAACCCGCCGATCGACCACCTTCGTGAGCGCCTCGTCATGTCGTTGCGCACGTGCCTCGGCCCGCGGCGCCCGCTCCTCACCGAGTCGCCCGAGGCAGCCCGGCTCCTCGAGCTGCCCACCTTCTTCCTCTATCCCGAAGCGGTCGACGCGCTCCTCGATCCCGCGCGCTCACCCTTCGGCGCCGCCGACCTGGACGCGACGTTCGCCATCGCCGACGGCCCCGCCGGCCTCGAGCGGGGTCTCGCCGCGCTCGTGGACGCGGGGCTCGAAGCCGTGCGAGCCGGCGCCGGCATCGTCGTGGTCTCGGACGCATGGGTGACCGCGGATCGCGCACCCATCCCGTCGCTGCTCGCGCTCGGCGCGCTGCACCATCGCCTCGTCGCCGAGCGCGTGCGCCAGGACGTGTCGATCGTGGTCGACACCGGCGATGCGCGCGACACCCACTCGGTCGCGTGCCTGCTCGGGTACGGCGCCGACGCCATCTGCCCGCGGGTCGCGCTGCGGAGCGTCGCGGCCATGGCCGACGACGGCCAGCTCGGCGAGCTCCACTCCTCCGAGGCCCAGGCGAAGCTCCAGGCCGCGATCGAGGACGGCGTCCTCAAGATCATGTCGAAGATGGGCATCTCGACGATCGACGGCTACCGCGGCGCCCAGATCTTCGAAGCGCTCGGGCTGGGTGCGCCGATCGTCGACATGTGCCTGCGCGGCACGGCGTCGACGGTGGGCGGGATCGGCTTCGAGGACCTCGCGCGCGACGCGCTCGGTCGGCACGAGGTCGCACTCGCCGAGAGCCCCGCGCTCGGCGAGCCCGGCTACGTGCGCTTCCGCAAGCGCGGCGGCGAGTACCACGGCAACAACCCCGACGTCATCGCCGCGCTGCACGCGTCGATCGGCCTGGTCGTGGACGCCGAGGACGACGACGCACCGAAGGGCCGCCGGCGCAAGGCCGACGACGACGGGAAGTTCGGCCAGGTGCCCACGGCCCCTCCCGAGGAGCAGGGCAAGGTCATCTTCCTGGACGTGCGCGACGCCGGTGAGCCGCTGCCTGCGCCGGATCCGCTCGAGCTGCGCGCCGCGCATCTCCTGAACACTGCGGTGGTCGAGGAGCGGGCCGAGCTCTACGAGCGGTTCCGCGACCTCGTGGAGTCGCGCCCGGTCACCGAGCTGCACGACCTGCTCGAGCTGGTCCCGGCCGGTCCGGCCGTGCCGCTCGAGGAGGTGGAGCCCGTCGAGGCGATCACGCAGCGCTTCTCCACCGGCGCGATGTCGCACGGCGCGCTCTCGGCCGAGGCCCACGAGACGCTCGCCATCGCCATGAACATGGTCGGCGGCAAGAGCAACTGCGGCGAGGGCGGCGAGGACCCGGCCCGCTACCGGACCCGCGGCTCGGCGCGCGACCGCAACTCCCGCATCAAGCAGATCGCGTCAGGGCGCTTCGGTGTCACGCCGCAGTACTGCGCCTACGCCGACGAGCTCAACATCAAGATGGCGCAGGGATCGAAGCCGGGTGAGGGAGGCCAGCTCCCCGGTCACAAGGTGAGCGCGGAGATCGCGCGGCTGCGCTTCACGCAGCCCGGCGTCGGGCTCATCTCGCCACCGCCGCACCACGACATCTACTCCATCGAGGACCTCGCGCAGCTGATCTACGACCTCAAGCAGGTCAACCCGCTGGCTGACGTCTCGGTGAAGCTCGTCGCCGAGGACGGCGTCGGCACGATCGCGGCCGGGGTCGTGAAGGCCCTCGCCGAGGTGGTGCAGATCTCGGGCGCGAACGGTGGCACCGGCGCGTCGCCGCTCTCGTCGATCAAGCATGCCGGGCTGCCTTGGGAGCTCGGCTTGGCCGAGGCCCAGACCACGCTCGTCGACAACGTCCTGCGTGACCGCGTGCGCGTGCGGGTCGACGGCGGCTTCAAGACCGGCCGCGATGTCCTCATCGCCGCGCTGCTCGGCGCCGACGAGTTCTCGTTCGGGACGGCTGCGATGCTCGCCGAGGGCTGCATCATGGTGCGCGCCTGCCACCGCGACACCTGCCCCACCGGCATCGCCACGCAGCGCCCGGGCCTGCGCGCCAAGTTCGCGGGCACGCCCGAGGCCGTCGCGACCTACATGGTCTACGTGGCCGAGGAGGTGCGCCGGCTGCTGGCGTCGCTGGGCCTGCGGTCAGTGGACGAGGCCGTCGGCCGCGTCGAGTGCCTGCGCCAGCGCACCGTCGGCGACGCGCGCGCCGACTCGCTCGACCTCTCGCCGCTGCTGCGCCCGCCGGCCGACGTCGACGCGCCGCGCCGCTTCGTGGCCAAGGTGCCGATCCAGCGGCCGCGCTCGGCGCTCGACGAGCGGCTGCTCCAGGACGCGTTCCCGGTGCTCTGGGAGGGCGGCGACGCGACCTTCGAGTACATGATCACCAACGCCGACCGCACGATCGG
>CAZKTS010000242.1:0-5075 GCA_964555735.1 uncultured Bifidobacteriaceae bacterium
ACATCCCCTGACGCGCCGTGTCACGCAGGCCGGTGACGCCCTCGTGGTCGAGCAGCCAGCGCTTGCGGTCCAACCCGCCGCCGTAGCCCCCGAGGGAGCGGTCGGCCGCGACCACCCGGTGGCACGGCACGACGATCGCGATCGGGTTGCGCCCGTTCGCCGAGCCCACGGCCCGGAACGCGCCCGGCCGACCCACCTCACGGGCGAGGTCGGCGTAGCTGATCACCTCGCCGAGCGGGATGTCCTGGAGCGCCCGCCAGACGTCACGCTGGAACGGCGTCCCGCGGTCGAAGCGCACCGGGATCGCCGCGAGCGCGTCGAGGTCGCCGCCGAAGTACGCCTCGACCCGCTCGACGACCGCCGAGGCGCCGGCGTGCGACGCCGGTGCGTCGCTCGTGTCGACGAACTCGAGTCCGACGAGGGTGCCGTCGTCGACGGCGATCTCGAGGGTCCCGACCGGGGTGCTGAGCGCGGTGAAATCCATGCGTGTAGTTCTACCGACTCAGCCCGCCGAACGTCGGACGTTTTCGGACACGCTCCTGGCCATGTCCGGATCCGTCCGATCGGCCCGCCCCGCGCGGGATACAACTGACCCATGGCGATCTCGGCGGTCCGCACGACCGGCATCTACTGCCACCCCGGCTGCACCGCGGGCCCGCTCGCGAGCAACGTCGTGCTGTACGACACCGCGGCGGCCGCCGAGGCCGACGGCTTCCGCGCCTGCCTCCGATGCCGGCCGTACCGCACCCACCACGCGGATCCGTGGGTGCACGGACCGGAGCTCGTCTGCCGCGCGGTGCGGCTGATCGTCGACGGTGCCCTCAACGAGCAGCTCGAGGCCGACCTCGCGCGCCGCGTCGGGGTGAGCCCGCGCCATCTTCGACGCCTGTTCAACGAGCACGTCGGCGCGACCCCCGATCAGGTCGCCCGGTCGGCGCGCGCGCACTTCGCCCGCCGTCTGCTCGACGACTCCGACCTCTCCGTCGCCGACGTGGCGTTCGCGGCCGGCTTCGGCTCGGTCCGCCAGATGAGCCGCCAGATGCACGACGTCTTCCACGCCTCTCCCACCGAGCTGCGCGCCAAGCGCCGCAAGGACGACCGCCTCGTCGCCGACGGCGGCCTCGACACGCGCCTCACGTACCGGCCCCCGCTGGCCTGGGACCGGCTGCTCGACTTCCTCGCCGCCCGCGCGGTGCCGGGCGTCGAGTCCGTGCGCGACGGCGTGTACCGCCGCACGATCGAGACCGACGGCCGCACCGGAGCGGTCGAGGTGTTTCGCGACGGCGACGAGCTGCTGGCGCGCTTCCACCTCCCCCGCTGGGAGGGGCTCATCCACCTCGTCGCGCGGGTGCGCCGCCTGTTCGACCTCGATCACGAGCCCGCCGACGTGCCGTCGAGCGTCCGGCGCGATCCCCTGCTCCGACCCTGGCCGAAGGGGCTCCGTGCCCCCGGTTGCTGGGACCCGTTCGAGATGGGTGTGCGCGCCATCGTCGGCCAGCAGGTGAGCGTCGCCGGCGCCACCACGACCATCGGCAGAATCGTCGCCGCGCACGGCACGCCCGCGCCCGGCCTCGACGCGCTCGGCCTCCATGCCCGCTTCCCCACGCCCGACGCGCTCGCCGACGTCGACCTCCCGATGCCGAAGCAGCGGGCCGCGGCGATCCGGGCCTTCGCGCAGGCCGTGGCAGACGAGAAGCTCGCGCTGGACGGCTCGCTCCCCCTCGACGAGCTCGAGGAGCAGGTCGCCGCGCTCCCCGGGCTCGGGCCGTGGACCGCGCAGTACCTGGCGCTGCGGCTCGGGTACGCGGACGCCTTCCCGGCCGCCGACCTCGGCGTGCGCAAGGCGCTCGACGTCGGCTCGACGAAGGCTGTGCTCGAGCGCGCCGAGGCATGGCGGCCGTGGCGCGCCTACGCCACCGTGCGCTGCTGGACCCGCTGAGCCGCGCGCTCGCTACGGTTCGGCGTGGCCCGTCCCGCGACGCTCTCCGCCGACCAGGCGCGCCGCATCACGCTCGCCGCGCAGGGCTTTGCGACGCCGAGACCCACGGGCCGCGTCGACCGTCGCCACCTGCGCGCGGTGTTCGCCCGCCTCGGCCTGGTCCAGATCGACTCGGTCAACGTGCTCGTGCGCAGCCACTACCTGCCGCTCTTCTCGCGCCTCGGGCCGTACGACCGCTCGCTCCTCGATCGCTTCGCGTACGAAGACCACGCCCTGTTCGAGTACTGGGGCCACGAGGCGTCGCTCGTCGACGTCGAGCTCCAACCGCAGTTCCGGTGGCGCATGGACAGCGATCACCGCTGGTCGGGCATGCGCCGATGGACGGCCGACAAGCGCGCCCTGCTCGACGCCACGCACGCGACCGTGCTCGCCAACGGCGCGCCCATGAGCGCAGCCGACTTCGGCGTCGAGCGACCCAAGAAGGGTCCTTGGTGGGGTTGGGACGACACGAAGCGCTCGCTCGAGGCCCTGTTCTACGAGGGCCGACTCGGCGCGATCCGGCGGAGCACGTTCGAGCGCGCCTACTGCGATCCCGCGCACACCATCCCCGCGGCGATCCTGGCCCGCCCGACGCCCGACCGCCGCGACGCGCTCGTCGTGCTGCTCGACCGGTCGGCGCGCGGCCACGGCCTCGGGACTGCGAAGGACCTCGCCGACTACTTCCGCCTCCCGATCAAAGAGGTGCGGCCGCTGCTCGAGGAGATGGCCGACGGCGGGATGCTCGAGCGCGTGCAGGTCGACGGATGGACGGCTCCCACCTACCTGCACCCGGAAGCGACGATCCCCCGGCGGGTCCACGCCCGCGCGCTCGTCTCGCCCTTCGACTCGATCATGTGGGAGCGCGATCGCATCGAGCGGCTCTTCGGCTTCTCGTACCGCATCGAGATCTACGTCCCGAAGCCGAAGCGGGTCTACGGCTACTACGTGCTCCCGTTCCTGCTCGGTGACCGCTACGTCGCCCGGGTCGATCTCAAGGCCGATCGCGCCCGACGCGCGCTCCTCGTGCAGGCCGCCTGGGCCGAGCCCGCCGTCGATCCCGAGGAGGTGGCCGAGGCACTCGCGAGCGAGCTGCGTTCCATGGCGACGTGGCTCGACCTCGACGACGTCGTCGTCGCGGACCGGGGCGACCTGGCACGATCGCTCGGCACGCGCGTCGAGCGAACCGGAGGCTGACATGCTGCCCGTCACCTCGAGCACGATCCGGCTGTTCCTCCACGTCCTCGCGGCCACGGTGTGGGTCGGCGGCCAGCTCACCCTCGTCGCGCTCGTCCCCGTCCTGCGCCGCACCGCACCCGAAGCGCCGCGGCTCGCGGCCCGGCGCTTCAACGTCGTCGCCTGGTCCGCGTTCGCGGTGCTCGTGGCCACCGGCATCTGGAACCTGCTCGCAGTCGACCCGGTGTGGTCGAGCGCCTACGGACAGACGCTGATGGTCAAGCTCGGCGTCGTCGCGCTCTCCGGGGTCGCCGCGTTCGCCCACAGCATCGCCCGCTCGACCGCCGGCCTCGCGATCTGGGGTGCCCTCTCGGGGATCAGCGCCCTCGCGGCGCTGTTCCTCGGCGTCCTCCTCACCGGCTGACCCGCACCCCGCCGTCGAGACGGGGTACCCCGCCCCGTAGGCTTCAGGGGGGATGAAAGGGGACCGGTGAGCCGGCGACTGCCGTATCTGCCCGCGCTCGACGGCCTGCGCGCCGTCGCCGTCGGTCTCGTCATCTGCTACCACGGCCAGCTCCCGTGGGCGTCGGGCGGCTTCCTCGGCGTCGACCTCTTCTTCGTCCTCAGCGGTGCGCTGATCACGACCCTGCTGCTGCGCGAGTGGCAGGCCGACTCGGCGATCGACCTCAAGGGCTTCTGGATCCGCCGGGCCCGCCGCCTCCTGCCCGCGCTGTTCCTCGTCCTCGGCGGGGTGGCGATCTACGCCGCCCTGATGGCGAGCAGCGGCGAGCTGCGGTCCCTGCGCGACGACGCGCTGGCGTCCCTCGGCTACGTCGCCAACTGGCGCTTCATCCTGAGCGGCTCGTCCTACTTCGCGCAGTTCGGCACGCCGTCGCCGCTGCGGCACCTCTGGTCACTCGCGATCGAGGAGCAGTTCTACCTGCTCTGGCCGCTGATCGTGTACGGCCTGCTGCGGATGCGCGGCGGCTCGGTGCGGCGCCTCGCGGTGTTCTCGGGCCTGCTCCTCGCGGCCTCCGTCGCCTTGATGACGCTGCTCTACCAACCGGGCAAGGACCCGTCGCGCGTCTACTACGGCACCGACACGCGCGCGCAGTCGCTGCTCGTCGGCGCCCTGCTCGCGATGCTGATGTTCAAGTACCCGGTGGTGAAGCGCCGCCGCTCGTGGGTGGCGCTCCAGGCCGCGTCGGTCGCTGCGTTCGCCGGGCTGATCGTCATCTGGACGACCATCGGTGACCACTCCGACTCGCTGTACCGAGGTGGGTTCCTGTTCGAGGCGGTGCTGGCCGCGGTCGTGATCGCGGCGATCACCCAACCGAAGTCCGGTCCGGTCGGCGCGCTCCTGTCGCTCGCGCCGCTGCGCTGGATCGGGAAGATCTCCTACGGCCTCTACCTCTGGCACTGGCCGATCTTCGTCGTGCTCAACCCCGACACCACCGGCCTCGACGACTACGCCCTGTTCGCGCTGCGCGTCGCGGTGACCCTGGCCGTGTCGACCGCGTCCTACTACCTCGTCGAGATGCCCGTGCGACGCGGCGCCTTCAAGGGCAAGGCGGGCGCGATCTTCGCTGCCGGCACCGCGACGGCCGTGGCGACCGCGATCGTGCTGGTCACGCTGGGCGCGCCGCCACCGCCGCGGGAGGTCGCGGCGTCCGACGTCCGCGCGCCGAAGGTCGAGGCAACCCGCTCACCGGACATCCCCGAGCCGATGCGGGTGATGCTCGTCGGCGACTCGGTGGCGGACGCCCGCGCGCGGGGCCTCCACCGGCGCGCCGCCGCCGACGGCTTCGTCCTCTGGAACGCCACCGTGCCGGGCTGTGGTCTCACCACCGACTCCGGCCAGCGCTGGATCGGGTACTGGACCGACCCGGACCCGCGCTGCAGTCCGTCGTGGCGCGACCGCTGG
>CAZKTS010000243.1:0-2298 GCA_964555735.1 uncultured Bifidobacteriaceae bacterium
CCGGACAGCTCGCTGCCGACCCGACCACAGCCCACGACGACGACGTGCACACTCGCCTCCCCGACAGATGCATCTGCGATGCTATCGACGCTCGCGACTCGGGGCCGGTTCGGCGCCGAGTGTCGGAGCCACTGAGTTCGGTCGGGGCTCGAGGGGGAGACGCGCGTTGGCATCCGTGAAGCGGCTGTTGCTGGGCCGGCCGATCCGCTCGGCCGACGAAGAGCATCAGCGCATCCCGAAGTTCATCGGGCTCGCGGTCTTCTCGTCCGACGCGATCTCTTCGACCGCGTACGCGACCGAAGAGATCCTCTTCGTCACCGCGATCGGTGCGTCGAGCCTCGCGCTCGGCCTCGACATCCTCCTGCCGATCGCGATCGCGGTCGCGTTGCTCCTCGCGATCGTCGTCACGTCGTACCGGCGCACGATCTTCGCCTACCCGGGTGGCGGCGGCTCCTACATCGTGAGCCGCGAGAACCTCGGTCGCAACGCGTCGCTCGTCGCGGGCGCGTCGATCCTCGTCGACTACGTGCTCACGGTCGCGGTGTCGGTGTCGGCCGGCGTCGCCGCGATCATCTCGATCCCGGCGTTCGAGTCGCTCCAGGACCATCGCGTGCTCGCGGGGATCGTGCTCATCGTGATCATCACCCTGATGAACCTGCGCGGGATGAAGGAGTCCGGCCGCCTCTTCGCCTTCCCCACCTACTTCTACGTGTTGCTCCTCGGTGCGCTCATCGTCATCGGCCTGGTGGGCAGCTACCTGGGCGAGATCGGCACGGTGCCGTTCGACCAGGAGGCGTTCGAAGGCGCGAAGGAGACCGGAGGAACGCTCGGCCTGTTCCTGATCCTCAAGGGCTTCTCGTCCGGTGCGGTCGCGCTCACCGGCATCGAGGCCATCGCCGACGGCGTGCCCGCCTTCCGCCAGCCGGCGGCGAAGAACGCATCGAAGACCCTCATGGCCATGGCGATCCTGCTCGGCAGCCTCTTCCTCGGCACCGCACTCCTCGCCGAGGCGCTGCACCCGTACCCCTCGCACGACCAGACCGTGCTCGCGCAGATGGGCGAGCTGGTCTTCGGCAACGGCGCGGTGTTCTTCATGCTCCAGATCGCCACCGCGCTGATCCTGACCCTCGCCGCGAACACCGCGTACGCAGACTTCCCGCGCCTGTCGTCGATCATCGCCAAGGACGGCTTCCTGCCGCGGCAGTTCGCCAACCGCGGTGACCGGCTCGTGTTCTCGAACGGCATCCTCTTCCTCGCCGGCTCCGCGGCGCTGCTCTTGATCGCGTTCGGCGGCACCACCAACGCACTGATCCCGCTGTACGCGGTCGGGGTGTTCACCTCGTTCACCCTCAGCCAGCTCGGCATGGTGAGGTACCAGCTGCACCAGGAGCCGCGCGGCTGGAAGCCGGGCGCGGTGATCAGCGCGATCGGCGCGTTCGCGACGGGCGTCGTGCTCACGATCGTCGCGGTCTCGAAGTTCACGGACGGCGCGTGGGTGCCGGCGGTCGTGATCCCGGCGATCGTCCTCTTTTTCATGTTCATCCGGCGCCACTACGACGACGTCGCCGAATCGTTGCGCGTGCCGCCGGGCTGGCGTCCGCCGCGGATGAACCACACGGTGATCGTGCTCGTTGGGCGCGTGCACCGCGGCGTGCTCCAGGCGCTCGCCTACGCGAAGTCGCTCAACCCCAACCGCCTCATGGCGGTGTCGGTCGTCTCCGACGAGCTCGAACAGGAGAAGATCGAGAAGTCGTGGGCGGAGTTCGACATCTCGGTGCCCCTCGACATCGTCCACTCTCCCTACCGCGAGCTGTCCGGCCCGGTCCTCGCCTTCGTCGACGAGCTCGACGCCCGGTACGAGAACGATGTCGTGACCATCGTGATCCCGGAGTTCATCGTGAGCCACTGGTGGGAGCACCTGCTCCACAACCAGAGCGCCCTGATGCTGAAGGGCCGACTGCTCTTCCGGCGCGACGTCGTCGTCGTCTCGGTGCCGTACCACCTCAAGCGGGACCAGCACGAGCCTGCCTGACAGGTTCCCGTCACCCGGCCTTCCCCGGGGCGACGGATTCGCCCGGCTCCGACGCGCCGCGGCAGGCTGGCGCTTCGCATCGGGCGACGAAGGGCCGGGGGCACGGTGGCGTCGATCATCAAGCGAGTGCTCGTCGGGCGCCCCCTCGCCACGACCGAGCAAGAGCACCAGCGGATCCCGAAGACGATCGGGCTCGCGACCTTCTCCTCCGACGCGATCTCGTCCACCGCGTACGCGACCGAGGAGATCCTCTTCGTCACCGCGGT
>CAZKTS010000244.1:0-2161 GCA_964555735.1 uncultured Bifidobacteriaceae bacterium
ACGATCTGGGGCACGAGCGGCATCGTCGCGACCTGACCGGTGTGGCCACCCGCCTCGGTGCCCTGCGCGACGACGAGGTCGCACCCCGCCTCCACCGCGTCGATCGCGTGACGCACCTTGCCGCACATGTTGACGACCAGCACGTTGTTGCGGTGGCACAGGTCGATCACGTCGCGGGGCACGCCCAGCGCGGCGACGAAGACCGGCACGCCTTCGGCGACCAGGAGCTCGACGTTGGCGCGCATCTGGTCGGGCAGGGCGGTGAGCAGGTCGACACCGAAGGGACGGTCGGTGAGCGCCTTGGTGGCCCGGATCTCCTCGACCATCTGCTCGCTGGTCATGGCCCCGGCGCCCAGGCACCCGAAGCCGCCCGCCTCCGACACCGCGGCCGTGAGGCGGTGGTACGAGACCCCGCCCATGCCCGCGAGCATCACCGGGTGCTCGACCTGGAGGACGTCGGTCAGTCTGGTTCGCACGGTCGGGAGGCTACCGTCGAGCGATGAGCACGGGTCCGGCGCCGGTCGTCGGCGTGATCATGGGCAGCGACTCGGACCTGCGGGTCATGCAGGACGCGGTCGACGTGCTCACCGAGTTCGGCGTGCCCCACGAGGTGCGCGTCGTGTCGGCGCACCGGACCCCGGACGCCATGGTCGACTACGCCCGGACCGCCGCCGAGCGCGGCCTCCGGGTCATCATCGCCGGCGCCGGCGGCGCCGCCCACCTGCCCGGGATGACCGCGTCCATGACGACGCTCCCGGTCATCGGCGTGCCGGTGTCGCTGGCCAACCTCGACGGCCTCGACTCGCTGCTCTCGATCGTGCAGATGCCGGCCGGGATCCCCGTGGCCGCGGTGGCCGTCGACAACGCCCGCAACGGCGGCCTGCTCGCGATCCGCATCCTGGCCATCGACGACGCCCCGTTGCGCGAAGCACTGGAGCGGTTCTCGGAGCAGCTCGCGGTCACGGTGCGGGAGAAGGACGAGCGGGTGCGCAAGGGCGCCGGCGGCGCCTAGGCCCTCGAATCCAGGTCCCCAGGCCCCCGGCCTCCGTCGACCCTGCCGACCGGGGGAGGGGGCGACTCCCCCGGCCGACCGGGCAGGGGCGACTGGGGCGCTGAGGCGGGTGCTGGGCCGCGCCCTCGGGTCGCGATCACTCGGTTGGACCGGTGCTCTCCTTGGGTACGACCCCGTCCGCCCGATCGGATCGCGCGATCCGGCGGCGCCCGTAGCGCCGAACCTCGGGTAGGGGAGAGACTGCAGACAACGTGGGATCACAACCGGGGGTGCGCGGGGCGCGAGCCCGTTCCCGTGGCGACGCGATCGACGTCGACACGGTGGCCGGGATCGCGCGCGGCGACGGAGCGGCCTTGGCCGCTGCGTACGAGAAGCATTCGCATGCGGTGTTCGAGGTCGCACGAGGCGTCCTCGGGCAGCGGCTGCTCGCCGAGGAGGTCGTGCAAGACGTGTTCGTCACCCTCTGGAACAAGCCGGAGCGCTACGACGGCAATCGGGGCTCGCTCCGGGCCTTCCTGCTGACCGTCGCGCACGGGCGCAGCATCGACATCGCCCGCTCGGAGGGCGCCCGGCGCCGACGCGAGGAGCGCGAGGCCCGCCTCGCCCGGCGCGACGAGTCGAGCGGTGCTCCGCCGGTCGACCTCGCGACCACCCAGGACATCCACGACGCGCTCGAGGGACTGCGCCAGGACGAGCGCGAGGCGATCGCCATGGCCTACTTCCTCGGCTACTCGTACCGTGAGGTCGCCGCCGAGCTCGGTGTCCCCGAAGGCACGATCAAGAACCGCATCCGCAAGGGTCTCGCCCGGCTGCGCGACCAGCTCGACACGCCAGAACCGGTAGGTGTCTGATGGCGACCTCGATCGAACCCCAGGACCTCGACGCCCTCCTCGCCGTCCACGCGGTCGGCGCGCTGGAGCCCGACGAGCGAGCGGTCGTCGAGGCCGCGCTGGCCGCCGACCCGGTCGCGCGCCAGCAGCTCGCCGCGTACGAGCGGGCCACCACGCTCCTCCACACCTCGGATGGGCCCAGCACCGACGTCTGGGCGCGCATCCAGGCCGCGACCATCGACGCCGACGACCGGGCGCGCACGGTCGTCCCCTTCGCGTCGCCGGCCCGCACTCGCACTCGCCGCCGACCCCTCACGCG
>CAZKTS010000245.1:0-7282 GCA_964555735.1 uncultured Bifidobacteriaceae bacterium
GCCGTTGACCTTCTCGATCCGGTTGATCGCGGCGTCGACGAGCTCGAGTGCGCTCGCCTCGCCGCTGCGGACGAGCTCGGCCTGGGCGGTGGCGTCGAGGGACGAGAGATCGGTCATGCCCGCACGTTAGGCCCGCCCGCCTGCGCCGTGTCTTGCCTGGTTTGGAGAGCCCAGGGGGCACGCAGTGCCCCCTGGGCTCTCCAGACGGGGTGGGGGTGGGGGGGTGGTGGTGGGGGTGGGTGGTCGTGGGTCACCAGCCGCGCAGGTCGACCGGCCAGACGTCGACGACGGTGTCGCCGTCGGCGACGTGCAGGCGCTCGTGGTACGCCACCGTCGGGTCGATGTGCGCGGGCCAGACCTGCACGCGGTCGCCGACGGCCGGGAGCGGGGCGTCGTCGGCCGTGCCGAAGGTGGTGTGCTCGTCGGAGCAGAACCAGACCGTGCCGGTGACCCCGCCGCCCTCGTCGACCGGGACGGTGATGGTCGGGTTGCCGTGGTCCATGCCGAGCGACTTGAGCCCGCAGTCGGCGACGGCGTAGCCCTCGCGTTCGTTCACGGACACGACGGTTGCACTCACGTGCAGTGCGCGTCGGAACGGCAGCTCGAGCGCCGCGTACGCGTCGTCCATGAGCGCGTACGAGCCGGCCTGGATCTCCGTCGCGGCGGTGTTCATGTCGAACGTTCCGGTGCCGCCTGCCGACACGATGTCGCCGCCGACCGCCGCGTGGGCCGCAACGAGCATCGCCATCGCCTCGTTCGTACCCCGCTCGCGCTCGGCGCGGTCGGCGACACCGACGACGTGCCCCTCGTATCCCATGACGCCGCGAACGCTGAGGCCGCGGGCCCGGGCGAGGTCGGCGAGCCGTCCGGCGTCATCCGGGGCACAGCCGCAGCGCGGGAGGCCGACGTTCACGTCGATGAGGCACTCACGGATCCCCGCGGCCGCCGCGGCGTCGACGGTCGCATCGGAGTCGACCGCGACGGTCACGCGTGCATCGAGCGCGGCGAGGGCGCGCAGGCGGTCGGCGTCCACCACCTCGTTCGCGAGCAGCAAGTCGTCGGTGAGCCCGACGCCCGCCAACCCGATGAGCTCGCGCGGCGTCGCACACGTGAAGCCGAGGTGCCCGACTGCGTGCTGACGCGCTGCGATCGCGGTCGTCTTGTGCGCCTTCACGTGCGGACGACAGCGCGGGCCCGGGAGCGCGGCGGCCATGGCCGCGAGGTTGTGGTCGAGTGCGGCGACATCGACGACCAGCGCGGGCGTGGGCAGCGCGGCAACCGACGGGGGTGAGGGCGGTGACGGAGGCATCCGCGTGCGAGCATGGCACGCACATGCCCACACCCGCCGAGGACCGTCGGCCGACCGACCGCGACTGGCACACCGACGAGCTGCCGCCCACGCCCCAGCGCGACTTCCTCATCCCGGTCGAGCGCTGGATCGAGGCACCGACGTCGATCCGCACCCTGGGTGACGATCTGGGCATCGAGCTCGTCGCGTACAAGCGCCGGATCGGGCCGTGGCTCCTCTGGCGCGCCGGTCCGGCGCGCGGCGCCGACGCCCGCTACGGCGCCGTCCGCGCCGACGACCTCGACCAGGCCCACTTCTTCCGTCTCCATCCCGACGGCACCGGCGAGGGCGAGGGCCCCGACGCCGTCACCCACACCCGCTTCCGCGCCTGGAAGGAATCACTCCTGGCTCGTGAGACCAAGGGCCCGTTCTTGGCACGTTCCGTCAGTCCATGTCTGACGCAGCGTGCCAAGAAGCGGCACTGAGCTCTTGACCTCTGCTCTTGACCTCTGCTCTTGACCTCGACCTAGGTCTCCTTGACGACGTCGTGCGGGTCCTTGTCGTCGCGGAGGCCGAGGAAGGAGGGCTGACGGAGGACGCCGTCGGTCGTCCACTCGGAGAACTTGACCTCGGCGACCACGTCGGGCTCGACCCACACGACCCCGGGCACGCGGCGCGGCGGGTTCACGAACGGCGACGCCGACCGCCGCGCGAGGCGCTGCTCGAGCGCGTCCCGGGTGCGATCGTCGAGACCGGAACCCACCCGACCCGCGTAGACGAGGTCGTCTCCCTCGTAGAAGCCGACCAGCAGCGAACCGACCGTGCCGCGCAACCGGCCCTCGCCGGGCAACCAGCCGCCGACCACCAGCTCCTGGCGGTTCATGAACCGGAGCTTCTGCCATGCGGTCGACCGTCGGCCCGGCGTGTACGGCGAATCGACCCGCTTGGCGACGATCCCCTCGAGACCGAGCGCACGCGCCGCGTCGGCCGCCCGAGTGCCGTCGCGCCGGGTCACCGGTGGCGTCTGCCAGCGATCGTCCGACAGCCCGAGTCGTTCGAGCAGAGCGCGTCGCTCGTGCCACGGTGCGGCCATCACGTCCTGGCCGTCGAGGCGCAGGACGTCGAACAGGAACAGCGCCGCGGGCGCGAGATGCTGCTGGATCTCCTGGAACGACGGCCGCCCCGACTCGTCGAGCACGACGAGCTCGCCGTCGAGCACCGCGTCGACGCCCACCGCCGCAGGCAGGCCGTCGAGCTCCGGGTAGCGAGCGGTGAGATCGTTGCCGCGCCGCGACACGATCCGGAGCCGCCCGCCTGCGACCTCGACGATGGCGCGGTAGCCGTCCCACTTCATCTCGTACGCCCAGGCGTCGTCGTCGGGCGGGAGGCGCTCGACCGCCGTGGCGAGCATCGGCGCCGGCAGGGGGGTGTCGGTCACGGCGCGCGGAGCTCCCGTCGGAGCGCCTTGCCCCCCGGACTGCGCGGGATCGCGTCGACCAGCACCACCTGGCGCGGCAGCTGTGGGCGCGAGAGGCGGTCGCCGGCGAAGTCGCGCAGCGCGTCGAGCGACGGTGGTGCGGCTCCGTGGCGCGCCACGACGTAGGCAACGACACGCTCGCCCCACTCGTGGTCGGGTGCGCCGACCACGCAGACGTCGTCGACGTCGGGATGCTCGCTCAGCACCGACTCCACCGCAGTCGGGCTCACGTTCACGCCCCCCGTGATGACGAGGTCGCGTCGGCGGTCGACGACGTGGACCCGGCCCGCAGCGTCGACGACCCCGACGTCGCCGGTGCGAAACGCGCCGTCGGCGGTGAACGCATGGCGCGTCGCGGCGGCATCGCCGCGGTAGCGACGCATGACCATGTCGCCCCACACGAGGATCTCGCCGTCGTCGGCGACCGCGACCTCGGCGCCCGGGAGCGCGACACCGTCGAGGACGACGCCGCCCCAGGTCTCGCTCAGTCCGTACGCATCGACGACTCGTGCCCCCGCGGCCTCCGCACGCTCGCGGAGCGACGGCGGTGTGGGCGCACCGCCCACCACGATGGCGCGGTACTCGTGGATCGGCGCGCCGGCCTCGAGCAACCGGTGCAGCATCGTCGGGACCACCGAGACGAGCGTTGCGCCGTCGGTGCGAGGCGCTCGCCCGACCCGCTCGACCTCGAAGCCGTCGTCGACCGTCACCGTCGCTCCGCTCACGCGCGCACGCGCCAGGATCGCGAGGCCGGCGACGTGATGGAGGGGGAGGCACACGAGCCACCGGTCGTCGTCGGCGGTGCCCAGCGCGGCGGCGAAGCCCCGACCCATGGCGTCACGCCCTGCGGTGGTGAGCTCGACCGCCTTGGGTGTCCCCGTGGTCCCTGAGGTCACGACCACGGCGGCGGTGCCGGGCTCGGCGCCCGCGTCGGGGTCGAGCAGGTGCGTGAGCTGGTCGACGACCGCGGGCGGGGCCGCGGGGTCGAGGACCGCCACCGCCTCGCCCCGGTCCCACGCGGCACCCACGGCGGCAGCCGCCGCCGGGCGCGGGAGCCGGACCATCGTCAGGGGGACCGCCCGGTCCGGTCGGCCGCGGGCGCTGGATTGGCCGGGCATCGTGGCCGAGCGTACCGTAGGAGTGATCACTCCCACGGTCCGCGTCGGCCCCGTCGGCCCGACCAGGAAGAGGCCCCATGAGCGAGACGCGCACCATCCGGCCCGGCGCCGACTGGAAGCCGGGCGACGCCGACTACGGCGACATCCGCTACGAGACCACCGACGTCGAGGGCGGGCGCATCGCGAAGATCACGATCAACCGGCCCGAGGTGCGCAACGCGTTCCGACCGCAGACCCTGTTCGAGCTCCAGGACGCCTTCGAGCGCGCGCGCAACGACGCCGAGGTCGGGGTCATCATCCTCACCGGCGAGGGGCCCGACGCCTTCTGCTCGGGCGGCGATCAGCGGGTGCGCGGCGACGACGGCTACGTCGGCGACGACGGCGTGGGTCGGCTCAACGTCCTCGATCTCCAGATCCAGATCCGTCGCTGCCCGAAGCCCGTGGTCGCGATGGTGGCGGGCTACGCGATCGGCGGCGGCCATGTGCTCCACGTGGTGTGCGACCTCACCGTCGCGGGCGACAACGCCCGGTTCGGTCAGACCGGGCCGCGGGTCGGCTCGTTCGACGGCGGATTCGGCTCCGGCCTGCTGGCGCGCATGGTCGGGCAGAAGAAGGCCCGGGAGATCTGGTACCTCTGCGATCAGTACGACGCAGACGAGGCCGAGCGCATGGGCCTGGTCAACAAGGTCGTGCCGCTCGAGGACCTCGAGGTCGAGACGGTCGCGTGGTGCACGCGCATGCTGAGCCACAGCGCGCTCGCGCTGCGGATGCTGAAGGCATCGATGAACGCGGCCGATGACGGGCTCGCCGGCATCCAGCAGCTCGCGGGCGACGCCACGCTCCTCTACTACATGACCGAGGAGGCGCAGGAGGGCAAGCGCGCGTACCTCGAGAAGCGCCGGCCCGAGTTCGATCGCTTCCCGAAGCGCCCCTGAACGATGGCGAGAGGCGCTCCGCCGCCGGGAGGGTCGGCGGGAGGGGGTGCGGCGCCGGCCGCGCCGACGGGGTGGCGACTCTGGCTGGCCGGTGCCCGCCCGCGCACGCTGGGCGCGGCGGTCGCGCCCGTCCTCGCCGGGACGGCAGCGGGCGCTCCCGGGTTCGGCGATGTCGACTGGGGACGCGCGCTCCTCGCGCTCGTCGTCGCGCTCGCGCTGCAGGTCGGCGTCAACTACGCGAACGACTACTCCGACGGCGTGCGCGGCACCGATGCCGATCGCGCCGGTCCGCTGCGTCTCACCGCCTCGGGCCTCGTGCCGCCTCGCTCGGTGCGCAACGCGGCGGTGATGGCGTTCGGGATCGCCGCGGTCGCCGGCCTGGTGCTGTCGCTGCTCGTCGACCCGTGGCTGCTCCTCGTCGGGGCGACCGCGATCGCGGCTGCCGCGCTCTACACCGGCGGGCCGAAGCCCTACGGCTACCTGGGGCTCGGTGAGCTCATGGTGCTCGTCTTCTTCGGGTTCGTCGCGACGGCCGGCTCCGCGTTCGTCCAGGCGGAGCGGGTTCCGGAAACGGCGTGGTGGGCGTCGCTCACGGTCGGCCTGCTCGCCTGCGCGATCCTCCTCGCCAACAACGTGCGCGACGTCCCGACCGACACCGTGACCGGGAAGCGGACGCTCGCGGTGCGGATCGGTGCGCCGCGGGCGCGCCTCGTCTTCGTCGCGTGCCTGGTCGGCGCCTTCGTGGCCGTGGTCCCGATCGGGCTCGATGCCACCGGTGCGTTCATCGCGCTGCTCGCGATACCGCTCGCGGTGCCGCCGGCGCGCCTCGTGCTGACCCGAGCGGACCCGCCGTCGCTCGTGCGCGCGCTCGTCGCCACCTCGCGCCTCGAGCTCGTGGTCGCGGCGCTGCTCGCCGTCGGTATCTGGTGCTCGTGATCGAGCACCGGCTGCGGCTCGACGGCCGCGCGGTCACGCTGCTCGAGGGGCCCGCGGGGTGGGGCGAGATCTCGCTCGTCGCGGGCTACCCGTGCGATCCCGAGGTGGCGCGGCGCGCGGCCGCGGAGGCGGCCGTCGACGGCTGGCCCGCGCCGCAGCGCGACACCGTGCCGGTGAACGCACTGGTCGCAGGACGACCCGTCGACGCCGCGGCGCTGGCCGGCTACCCGGCGGTCAAGGTGAAGCTCACGACGCCGGCCGAGGTCGATCTCGTCGCCGAGGTGCGAGACGTCGTCGGCCCGGGTGTGGCGTTGCGCGCCGACGCGAACGGCGCGTTCGACGTCGAGACCGCGGTCGCGGTGCTGGCCCGGCTGGCGCGACTCGACGTCGAGCTGGTCGAGCAGCCGGTGGCGTCACTCGACGACCTGGCGGTGGTCCGGCGGCGGGCCGGCGTCGCGGTCGCGGCCGACGAGTGCGTGCGGACGCTCGACGATGCCCGTCGTCTGCGAGCGCTGGGTGCCGCCGACGCGCTGGTGCTCAAGGTGCAGCCGCTCGGCGGTGTGCGACCCGCCCTTGCGATCGCCGAGGCGGCCGGCGTGCCGGCGATCCCGTCGTCGATGATGGAGACGTCGGTCGGCGTCGCGGCCGGTGCCGCGCTCGCGGCCGCGTTGGACGACCTGCCGTTCGCGTGTGGGCTCGCCACGGCCGCGACGCGCACCGAGGACGTCACGCACGACCCGCTCGTGCCGGTGGGCGGTGTGCTCCCGGTCCGGGCGGTCGTGCCCGATCCCGATCTCCTCGCGCGCTACGCGCTGATGTCGCCCACCCAGGACGTGAGCAGCTCGGCGACCTCGCGCGGGCGTTCGAGGTGAACCGCATGACCCGCCTTGGGCACCGTCACGACGGTCGCGCTCGGGATGGCCGCACCCATCCGCTCCGCGTGCTCGGTGTACGTGCGGTCGTAGGCGCCCGAGACCAGCAGCACCGGGACGGCCAGCTCACCGAGGCGGCCCCACAGCGACGGTTGCGCGCCCTGCCCGAGCGACCGCAGCTGGTGCGCGATGCGGTGGACCGTGTTGCCCTTGCGGCGGTCGTCGAGCATCGCGGCCTCGGGGGGCAAGGTCTCGAACAGCCGCTGGTCGAGCCAGCGCTCCACGAAGACCTCGACGCCGACGGTCTCGACCTCCTGGGCGAGGCGTTCGTCGGCATCGCGCCGCCGCTTGCGGGCCGAGGCGTCGGCGATGCCCGCCGACGCGCTGATCAGGACGAGCCGCTCGACGAGGTCGGGCCGGTCGAGCGCCAGCTGGAGCGCCAGGCGCCCGCCCATCGAGTAGCCGACCCAGGTGCCGGTGCCGCCCCGCACCCCGATCGCCTCGGCCGTCGCCGAGAAGTCGAGCCCGTCGGGCACCTCGATGCCCTGGACGTCCCAGTCGGTCGGGAGCTTGGACTCCACCGATCCCCACGATCGGTGGGTCTGGGTGAAGCCGTGCACCAGTCGGACCCGCACGCGGGAATCCTGCCATCCGCG
>CAZKTS010000246.1:0-2840 GCA_964555735.1 uncultured Bifidobacteriaceae bacterium
GGCGCGCTCCTGTCCTTGGGCGATACCCACGCCGCGCAAGGCGACGGCGAGGTCTGCGGCACCGCCATCGAAAGCCCCATGACCGTGACCGCCAGGATCGAACTGATAAAGAAAGCCGGCCTCAAATTCCCGCGCGCCTTCATACCTGGCGTGGCGGCGCGCCCCGTGGACGCGGCGGGCTACGACGTCACCACCGACTCGATCCTGCGCTTCCTCGTCGTCGGTGTGACCCTCGGCTCGATCTACGCGGTCGCCGCGTCCGGCCTCGTGGTCACGTACACGACCTCGGGCATCTTCAACTTCGCCCAGGGCGCCATCGGCATGCTGATGGCGTTCGTCTACTGGGAGCTCAAGGTCAACCTGGGCATCCAGACCTTCGTGGCCGTGCTCCTGACCGTCGCGGTCGCCGCGCCGTTGCTGGGCATGGCGATCGAGCGCGTCCTCATGCGACGCCTCGCCGACGCGCCGCTCGTCGCCCAGCTGGTGGTCACGATCGGTCTCATGCTCGCCCTCATGGGCATCACCGTGTGGCTCTGGGACCCGGGCGAGACGCGCGCGATCGGAACGTTCTTCCCCGACACCGTGATCTTCGGGAGTGAGCCCGGCGGCTTCCTCATCGGCGACACGTTCTTGCCCTTCTACCGACTGATCACGATCCTCGCCGGACTCGGCATCGCCATCGGGCTGCGCTTCGTGCTCTACCGCACCCGACTGGGCATCGGCATGCGCGCGGTGGTCGACAACCGCGAGCTCGCGGCCCTCAACGGCGCGCGCCCGGGTCGGATCTCGAGCTTCTCGTGGGCGCTGGGATCGGCGATGGCCGCCCTCGCCGGCATCTTCCTCGCCGAGGAGCTCAGCTCGCTGTCGGTCGACACGCTCACCTTGCTCATCGTCGACGCGTTCGCCGCCGCGATCATCGGGCGGCTGAAGAGCCTGCCGCTCACCTACGTCGGCGGCATGATCATCGGCCTCTCGCTGTCGTTCCAGTCCAGCTTCCTGAGCTGGGGCGGACGGTGGGCGACGGCCGCGGGTGCGATCCCGACGATCATCCTCTTCCTCGCGCTGCTCTTCCTGCCGCAGGCGCGCATCGAAGGTCGCCGCAGCCTGCGGGTGGTCACGCCACGCGTGCCGAGCATGCGAAGAGCCGCGGCCGGCATGGCCGTGCTCTGCTTCGTGGTGTTCATCTTCGCCCTTCTCAACGGGCGTACCGACATCCGTGATCTCACGCTCGCGATCGGCACCGCGCTCATCATGCTGTCGCTCGTGCCGCTCACCGGCTGGTCCGGGCAGATCTCGCTCGCCGCCATCACCTTCGTCGGTGCCGGTGCCTTCGCGATGGCCGAGTGGGGCAACGATCTCGGCACGCTGGGCGGGCTCGGCATCTCGGCGCTGTTCGCGGTGCCGTTCGGGCTGCTCATCGCGCTGCCCGCGCTGCGCCTCCAGGGGCTGTACCTCGCGCTCGCGTCGATGGCGTTCGCGGTGATGGCGAAGTACGTGTTCTTCGATCAACCTGAGGTGCTCGGCAACGCGGGCAAGCGCATCGCGCCGTTCGAGATCCTCGGGTTCAACACCGGGAAGCCGTTCACGCTCTTCGGGCACGAGTTCCCGGCCGACACCGGACTGCTGTTCTTCACGACGCTGGGCTTCGTGCTCGTCGGGCTCGGCGTCGTCTACCTGCGGCGCGGCAGCTTCGGCCGACGGCTCATCGCGATGCGTGACAGTCCGGCGGCCTGCGCCACGCTCGGCGTCAACCTGTTGCGCACGAAGCTGACCGTGTTCGTGCTGTCGGCGATCATGGCCGGCTTCGCGGGCGCGTTCTTCGGCGCACTCCTCGGCACCGCGACCACCCAGGACTTCGAGATGCTCAAGGGCCTCCCGTTCCTGTTGCTGCTCGTGGTGGGTGGCGTCTCCGTGGTCAGCGGTGCGCTGTTCGGCGGCCTGTCCTTCGTGGTGTTCAACAAGTGGCTCGTCGACATCCTCCCGGAGATCACGGTCTTCGGGCGCAACTTCACGACGCTGCTGTCGCGGATCGGCCCAGGCCTCGCCGGCATCGGCATCGGCCGTCAACCCGCCGGTGTGATCCCGACGGTCGGTCACGACGTCCGCGCCAAGCGGGCCGCGAAGGAGAAGGCCGCCCTCGGCGCGGGCGGTCCGCCGCCGCCGGGCACGCCACCGTCCGCACCCACCGAACCGCCGGCCGCCGTGCCGACTCCAGGAGCCTGAGATGGCGCTGCTCGAGATCTCCGAGGTCTCCGTCCGCTTCGGTGGGCTCCAGGCGCTCGACGACGTCTCGTTCGCGGTCGAGGCCGGTCACGTCACCGGGCTCATCGGCCCCAACGGCGCGGGCAAGACCACGCTGTTCAACGTCATCACCGGGCTCCAGCCGCCCAACAGCGGCCGGCTCGCGATCGAGGGCAACGACATCACCAACGCGAAGCCGCACAAGCGGGCGCGCCTCGGTATCGGCCGCACGTTCCAGCGGCTCGAGACCTTCGGCAGCCTCTCGGTGCGCGACAACGTGCTGGTCGCAGCCGAGATGCGCAAGGGCTGGTCGCGGGAGAAGTTCGACGTCCATGCACTGGTCGAGGAGCTGATCGCGAGCGTCGGCCTCGAGGACGTCAGCGAGGAGCGCGTCGACAAGCTGCCCACGGGCATGGCCCGGCTGGTGGAGGTCGCCCGCGCACTGGCGGCGAAGCCGAAGGTGCTGTTGCTCGACGAGCCGTCGTCGGGTCTCAACGAGAGCGAGACGCGCGCGGTGGGGACCTTGCTGCGCCTGCTGTCCGCGAACGGGCTCGGTGTCTTGCTCGTCGAGCACGACATGAGCTTCGTGATGGGGACGT
>CAZKTS010000247.1:0-10065 GCA_964555735.1 uncultured Bifidobacteriaceae bacterium
CCGGTCTCGGCGAAGACGATCAGCCACAGCACGACCTCGCCGAACGGGCTCAACGAGTCGAGAAGCTCCTCGATGTCGATGCCGAAGATGCCGAGAAACGCATGGCGCACGAGTCGCGACACTAGACGGACTCCTTGTCCGACAAGGGGTTCGGGCCGCGAGCGGTCATGATGCGTACTTTGTGGCGTCCCGGATGCGCGATGCACCGCGGCAAGCGGGCAAGACTTGTCCGCTCGAGAGCGCACTGAAGACCTCGAATCGCACCACGAACACGGAAAGAGAGCAGCGAGCTGACGTGGCCAGACCACTCGTGATCGTCGAGTCGCCGGCGAAGGCGAAGACCATCGAGGGCTTCCTCGGTCGCGAGAACGTGCGCGTCGTCGCGAGCTACGGGCACGTGCGCGACCTCCCGAGCAGCGCCAAGGAGGTGCCGAAGTCGGTCAAGGACCCCGACGTGAAGCGCCTCGCGATCGACGTCAACAACCACTTCGAGCCCATCTGGGTGATCCCGGACCAGAAGCGCGAGGTCGTCAAGACACTGAAGGCCGAGCTCAAGGACGCCAGCGAGCTCTACCTCGCGACGGATGAGGATCGCGAGGGCGAGGCGATCTCGTGGCACGTACTCGAGGTGCTCAAGCCCAAGGTGCCGGTGAAGCGGATGGTCTTCCACGAGATCACCGCCGACGCCATCAACGAGGCGATCGAGAACCCCCGCGAGCTCGACATGAAGCTGGTGGAGGCCCAGACCGGTCGCCGGGTCCTGGACCGCCTCTTCGGCTACGAGATGTCGCTGGTCACCCGGCGCCGGGCCGGTGGCGCCACGTCGGCCGGGCGGGTGCAGAGCGTGGCCGCCCGCCTGGTGGTCGAGCGGGAGCGGGCCCGCATGGCCTTCCGGGCCGCGACCTACTGGGACCTGGACGGCGTGTTCCGCTCCTCGTCGCCGGGCGGCGACGCCGACGTGCCCGCGGGGCTCGTGGCGCTCGACGGCAAGCGGATCGCCAGCGGGAAGGACTTCGCCGCCACCACCGGCCAGCTCGCCGACGGTGCCGACGTCGCGCTCCTCGACGAGGCGGGCGTGACCGCCCTGGCCGCGCGGGTGAAGGACCAGCCCTTCCGGGTGACGTCGGTCGAGACCAGGGCGCAGGTCGACCGGCCGCGCCCGCCCTTCACCACCTCGACCCTCCAGCAGGAGGCAGCCCGCAAGCTCGGCTTCAGCGCGGCCCGCACGATGGCGATCGCGCAGCGGCTCTACGAGAACGGCTTCATCACCTACATGCGCACCGACTCCACGAACCTGTCGGAGCAGGCGCTGAGTGCGGCGCGCCGTCAGATCGACGCGCTCTACGGCAAGGACTACCTGCCCGCCGAGACCCGCCACTACCGCGGCAAGGTCAAGAACGCGCAAGAGGCCCACGAGGCGATCCGTCCGGCCGGCGACGCGATGCGCGTGCCCGACGACGTCGCGCCCGAGCTCGCGAGCACCGACGAGAAGCGGCTCTACGACCTGGTGTGGAAGCGGACGATCGCGTGCCAGATGGCGGACGCGCGGGTACGTCGGGTCACCGCGCGTCTCGGCGCAACGTCGACCGCAGGCGAAGAGGTGACGTTCCAGGCCACCGGGCGCACCATCGAGTTCCCCGGCTACCTGCGCGCGTACGTCGAGGGCGCCGACGACCCCGACGCCGAGCTCGAGGACCGCGAGACGATCCTCCCGCCGCTGGCCGAGGGCGACACGCTCGAGTGCCGCGAGCTCACGCCGTCCGGCCACACCACCCAGCCGCCCGCGCGCTACACCGAGGCGAGCCTGGTCAAGGAGCTCGAAGAGCGCGGCATCGGCCGGCCGTCCACCTACGCGTCCGTGATCGACACGCTCCTGCGTCGCGACTACGTGTGGAAGAAGGGGAGCGCGCTCGTGCCGTCGTGGACGGCATTCGCGAAGCTGCAGCTGCTCGAGCAGCACTTCCAGCACCTCATCGACTACGAGTTCACCGCGACGATGGAGGAGGCACTCGACGTCATCGCGCGCGGCGAGGGCGAGGCGGAGAAGTGGCTCCATTCCTTCTGGTTCGGCAACGGCCAGGCGGGTCTCCGCGAGCTGTGCAACGAGACCAACCTCGAGAACATCGATCCGGCGGTCGTCAACGCCATCGTCATCGGCAAGGACGACGACCTGCGCGACATCACGGTCCGCGTCTGGAACAACGGCGCGAGCGTCGAATGCGGCGACGACAAGGCGCCGGTCCCGGCCGACCTCGCGCCCGACGAGCTCACGGTGCCGGTCGCGCTCGAGATCATCAAGGAAGGCTCGGGTGGTCCGCGCGTGCTCGGTGACGACCCCGAGACGGGACTCCCCGTGCTCGTCCTCACCGGGCGCTTCGGGCCGTTCGTGCAGCTCGGCGAGATGGAGGACGGCGCCAAGGAGAAGCCCAAGCGCGCGTCCCTCCTCTCCGACCAGACGCCGAAGACGATCACCCTCGACGAGGCCGTCGCGCTCCTGTCGCTCCCGCGGATCGTCGGCACCGACGCCGAGGGCGCCGAGATCACGGTGCAGAACGGTCGCTACGGCCCGTACCTGAAGAAGGGCACCGACAGCCGGAGCCTCGAATCGGAGTCGCAGCTCTTCACGGTGACGCTGGAGCAGGCCGAGGCCCTGTTCGCGCAGCCGAAGCTCCGGGGCCGGCGCACCAAGCCGCCGATTGCCGAGCTCGGCCCGCACCCCGACTCCGGTGTCCTCGTGCGCGTGCTCGACGGCCGGTTCGGTCCGTACGTCACCGACGGCACCATCAACGCCACGGTGCCGCGCGGCGTGGATCCCGCCGAGGTCGACCTCGAGCAGGCCGTCGAGCTCCTGCGCGAGCGTGAAGCGCGAGGCCCGGCGAAGAAGCGCACCAAGAAGGCCGCGACCAAGAAGAAGGCGGCCAAGAAGGCCACCAAGAAGAAGACGGCGCCGAGGAAGGCGAGCGGGAGCTCGAAGCAGCCGCCCCGCACCACGACGCGCGTGGTGAAGAAGGGGTCGTCCGCGGTGGCGAAGAAGGCCGCGGCGGCCAAGGCCGCCAAGGCCGGCACGACCGTCGACCCGGCGCCGCCGCCGGCCGACATGGGTGGGCCGCCGCTCGGGAGCGACTGAGGACCGATCTCCTAGCCTGAGGGCGTCGTGAGCCCGGACCCGCAGGCCCCCTTCATCCCGCCGCGCCCCGATGCGCCGCCGCCGGCCCCGTGGCGCCTCTTCGGCACGCGGTCGTACTTCCGGCTCTGGCTCGCGCAGGTCGTGTCGAGCACGGGCGACTGGATCGGGCTCATCGCGATCCTCGCGATCGCGGCACGGGTGTCGGACAACTCGGCGGCGGCGATCAGCCTGGTGATGCTGGCGCGCATCGTCCCCGGCTTCTTCCTCGGGACCGTCGGCGGGGTGCTCATCGACCGGCTCGACCGGCGCAAGCTCATGGTGGCGTGCGACGTCGGCCGGGCGTCACTCCTCGTGCTCCTCCCGTTCACCGAGAACCTCCTCGGGTTGATCGTGATCTCGTTCGGGCTCGAGGTGCTCACGCTGCTCTGGGGGCCGGCGAAGGACTCGGTGACGCCGCACCTGGTGCCGAGGGACCAGCTGCAGTCCGCGAACACGCTGTCGCTGGTCGCGTCGTTCGGCACGTTCCCGCTCGCGTCGATCATCTTTTCCCTGCTCGCGGCGACGGCGGCGTGGCTCGGCTCGTTCGACCCGCTGCGCGACCTGCAGGTCGACCAGGAGGCCCTCGCGCTCGTGGTCGACGCGTGCACGTTCGTGGTGTCGGCATTGATCGTGTGGCGCCTCCCGATCCCACGCGCCCACGAGCGGGCCGAGCGCAAGAACGTCGACGTCCGCCAGACGGTGAGCGACATCAAGGAGGGGCTCGGGTTCATCGCCGGGCACCCGGTGGTGCGCGGCATCATCGTCGGGCTCGGCATCGGGCTCATCGGTGGCGGGGCGATGATCCCGCTCGGGCCGGTCTTCGCGAAGCAGGGCCTGGGTGGCGACGCGGCCACGTTCGGCGTGCTCATGACCGCGCTCGGGTGCGGCGCCGCCGCCGGCGTGGTCCTGCTGCTCGTGTTCCAGCGCCGACTCAACCGCGAGCGCGTCTTCGAGTGGGCGATCATCGGCACCGGTGTGTTCCTGGTGCTCGCCGCGTTCTGCACCGCGCTCGGGCCCGCGGCACTCTTCATCGCCCTGTGCGGCGCGTGCGCAGGGAGCTCGTACGTGACCGGCTTCACCGTGCTCCAGGAGAACGTGCACGACGAGCTGCGCGGCCGCACCTTCGCGACGCTCTACACCGTCATCCGGATGTGCCTGCTCATCTCGTTGGTGATCTCACCGCCGTGGGCCGACTTCTGGGACTGGTTGGTGGGCATCGTCGCCACGAACCGCGACGTCACGCTCATGGGGGCGAGCTACACCTTCCCCGGGGTGCGGATCGCGCTCTGGGGCGGCGGCCTCATCACCCTCGCGGCCGGCGTCTGGGCCCGGCACACGATCACCGCAGGGCACAAGATGGAAGCCGCAGCGGAGCAGGAGGAGGCGGCGTGACCGCACGGTTCGTGGTGCTCGAGGGCGGTGACGCCACGGGCAAGAGCACGCAGGCGCAGCGCCTCGCCGAGCGCGTGCGGGCCACGGGCGTCGAGGTGGTCACCACGTTCGAGCCCGGCGCCACGCCGCTGGGTGCCGCGCTGCGCGAGCTGCTGCTGCACGACGACCGCCCGGTCGACCCCGTCGCCGAAGCGCTGCTCATGGCCGCCGACCGTGCGGAGCACGTCGCCGAAGTGGTGCGCCCGGCGCTCGCGCGCGGCGCGTGGGTGGTGTCCGATCGCTTCGTGCCGTCGTCGCTCGCGTACCAGGGCGTCGGTCGCGGGCTCGGTGTCGGCGAGATCGAGCAGCTCAACGCCCTCGCCACCGCGGGGATCCAGCCCGACGTCGTCGTCGTGCTCGACCTCGCGCCGGAGGCGGCGCGTCGGCGGATGGGTCCCACTCGAGACCGGCTCGAAGGTGAGGACGACGCGTTCGCGCTCGCGGTGCACGAGGCGTACCGCGACCTGGCGCGCGCACGCGGCTGGACGGTCGTGGACGCCGACGGGACGCCCGACGCGGTCGCGGACGCGGTGTGGGCCGCGGTCGAGCAGGCGCTCGAGCGATGACCGGTCTTTGGGAAGGCCTCGACGGTCAGGAGCAGGCGGTCGCGCTGCTCCGGCACAGCGCGGCCCGGCCGGTGCACGCGTACCTCGTCGCCGGCCCGCGCGGATCGACGTTCGAGCTCGGCGCGCGCCACCTTGCCGCCGCGCTCGTGGCGCCGGATGACGCCGACGCCGTGCGCCGAGTGCTCGGCGGCTTCCACCCCGACGTCGTGGAGTTCCGGCCCGAAGGCGTGATGTACACGCTGGCGAACGAGATCCGCGCCCCGCGCGGCGGCGAGAGCTTCCAGCGCGACCGCCTCTTGCCGCGCGTGATCCCCGAGGCCCACGCCTCGCCCACCGAAGGCGCGTACAAGGTGATCGTGATCCACGAGGCCGAGCGGCTCCAGGGCAACCAGTCCGAGGCGGCCAACATGCTGCTCAAGACGCTCGAGGAGCCGCCGCCGCGCACCGTGATGATCCTCACGACGTCCTTCCCCGACGAGCTGCTGGAGACGGTCCGCTCTCGGTGTCAGCGCGTCGACTTCTCCGGGCTCGTGGTCGCGGCGCCGTCACCCGCGGAGGTCGATCTCCGGGCGCGGTTCACGGACGCGGTCCGTGCGCTCGACGGCACCGGCGCGGCCGTCGAGCGCAGCGTCGGTCTCATCGACGACGCGCTCAACGGCTACCTCGCGAGCCTCGAGGCCACGTTCGACGAGGAGGAGACGGCCACGCGTGCCGACCTCGAGGCCGCGGGCTACGACGACCGCACCGTGCAGCGCCTCGTGCGCCGGCTCCAGGAGCAACGCAAGCGGCGGCTCCGGCGGGCGCGACGCGACGCGCTCGTCGAGGGCATCACGTCGTTCGAGACGATCTACCGCGACGTCCTTGCCGGGCCCGACGCCCCGCGCGGCGATCGCCCGGTGCTCGCCGCGGACCCCCGTGCGAGCGTGCGCGCGCTGGACGCGTGCCGCGAGGCCCGGGAGTCGCTCGAGCACAACCCGAACGAGAGCCTGCTGCTGGAGCGACTGCTGCTGCACCTCCCGCCGGTGGCAACCGAGCCGATCGCGACAGTCGGGTAGGTACACTCGTCGGCCCTGGTGCGCTTCGGCGAAGGGCACCTCGCCGGGGTAGCTCAGTCGGCAGAGCAGCTCACTCGTAATGAGCAGGTCAGGGGTTCGAATCCCCTCCCCGGCTCCACGCTTCTCTCTTGTCCACGATCCGAGGTGGGCGCCGTGGAGACATCCCAGGCGTCGACGCCCCCGGCAGGACCGGCCCGGGGCCTCCCGTACCTCCCGGCGCTCGACGGCGTCCGCGCCGCCGCGGTCGTCGCCGTGCTCCTGTACCACGCCGGGGTCGACTGGCTGCCGGGCGGCTACCTGGGCGTCGACACGTTCTTCGTCCTGTCGGGCTTCCTCATCACCGGCCTCCTCCTCGCCGAGTGGCAACGAACGGACCGCATCGCGCTCGGCGCGTTCTGGGCGCGGCGAGCCCGCCGCCTGCTGCCCGCGCTGCTGCTCGTGCTGTTCGGGGTCGCCGCGTACGCGGCCCTGGTCGCGCCGGCGCACGAGCTCGAGTCCGTGCGCCTCGACTCGATCGCCACCCTCTTCTATGGCGCGAACTGGCGCTTCGTCGCGAGCGGCCAGGGCTACTTCGACCAGTTCCTGACGCCGTCGCCGCTGCTGCACACCTGGTCGCTGGCGATCGAGGAGCAGTTCTACCTGGTGTGGCCGCTCGTGGTGCTGGCGTGGTTGCGCCTGCGGCGCGGCCGGACGGCCGGCCTGGTGTGGCTGTGCGTCGGGCTCGCGGCGGCGTCGGCGACCGCCATGGCGGTGCTCGCACCCGGCGACGGCGACCCGTCGCGGGCCTACTACGGCACCGACACGCGCGCGCAGGCGGTGCTGGTGGGTGCGGCGCTCGCGGTCGTCTGGCACCGGCGCCCCGACCTGTTCTCGAGGCCGGCGCGTGGCGTGGTCGCGTTCGCCGGCGCCGCGGGCGCGGTCGTCACAGCGTGGCTCTGGGCCTCGGTGCCCGACACCGACGGATGGATGTACACCGGAGGCTTCCTGCTCGCCGCGCTCGCGACCGTGGCCGTGCTCGTGGTCGTCGCCCGCCGCGATCCGGGACGCATCGCGAGCGTGCTCACGGTGCGGCCGGTCCGATGGGTGGGGATGGTCTCGTACGGCCTCTACCTGTGGCACTGGCCCGTGTACGTCGTGCTCAACCCGTTCCGCACCGGACTGGACGGCTCGGCGCTGCTCGGGCTCCGACTCCTGGTGACGACGCTGCTCGCGGCCGGATCCTTCTACGCGGTCGAGCGACCGATCCGTCTCGGCGCGCTCCACTCGTGGCGACGCGTGGGCGTCGCCGTGCCCGCGGCGCTCGCCGTCGTGGTGGTCGCACTGCTCGTCTCGACGGCCCGGTACGAACCGTTGGCCGCACCGCTCGACGGAGCCCTCGGTCGCGGTGCTGCGCCACCGGTCACCACGCCGACGACGAGCGAGACCCCGCCGGTCGCGGCGGCGCCGACCGATCGGCGGGTGATGGTGGTCGGCGACTCCGTCGCGATGACCCTCGCCGAGGGACTCCGGGCCGTCGGCGCGCACCAGGGCATCACGCTTCGCAACGAGACCGCGCTCGGCTGTGGTGTGTCGCGTGAGGAGCGCGTGTGGCGGTACGGAGAGCTCGGCGCGATCGGCGCGCTGTGCGACCAGTGGCCGTTGCGCTGGGCCGCGGCCACCCAGGAGTTCGATCCGGACGTCGCGGTGATGCTCGTTGGCATCACCGACGCCTACGACCGCGAGATCGACGGGCGGAGGTTGGCGTTCGGCTCGCCGGAGGTCGACGCGCTGGTGCTCGAGGACCTGCGCGACGCGGTGGACGTGCTCGGGTCTCGCGGCGCGCCGGTCGTGCTGCTCACGAACCCGTACTACGAGCACCGCTACCTCGTCGCGGCGCCGCCGGACCTGGAGCGCTCGGCCTTCAACCGCGCGCGCATCGACCACCTCAACCGACTGCTCCGAGAGGTGGCCGCGACCGACCCGCGCGTCACGGTCATCGACCTCAACCGGTTCCTCAGCCCCGACGGACAGGTGCACGAGGAGGTCGACGGGATGGTCGTGCAGGGCGACGGCGTGCACTTCACCACCGAGGGCGCGGCCTACGTCGCCTCGTGGCTCGCGCCGCGGCTGGCGACGCTCGAGCGTGTGGCGCCGGTATGACCGGCGGTGCGCGTCCCCGTTCCCCGCGGTGTGTGCACCGCGCGTCTAGGTTGCCGCCGTGCACCGAGCCGTCCGTCTGCTCCTCACGACCGCGCTCGCCCTCGGCCTCGCACTCGCGGCGGGTGCCCTCCCCGCCGGGACGGCCGGCCTCGCGCTCGTGCCGCCGCCGTCGTCGATGGCCACCGCCGGGGACTCCTTCACGGTCGGGTTCGCGACCGGTGCGGGCACGTGCACGACGTTCACCGCGTGCCCCGAGTACTCCTGGGCCACCGGCACGGCGGTCAACAGCCACTACCAGCGGCTGCTCGCGCTGAACCCCGCGCTCGCCGGGAACGCCACGCCGGGTGCGGTGCCCGGTGCGTCGATGGGGGCGTTCGCGGGCCAGGTCGCCGGCTTCGCGGCATCGCAGCCCGACTACGTCACCGTGCTGCTCGGCGGGGGCGACATCTGCTTCGGCGCGACCACGCCGAGCGCGTTCGGCACCCAGTTCCGCGCGGGCATGGACGCGCTGTTCGCCGCGAGCCCGAGCACCCGCGTGCTCGTCTCGAGCATCTGGAGCTTCGAGTCGCTGCGCGCCGCCGTCCTGGCCGGCAACCCGTCGGCGACCTGGTCGTTCTGCACGGTGTTCATGAACGCCAGCGCACCCGACCGCGCGGTGATCACGGCGCGCCTCGAGGCGTACAACGACGTGCTCGAGGCGGAGTGCGCGACGTACGCCAACTGCCGCTACGACGGCGGCGCGCTGTACGACCATGTGTGGACCGCGGCCGAGGTGAGCACCGTCGACAACTTCCACCCGAGCGCCGCGGGCCAGCAGATGATCGCCGACGTCCTCTACGCCGCCGGCTACCGCTGGGGTCTCGAGCCCGACGGACCCGCGGCCGATCCCGTCGACGCCGTCATCCGCTTCACCGGCTGAGCCGGCTGGTCTCGCGGCGGGCGAGCCCGGTCAGGTCGTGCGCAGGCCGCGGCGACGCGCGAGGAACCCGGGCAGCAGGAGGAGTGCGGTCAGGATCCCGACGCCGACCAGCACCGCGAAGAGTCCGACCACGCCGCCCGAGATCCCCCAGGACGACTGGTCGCCCTTGGCCAGGCAGTCGCCGAGCTCGGGCCCGATGCCGGTGCCGAAGAGGTAGAGGGGGATCACCTCGCAGGCGCCCGAGATGTTGCCCACGAGGATCGAGATCCCCGACCAGCACCACGAGGCTCCGACGTAGGCCACGTAGACCCACAGGACGACGCCCACCACCTGGACGACCTTCGACTCGCGCATCCGCATCCCCCCGAACCGATGTGCGGCCCGGACGCTAGGTGCGGGAGTCGGTCCTGTCGAGATCCCGTCACCTGCAGGCCGGATCGGCACCCCGGCGGAGTAGCCTGTGCGCCTTCACCAATCGTGCGCCGAGGGGGCTCCTGTGCGGGCAGTTCGTCATCGCGTGGTCCGTGGGATCGCGCTCGGGGCGGTCGTCGCGACCGGCCTCGCGGTCTTCGGTCCCGCCGTGGCGGCCGGCGCGAGCGTGGCCGGCGGGGGCGGGAAGGCCGATGAGGCCTTCGCCACCCTGAAGGTCACCGCGCAGAAGGTCGAGGTGAAGGCCAAGGGCGCCGACAAGTTCGAGCCGGCCGCCGACGGCGACGAGGTGAAGGCCGGCGACACCGTGCGCACGGACGCGACGGGCCGCGCGGAGATCGAGTACGGCGACGACGCCTA
>CAZKTS010000248.1:0-15068 GCA_964555735.1 uncultured Bifidobacteriaceae bacterium
GTCGTCCTTGATCGCGCGGACCACGGCAGCCACGTCGGCGGCCTCGAGCTCGCGCACCTCGGCCACGTTCTCGGTGGACACCCCGCCGAAGAGCGACACCGGGAGCTCGCCGTCGATCGCCTCGCGGTGGGCGTGGAGGTCGACGTGCGCGGCCTGCACGCCGGGAAGCTCGTCGAGCAGCCCGGCGAACACGGTGTTGGTGAAGTCGAGGATGCCGGGCACCGACCGGAAGTTCTCGACGAGCGACTCGGTGCGCAACCCGAGCTGCTCGCGCGCCTGGTGGTACACGCGGAGGTCGGCCCGGCGGAAGCGGTAGATCGACTGCTTCGGGTCGCCGACCACCACGAGGGCCCCTGGACGCGGCGTGAGCGCCGACCACGGCTTCGACGCGGGATCGTCGTCGGTCGTGGTGAGCAGGAGCGCGAGCTCGATCTGGAGGGGGTCGGTGTCCTGGAACTCGTCGAGGAGGATGCACCGATACCGGGCGGCGACGGCATCGCGCACGCTCGCGTCGTCCCGCAGCAGGTTGCGCGCGTGCACGAGGAGATCGTGGAACTCGAGGGTGCCGGCGTCGCGGCGCGCGTCCGCAGCGGCGAGCACGAAGCCGATCACCCGGCTCGCGAGCACGTCGAGCACGAACACGCGCTGCGCCTGGATCGTCTCGTGGACCGTCGTCTCGAGTCGGACGGTGGCCGCACGAACCTCGTCGATGTCGACGGACCAGCTCGGCTTCCGACCCGCCTTGCGCGCCGCGAGCTTCGGAGGATGGTCGAGCAGGCGCTCGACGAGGTCGAGCTCGTCGGTGGCGGCCGCGAGCTGCTCGCGCCATGGGAGCAGGCGGTCGAGGTGCGCGGCGAGGAGGTCGTCGCCACTCACACAGCACGAGCGGAGCGTGCGCAGCTCGTCGAGGATCGCGATGACCGCGTCGGCGTCGAGTGGCGGCAGCGGCGGGTCGTCGGCCTCGACCGGGCGCAGGCGGTCGTGATGGTCGTCGAGCGTCCGGGCGACGTCGTGGAGGAGCGCGGGGCCCACGCCGAACGCCAGGCCGCGCAGCAACGTGGGTTCGAGCGCAGGGTCGGCGTAGAGGTCGTCGACGAACGCCGACCAGCGCTGCTCGAACGCGAGGCGGGCCTGGATCTCGTCGAGCACCTCGAAGCCCGGTGGCAGGCCGACCTCGAGCGGGTGCTCGGCGAGGATCCGCTGCGCGAAGCCGTGCAGCGTGGTGAGGGCGGCTTCGTCGAGCTGGTGCAGCGCCACGGCGCAGCGCTCCCGCTCGATCGGGCCGAGCGCCGGGTCGTCGCGCCCGTCGGCGACCCGCTCCAGCGCGTCTCGGATCCGGTCGCGGAGCTCGGCCGCGGCGGCCTCCGTGAAGGTGATGGCCGCGAGCTGCCGCAGCTCGAGCCAGCCCGACGCGACCATCGCCACGACGCGGGCCACGATCGCGGTGGTCTTCCCGGTGCCCGCGCCGGCTTCCACGAAGACGCTGAGGTCGTGCTCGGACCGCACGACGTCGCGTGCGGCCTGGTCGACCGGGACCGACGTCATGCGTCGCTCCCGTCGTCGGCGCACTCGTCGTCGCGGTCCAGCGCGAGGAACGGGGCCACCGCGGGCTCCCCCTGCTTCCGGTCCCATGCGCCGAGGCGATCGGGTGCGCACAGGCGGTCGTAGGAGCAGTAGGCGCAGTTGTCGAAGGTGTCGCCGAGCGCAGGCCGGTAGCTGGTCTCGCCGGGGTAGGCGATGAAGCAGCCGGCATCGATCCCCTCGATGATGCCGCCGACGACCTCGGTGAAACGAGCGTCGTCGACCGGGAACTCGACGACGGCGGCGTCGATCGCCGCGCGCGTGTTCCAGTAGAAGGCCCGGGCGGCGGTGGCGCCCTGCGCGCGGGCCGCGAGCGCGTACACGGGCAGCTGGAGCTTGCGGCCGCCGTCGACCGGGTCCTCCGCATCGACGCCCTGGGGCCGGCCGGTCTTGTAGTCGTAGACCGCGGCGAGCGAGCCGTCGGGTGCGTGATCGACGCGGTCGATGCGGCCACGGAAGGCCACCGCGCGGCCACCGGGAAGCGTGAGGCTGACGGGAGTCGCTGCATCACCGAACGCGACCTCGAGACCGGCTCCGGACGGCACGACCCCGAGCTGCGCGCGGGTGATCGTGTCGACGACCAGGAATCGGGCCGCGGCGTTCACGATGCGTCGCTTGGCCAGCCGCCAGTGGAGCGGGCGACCGGTGATGCCGCGACGCTCGGCGTCGTCGCAGGCCGCCACCGTGACCTCGGCGAGCAGCCGGGCGTCGTCGGCGTCCCAGGGTTCATCGGGTGAGACGCGTGGTCGCGCCTCGCCGATGAAGCGCTCGAGGATCTCGTGGATGAGCGTGCCTTCGTCGAGCGCGCTGATCGTGTCGGTTGCCTCCGGCTTGGGCACCTCGCGGACGCGCAGGACGCGACCGAGCAGGTACCGGAACGGGCAGGTCGCCCAGTCCTGGAGCGCGGTGGGGGAGATGGCGTGGCCGGCGTCGGGGGTGAGTGCCGAACCCGCGATGCCGCCGTCGAACGGTGTGAGCGCTCGGGAGGCGCGCGCGTCGAGCATCGCGACTCCGGCCCCGAACGCACCGGTGGTGAGCGGATGGTCGCGCAACGGGCGCGCCGCACCACGCCACTCGGCGAGCGCGCGGAGGTCGTGCTCGGTGATGGATCCGGCGACCGAGTCCTCGCCGACGCCGTGCTCGAACGACTGCACGACCGTGAGCCATCCGCGGTCTCCGAGGGTGAGGAAGGACTCGGCCCCGAGCTCGGTGCCTTCGAGCGCGGACGCGGACTCGAGCAGCCAGCGGGCCGGCAGCCGCTTGCGCTGCGCACGGGGATCGGCGCGCGGGAAGCCCAACGTGCGCGTCGGCGCCGCGCTGAGTGCGCCGAGGTAGGTGCGCAGCTCGCCGGCCCGGCGGTCCGCATGCAACGGCATGCCCGCGAGCAGCCGGCGGTCGGCGTCGGGGAGCAGCGGGTCTTCACGCCCTCGGGGTGGGAAGGTGCCCTCGGCGGCTCCCAGCACGAAGACCTCGTCGAACGTGGTGGCGTCGGCGGTGGCGAGCGGTCCGACGAACACGCCGGTCCCGAAGCGCGCGACGCGGCCGAGCGGCACGTCGAGCTCCTGGGCGAGCGCCCGGCGGAAGCGCCCGACGTCGACCGGGGTCCCCAGCTCGTCGAGCATGGCGAGGCCGCCGAGGATCGCATCGACCCGGCGGCTCGCGTCGAGCTCCTCGGCGGGCCACCGACCGAGGCGCGCCTCCGGGCCGCCGAGGTAGTGCTGCACGAGCGCGGCGGCCCATTGGGTGTGGGCCGCCCACGTGGACGCCGCGGGCGGCGTGGCACGCTCGGCGACGTCGGCCACGAAGGCGGCGAGCGCGTCCACGGTCGCGAGGTCGCCCTCGAGCCGTGCCGCGAGGCCGGGACGGTCGTCGTCCTGGCGAGCCGCCTCGAGCCGTTGCTCGAGCGCCCCTCGGTGGCGTGCGAGACGGTCGGCCCACTGGTCGGCCCCGCGCACGACGCCCGCTTCGCGCGAGACGACATCCCACCGCGCCGCGGGCACCCGCTGGCCGCGCTCGTCGCGGATCGGGCCGCTGGCCAGCCACGCGGCGACGTCGTCGCGGGCGAGGTCGTCGTCGGCGAGGTGGAGCACGCCGAGGAGGACGCGTGCGACGACACATTCGGCGAGCCGGCGCGGCGACGGGCCGTTCCACTCGATGCCCGCGGCCGCGAGCTGCTCGGGCACGAGGCGGGCGTACGGCTCGTCGAGGCGGTACAGCACCGCGAGCTCGTGGAGCGGCCGGCCGGCCTCGGCCGCCGCGACGACGCGGCGCACGACGGCTCGGACCTCGTCTTCCGGGTCGGCCGCGCTGACGACGGCACTGGCGCGCGGCTCGGGCGCGTCCACCGCGTCGCTGCCGCTGCCGTCAGCGCCGATCGCAGCCCCGAGGGTGAGGGTGGCGGCATCGGCCTCGGCGCGCCCGGTGAGGCCGAGGATCACCGTGGCCCACCCGGCGTCGACCAGCGCGTGCACGAGCGCGGTCGCGGCCACGGAGAGGTCGCTCGGCAGGTGCACCACCACGGATCCCACCGCGTCGGCGGTGGCACCCGCGCGCACCGCGTCGGCGGCCGCGGCGAGGAGGTCCTCGTCGTCGTAGAAGGAGGCGGTGCGATCGCGGAAGTCGGCGTAGAGGCGGGCCACGGTCGCGCTCCGCTCGCCGCGGCCGTCGAGCACGGTGAGCGGTGGCTCGAGCCCGGCCCGGCGCAGGTCGCGGAAGGTTGCGGCGATGCGGGTGGCCGTGGAGGGGTGGTCGGCCACCGTCGCGAACGGTCCGGGGTCGGCGAGGAGTGCGGCGTGCACGGCCTCGGTGCGAAGCGGCCCGGCGAGGGGACGACGGCCGGTGGCGGCGAGGGCAGGACCGCCGAGCAGCTCGGCGAGGTGCTCGAGCACCGCGAAGTGGACGTCGAGGAAGCCGCCGCGCCGCCCGAGCGCCCGCCGCAGCGAGAGTCCCGCGTAGTTGGACGGCACCACGACCGTGACGGGGGCGAGGGGGTCACCGGCCTGGGCGTCACCCACCGCGGCCCACAGGGCCTCCCGTGCCGGCTCGCCCACGGGGACCATCCGCACCGGAGCCGCCGTGGGCACGGCCGCGCCCGGGTCGGCCGCATCGGTGGAGAAGTCGGGGGAGAAGAGGGTGGGGTGGTCCGCCGCGGCCATCGTGGCCGAGGCTACCGACGGGGTGTGACACCGCCTGGCGACGCCGTCCGGGCCCGGGCCGGGTCCTCGGGAACTCGGCGGCGCCCACGAGCGTTCTCTCGCCTGATGCGGATGCGGGGACCCGGTATGCAAGCATGGAGCGCCTCATGAGGAAGCTCCCGAGCGCGGTTCGCGCCCTGATCATCACCATCGTCGTCGGCGGTGTGGCCGTCGGCGCTTGCCTGGCGGCCCTCATCCCCGGCGCGGCCACGCTCGTCGCGAGCGAGCACTACACCAGCAACGCGGTCAAGGACCTCAGCGCGCTCGACCAGCGCTCCACGATCTACGACTCCGCCGGTGGCGTGATGGCCGTGCTCGGCACGCAGAACCGCGAAGAGGTGACCCTCGACCAGGTGCCGAAGATCCTCCAGGACGCGGTGATCGCGGTCGAGGACCAGACGTTCTGGGAGAACGACGGCATCGACCCCAACGCGCTCCTGCGCGCCGCGATCAAGAACCTCACCTCGGGCGAGATCGAGCAGGGTGGTTCGACGATCACCCAGCAGCTGGTGAAGAACCGCATCCTCACCAACAAGCGCGACATCAACCGCAAGATCCGCGAGGTCGTGCTGGCCATCCGGCTCAACGAGAAGTACTCGAAGAACGAGATCCTCGAGCAGTACCTCAACACCGTGTACTTCGGGCAGGGCTCCTACGGCGTGAAGGCCGCGGTCGAGCGCTTCTTCCTCGTGCAGAGCCCGTTCGGCGTGGTGCCGGCGGTCGACCTGTCGCAGGTGACGGTCGGGCAGGCGGCGCTCCTCGCCGGCCTCATCAACAACCCCGAGGGCAACAACCCGTTCGTGAACCCCGAGGGCGCGGCGGCCCGCCGCAAGCTCGCGCTCGAGCAGATGGTCGACCAGGGCTACATCACCCAGGAGCAGGCCGACGCCGCGAACGCGGAGCCGCTCCCGACGCTCAAGCCTGAAGCCGAGCTGCGCCCGAAGACCTCGTGGGCCGAAGAGGTGCAGGACCGCCTGTTCAACGACCCCATGTTCGAGGTGCTCGGCAAGACGCCCAAGGAGCGCCAGGACGCGGTGCTGAAGGGCGGCCTCAAGATCTACGCCACGCTCGACCCCAAGCTCCAGGCCGACGCCCAGGCGGCGATGGACTCCGGCCTCGCGTCCGCAGCGGCCGGGTTCACCGGCGTGATCGTGGCCATGGACCCGAGCACCGGCGCGGTGAAGGCGATGGTCGCCGGCCCGGGCTTCGAGCAGAGCCAGTACAACATCGCGACCAGCTACCCGGGTCGCCAAGCCGGATCGACGTGGAAGGCGATCACGCTCGCCGCCGCGCTCGAGAGCGGCTACTCGCCCAACGACAAGATCGACGGCCGCTCGCCGTGCTCGTTCGGCACCTACGGGCGCACCCAGAACGCCGAGGGTGGTGGCGGCAGCATCACCACGCTGCGCCAGGCCACCGCGGGTTCCATCAACTGCGCGTTCGCCCGGCTCGAGCTCTCGGTGGGCTTCAACAAGGTGATCGAGCAGGCCAAGAAGATGGGCCTCACCCAGGACACGCTCAAGCCGGTCCTGACCCTGACCCTCGGCGCGGTCGAGACGACGATGCTCGAGATGGCCACGGTCGCGTCGACCATCGCCAGCGGCGGCATCCACCACTCGCCGACGTTCGTGAGCAAGATCGTCGGGCCGGACGGCCAGGTGATCTGGGACGCGGCGCAGGTGCCGGGTGACCGGGCGATGACGGCCGAGAACGCGGCGTGCCAGGCCGACATCATGCAGGGCGTGTTCAAGGGCGGCGGGACCGCGTCGGGCAAGGGCCTCGCCGGGCGTCCCGCGGCCGGCAAGACCGGCACCACCGACAACCGCGCCGACGCGAACTTCCTCGGCTATACCCCGCAGCTCGCGGCGTTCGTCTGGCACGGCAACGCGGCCGGCCGCATCCCCGGCGCGGGCTTCGGCGGCAACATCCCCGCCACCATCTTCAAGCGCTTCATGGACGCCGCGCTCGCCGACCAGCCCGTCGTGCCCTTCCCGCCCCCCGGCCCGTCGTGCGCGCGACCGGGTGCGGCGATCACCGAGAACGGTCGCGTCGCGGGTTCCGGCGACCTGTTCCCGGGCGAGACCGTGCCCACGGTCGCGCCGCCCACCGTGGTGGTGCAGCCGACGACGCCGACCACCAAGCCGGTGATCACGGTGCCGACGCTGCCGACGACGACGACGGCCCCTCCGCCCTGACCCTGAGCACCGGATCCACCGGCGCGCCATCCGGCGCGTAGGGTCGGCGGTGTGAGCCGACTCGAGCCCCTTCTCGCGCTCCACGAGCGCGACCTCGCGCTCGACCGGCTGCGCCACCGACGCGAGACCCTCGCCGAGCGCGACGCGTGCGCGGCGGCCGACGCCCGGGTCGTCGAGCTCGAGGCGAGCCTCGAGCGCACGCGGGCCGAGCGCGACGAGATCTCGCGCGAGGAGACCAAGTTCGAGCACGAGGCGCGGCTGCTGGCGGACCAGGCCGGCCAGGCCGAGGCGAAGCTCTACTCGGGCGAGATCACCTCGCCCCGCGAGCTCCAGGCGCTCCAGACCGACGTCGAGTCGCTCAAGCGGCACCAGCGCCAGGTCGAGGACCGCCAGATCGTGGCGATGGAACGGCGCGAGCCGCTGGACGAGCGCATCGGTGTGCTCGACGGCGAGCTCGCAGCGGCGAGCACGGCGGCCACCACCGCGCGGCAGATGCTGACCGAAGCCGAGGCCGCGATCGACGCCGAGGCTGCGGTCGAGCGCGAGGCGCGCGACGAGGTGGTGGCGGGCATCGATGCCGACCTCGTCGCGGCGTACGAGTCGGCGCGGGTGAAGGCCAACGGCGTCGGTGCCGCGCGGCTCGTGGGGGCGACGTGTCAGGGGTGCCACCTCACGGTGCCCTCGACCGAGGTCGAGCGCATCCGCAGCGGCGCCGACGACGAGATCGCCTACTGCGACAACTGCGGCACGATCCTGGTGCCGTGAGCGAGCCCGAGCGCGAGCTGATCACGATCTTCTGCGACGGCGGCGCGCGCGGCAACCCCGGGCCGGCCGCGATCGGCGCGGTGGTGCTCGATCCGTCGACCGATCCGCCCGAGGTGCTCGCGACGGTGAGCGAGCGCATCGGGGAGACCACCAACAACGTCGCCGAGTACCAGGCGCTCATCGCCGGGCTCGAGGCCGCGCGGGCGTTCCCGGCGCGCGGCGTGCAGGTGCGGGCCGACTCGATGCTCGTGGTGCAGCAGGTGCAAGGGAACTGGAAGGTGAAGCAGGCGCACCTGCGTCCGCTCTGCAAGCGGGCGTGCGAGCTGCTCGGTGCCTACGAGCACCGGGACATCGCGCATGTGCGCCGCGAGGACAACGTCGACGCCGACCTGCTCGTGAACGCCGCGCTCGACGCCGAGCGGCCCGACGCGTAGCGCCGAAAGCGGAAGAGATGTTCGTCTGGTACATCGGGATGTCGGTGCTGCTGGTGGCCAACATCTTCCGCAGCGTCGGCGTCGACTACCGCCTCATCGCGCTGGGCTCGATGCTGCCGTTGCTCGTCGACCTCCCGTTCGGCGAGCGCGCGTTCGGCCACACCCTGCTGTTCCCCGTGCTGCTGCTGGTCGGCGTGATGGTGGGCACGGCGGGCGGGTCGCGGCTGCTCCGCCGCCGGCTCCTGTGCCTGCCGATCGGCGTGTTCGCCGGGCTGATCCTCTCCGGTGCCTTCACGCAGGGCGACACGTTCTGGTGGCCGCTGTTCGGCACCGAGTTCCCCGGCGACGCCCTGCTGCCCGCCTGGTGGGTCGTGCTCATCGAGGAGCTCGTCGGGCTCGTCGCGTGCTGGTGGGTAGTCGGGCAGTTCGACCTCTACCTCCCGGGGCCGCGTGCCGAGCTCATCCACACGGGCCGGCTGCGCGAGCAGACCGAGCCGGGCCCGTCGTGATCGTGCTGGTCCGCCACGGGCGGACCGAGGCGAACCGGGCCGGGCTGCTCCTGGGGCGCGCCGACCCGCCGCTCGACGAGACCGGACGCGAGCAGGCCCGCGGCCTCGCCACCGTGCTCGATCGCGCGCCGCTCGCGATCGTGTGCAGCCCGCTCCGACGGACCCGCGAGACCGCGGCCGCGATCGCCGCGCCGTGGGGGCTGGCCGTCGAGCCCGACGACCGCCTGCTCGAGCTCGACTACGGGGAATGGGACGAGCGTCCGCTCGCCGACGTCCCGCTGGAGACCTGGATGCGCTGGCGCGAGGAGCCGGCGTTCGCGCCGCCCGGCGGCGAGAGCCTCGCCGCCGTGCAGCGGCGCGTCGCCGGGTGCATGGCCGAGCTGCTCGAGCGCGCCGGCGACGAGGTCGTCGTCGCGGTGAGCCACGTGTCACCGATCAAGGCGGCGGCGGCGTGGGCGCTCGGGTCGGGTCCCGAGCTGAGCTGGCGCATGCGCCTCGACGTCGCATCCGTCTCCCGCATCGCCACCGGCCCCACCGGCGCGCCCGTCCTCCTCAGCTGGAACGAGACGCCGGTGTCCTGATGCGCTGACGCGAAGGAGCGTGCGGGGTCAGGCGGTGGTGACCGGGATGGTGGTGCGCGGGGGCTTCGCCGGGAGCGCGTGGCCGCCGTGGCCGTCGACGATGAAGCGACCCTCGCCGGGGCCCTCGGCCACCGGCATCCCGAGCGCGTCGAGCAGCGCGCGGTCCTCTTCGGCCGGCCGCCCGCCGGTGGTGAGGTAGTTGCCGACGATCAGCGCGTTGGCCCCGGCGAGCAGACCCATCGCCTGCAGCTCGCCGAGCACCAGCTCGCGACCGCCCGCGAGGCGCAGCCACGTCGAGGGCAGGACCAGCCGGTAGAGCGCGATCGCCTGGAGGGCCTCGCGGGCGCTGAGCCGTCGCTCCTCGCCGAGCGGCGTGCCCGACGGCATGAGGAAGTTGATCGGCACCTCGCACGGCGCGAGCTCGGCGAGCTCGAACGCGAAGTCGATCCGCTGCTCGAGCGTCTCGCCCATGCCGAGGATGCCGCCCGAGCACAGCTCCATGCCCGCGTCCATGGCCATGCGGGCCGTCGCCACGCGGTCGTCGTAGCTGTGCGTGGTGCAGATCGTGGGGAACATCTCGCGGCAGGTCTCGAGGTTGTGGTTGTAGCGACGGACCCCGGCGGCGGCGAGCCGCTCGGCCTGCTCGGGCCGGAGCAGCCCGAGGGAGACCGCGACCTCGAGGCCGGTCTCACGCTGCACGGCTTCGGTGGCGTCGATCACCTTGCGGAGCAGCCGCTCCTCCGGGCCTCGCACCGCGACGACGATGCAGAACTGGGTCGCGCCGGCGTCGCGCGTGGCCCGCGCCGCGGCGAGGACTTCGTCGAGGTCGAGGAACGGGTAGACGTCCACGTCGGTGCTGTAGCGCACCGACTGGGAGCAGAAGGCGCAGTCCTCGGGGCACGCCCCCGACTTGGCGTTGATGAGGCTCTCGAGCTCGACCTCCGGACCGCAGTACGAGAGCCGGACCCGGTGCGCGAGCGCCACGAGGTCGGGCAGGCGCTCGAGCGGCACCGCGGCGACGGCGTCGACCTCGTTCCGGGTGAGGGGTCGGCGCTCGTCGAGCAGCGCCCGTTCGGCGACGGCCAGCGCGGCGTCGGCGGGATCGGCGTGGGGCGACATGGGCGCCAACCCTAGAAGGCCGGGGGCCCGGGCCCCGCACCCCTCTATCGTGAGCGGTCGTGGCCGAACGGGTGGAGACCGACGTCTGCGTCGTGGGCGCGGGGCTCGCCGGACTGACTGCGGCTCGGGAGCTCGCGGCCGCCGGGCGCGACGTGGTCGTGCTCGAGGCCCGGGACCGGGTTGGTGGCCGGGTGCTCAACCACGAGCTCGACGACGGCACGGTGGTGGAGCTGGGCGGCCAGTGGATCGGGCCCACGCAGCTCCGGATGGCGCGCCTCGTCGAGGAGCTCGGGCTCGAGACCTTCCCCACCCACAACGATGGTGAGCACCTCCTGCACTTCGGCGGACGGCTCGCCCGCTACCGCGGCACCATCCCGCGGATCAGCCCGTTCGTGCTCTCCGACATGGCGCAGGCGCAGACGCGCTTCGACCGTCTCGCCCGGCGGATCCCGCTCGACGCGCCGTGGGCTGCCGACCGCGCGGACGTGTGGGACGGCCAGACGTTCGAGACGTGGATCCGTCGCAACACCGCCACTCGTGGCGCGGCCGACCTCTTCCGCCTCTACTCGGCGGCGGTGTTCGCGGCCGAGCCGTCCGGCTACTCGCTGCTCCACGCGCTCTTCTACACGCACTCCGGCGGCGGCGTCGACGTCCTTGCCGGCACGCGAGGCGGCGCGCAGCAGGACCGGTTCGTCGGCGGCTCGCAGCTCGTACCGCTCCGCATGGCGGACACCCTTGGTGACCGCGTGCGCCTCGCGCAGCCGGTGCGGCGCATCGACCGCGCCGAGGACGCGGTGACCGTGCTCACCGACTCGTTGCTCGTCGTGGCCCGCCGGGTCGTGGTCGCGATCCCGCCGACGCTCACCTCGCGGATCCGGTACGAGCCGGCGCTGCCCGCGCACCGGGATCAGCTGACGCAGCGTGTGCCGGCGGGCTCGGTCATCAAGTGCCACGCGGTCTACGACGAGCCGTTCTGGCGCTCCGAGGGCCTGACCGGCCAGGCGACGGCCGACCGCGGCGCGGTGCGCGTGGTGTTCGACAACTCGCCGCCGTCGGGTCGCCCCGGTGTGCTGCTCTCGTTCCTCGAGGGCGCGAACGCCCGTGCCTTCGGTCGGGTGAGCGCCGACGAGCGGCGCGCGGCGGTGCTCGAGAGCCTCGCCGCGTTCTTCGGCCCGCGCGCCCTGGCGCCGACCGCGTTCGTCGAGCGCGACTGGTCGGCCGAGGAGTGGACGCGCGGCTGCTACGGCGCGCACTTCCCGACCGGTGTCTGGACCCAGTTCGGTTCGGCGCTGCGCGCCCCGATCGGGCGCATCCATTGGGCGGGTGCCGAGACCGCGACGGTCTGGAGTGGCTACATGGACGGTGCCGTGCAGTCGGGCGAGCGCGCGGCGGCCGAGGTGCTCGCGGCGGAGCCGTCGTGAGCGTCGTCGTCAGCGCGATCACCCTCGATGACTACGACGAGCTGCTGCCGCTGGTGGCCGACTACCAGCGCTTCTACGAGGTCGAGCCCGACGCCGCCCGCAACGACGTGTACTTCCGGCAGTTCGTCACGCCGAGCCCGGTCGGGGCGCTCCTGGGCGCTCGGCTGGACGGCGCGCTCGTGGGGTACGCCTGTTTGCACTGGCGGGCCGACACGGTGGAAGCGCGCGACGTCGTGTGCCTGCATGACCTCTACGTCCTTCCCGCCGTTCGTGGCACCGGCGCCGGACGCGCGCTGCTCGACGCGGCCGTCGGCGTCGCGCGTGAGCGCGGCGTCGGAGCCCTCGTGTGGAGCACCGCGCCCGACAACGCCACCGCCCAGCGCCTCTACGACCGCACCGGCGCCACCCGCAGCACCTGGTATGAGTACGACCTCGACGTCCGCGAGTAGCCCCAGATCAAGGGCCAGAGCCGAATCGAGGGCGACAGCCGGTTCTTGGCACGTTGAGTGTCATATGGACTGTCGGATCGTGCCAAGAAGCGGCCCTTGACGGCCTCTCGCCGCGGCGGGTCAGTCGATGGAGAACCAGGCGGCGACCTGGGCCTGGTGGTCGACGTAGCGGTCGCCGGAGACGTCGACGACGACCTTGTCGATCGTGCCGCCGGTGAACGGGAACGGCGCGGTGTACTCCGGCGACACCGGCGACGCGCTGTCACGCCCGACGCAGATGCCGTCGCCGACGAGGCAGAAGTTGCCCGGCTGGGTGACGATCTCGCCGCTGCCCACCTGGTCGCCGTCGACGTACAGCGAGAGCGTCCCGGCGAAGCCCGGCCGGGAAGCGTCCGTGCTCGCGCCGGCCGACTCGAAGGCTGCGGTCAGCACATGCTTGCCCGGCGTGAGCTCGCGGTCGGCGATGACGTCGTAGAGCTCGGTGCCGATCCAGTTGAACGTGTACCGCAGCTTGCGGTCCTTCACGTAGAGGCTATGGCCGCCCGCGACGCCGCCGTGCGCGTACAGCACTCCCTCGGCGTCCGCCGACTCGACGTCGACGCCCGCGGCGATCGTGTACGAACGCCCGTTGATCACCACGCCCGCGGCCTCGGGCACGTCCGACGTCCCCGGGTAGTACTCGTAGCGATCGCGGTCCGGTCCGCCGTGTGGGCGCTCGGCGAGCACCTGCTCCAGCGCGGAGCGGTCGTCGAGCGGCAGTCCGTTGTAGATGCCGGCGTAGTAGAACCACAGGCTCTTCAGCTCGTCGAGCTTGTCGGGCTCGCTCGCCGCGAGGTCCTTCGACTGCGAGCGGTCCTCGGCGAGGTGGTACAGCTCCCACACGTCGTGCGCGTAGTTGGACCAGCCCGACAGCGGCGGGTGCACCGCGGTCGCGAGCCAGCCGTCGTGGTACATCGAGCGCTGACCGAGCATCGTGTAGAACTGCGATTGCTTCTCCGGTGCGCTCGGGTCGGTGAGCGCGGCCGCGAAGCTTTCGCCCTCGATCGGGCTCTGCGGGTAGCCCTTGATCACGTCGGGCGCGTCGATGCCGAGGAGGTCGTAGACCGTCGGCACGATGTCGACCGCGTGCACGTACTGGTGCCGGACGTCCTTCGACGCCTTGATCTGCTTCGGCCACGCGATGAAGCACATGTCGGTGACGCCACCCTCGTAGCCGGCCCAGCGCTTCCAGTACGGGAACGGGGTGTCGAAGGCCCAAGCCCAACCGGTGCAGTAGTGGTTGTACGCGCGTGGCGTGCCGAGGTCATCGATGTGGGGGAGCGTCGTCTCGGTCGTGTCCGGGACGCCGTTGAAGAAGCGCCACTCGTTGAACGACCCGTTCGGACCACCCTCCCCTGACGCGCCGTTGTCGGATGTCACGACGATGATCGTGTTCTCGAGCTCACCCGTCTCCTCGAGGAAGTCGAGGACGCGCCCGAGCTGGTCGTCGGTGTACGAGACGAAGCCGGCGAACACCTCGGCCATGCGGGTGAACAGCCGCTGCTCGTCGGCGCTCAGCGAGTCCCACGGACGGACGGTGTCGAGTGCGGGCCACGGCTGGCCGTCCGGCCCCGTGCTCGTGGGCTCGCCGTGCGGGTTGATGGGCGACAGCTCGGTGTCGTCGGGGAGGAGGCCCAGCTCCTTCTGCCGCGCCAGGATGCCGGCACGGATCGCCTCGTAGCCCTCGTCGAACGTTCCCTTGTACTTGTCGGCCCACTCCTGGAACACGTGGTGCGGCGCGTGCGCGCAGCCGGGCGAGAGGTACATGAAGAAGGGCTTGTCGGGGTCGATGACCTTCGCGTCCTGGATCATCCGGATCGCCTGGTCGGCGAGGTCCTTCGAGAGGTGGTAGCCCTCCTCGGGCGTGGCCGGCGCGTCGATCTGGCTGTTGTCGCGCACGAGGTCCGGGTACCACTGGTTCGACTCACCGCCGAGGAACCCGTAGAAGCGCTCGAAGCCGCGCCCCAACGGCCAGCGCCCCTTGAACGCCGCGAGGTTGCACTCCTCACCGGGCGTGAGGTGCCACTTGCCGACGCAGTACGTGTTGTACCCGCGTTCGGCGAGCACCTCGGAGATGAACCCGTTCTCGAACGGGATCCGCGTCGAGATGCCGGGGAAGCCGGAGCTGAACTCGGCAATGGTGGCCATGCCGTTGCTCGTCGCGTTCCGCCCGGTCAGCAGCGACGATCGGGTCGGGGAGCAGAGCGCGGTGGTGTGGAAGTTGGAGAAGCGCACGCCCATGTCGGCGATCCGCTGCATGGTCGGCGTCTTCACCGGTCCGCCGAACACGTCCATGGTTCCGTAGCCCACGTCGTCCCATGTGATGAAGAGGACGTTCGGGGAACCTTCCGGCGCCTTGGGGGGCAGGAAGGGCTCCCAGTCCGGCGTCGCGTCCCGGATGTCGACCTCGATCTTGCCCTGGAACTGGCGTGGCATCCCTGCTCCTCGGTGCGGTTCGCGCCGTCCACCGGCACTGCGCTCATGATCCTCGTCCGGGGCCGAAGCTGCCGCATCACCCAGTTCGGGCGAACGCCCCGGGACGACGGCGCCCGCGGCGGACGCGTGGGACACTGGGAGCGGTGGTGAGTCGGCCAGGCGGCCGCGTGTCGGGACCCCGTTCTTCGGAGTGGAGTGACCGGCCCGAGGAACGTCCGGACTCCACAGGGCACGGTGCTGGGTAACACCCAGTCGGGGCGACCCGCAGGACAGTGCCACAGAGAACAGACCGCCGATGGCCGCACCTCGGTGCGGCACAGGCAAGGGTGAAACGGTGCGGTAAGA
>CAZKTS010000249.1:0-21682 GCA_964555735.1 uncultured Bifidobacteriaceae bacterium
AGCCCGTGGTAGCCGGTGTCGGTGACGACGAGCTGGCAGTCGGTGTGGGTGATGTCGCGCTCGAGCTCGGCACCGCGGCGGGTCGGGTTGATGCCCACCACGACCGTGCCGGTGAGCGCGACGGCCGCGAGCCACATCGTCATCTCGGGCACGTTGTCGAACAGCACGCCGACGTGCTGCGGCGCGTCCGGCCGCAGCGTCGCCTCGAGATAGGCGGCACGCGTCGCGACCGCCTCGAGCCACTCGCCCCACGTCCACGATTGGTCCTCGAACCGCAGCGCGGTGCGGTCGGCTTCGGCCGCGCGCGCTCGGATGTGCTCGGCGAGGGTCGTCATCGGCGCGTCAGCCATACGTGAGCTTGAGCCCGGGTCGCGGCCACTCCAGCGCGAAGAGCTTCCCGCCGCCCGAGCCGGTGACGAGCGCGGTGCGCATGTCCTCGCCGGTGAAGCAGATGTTCGTCGTGAACGGGTCGGGGATCTTCACGTACTCGTGGCTCCAGTCGGGGCGGATCACGCAGAGCCCGTCGCCGATGGCCGCGACCACGACGGTGCCGTCCTCCTCGACCGCGAGCGAGTCGAAGTGCCCGAGCGTCGCGCAGAGGTTGCGCGGCCCGGCCTTCACCACGCCCGGTGCCTCCAGGTCCCACCCGACGAGCCGGCCCGTGAAGCTCTCGGCCACGTACACCCGGTCGCCCTCCGGCGAGAGGCCGACGCCGTTCGCTCCGTACAGGCCGTGCGTCACCTCGATGACCGACGAGCCGTCGGGCTTCGCGTAGTAGAGACCGCCCTTGTCGAGGTCGCGGTGGCGCACCTTGCCGAGGTCGGTGAACCAGAACCCGCCCTCGGCGTCGAACACGATGTCGTTGGGACTGCGGAAGCGGTGGCCGCCCACGCCGTCGTAGAGCGTGGTGTGCTCACCGGTGGTGAGGTCGACCCGTTCCACCCAACCGCCCTCGAAGTTCTCGGGCTCGCTGGAGTGGTCGGAGAGGTCCATCGGGATCCGCATGTCGCCGATGTCGGTCCACTTGAAGCCGCCGTTGTTCACCACGTAGCAGGCGCCGTCGGGTCCGATCGCGGCGCCGTTGGGTCCACCGCCGAGGTCGGCGACCACGGTGACGGTGCCGTCGGCCGCGATCCGGGAGAGCGTCCCTCGCTCGATCTCCACGACGAGCGTGCTGCCGTCCGGCATGGCCACCGGGCCCTCCGGGAACCGGAGTCCGGTCGCAACCTCACGCGCTGCTGGTGCATCCCCCATAGGGCGTCTGTTCTAGCCTCCGCGCCCGATGCACGTCGGCAGCCACGCCGCCCAACGGCCGGACGCCCCGGCGCAGGTGATGGCGGCGACCGGCGCCGTGGTCACCTACGGCGAGCTCGACGAGCGGGCCACTCGGTTCGCCCACCTGCTCGCCGGCGAGGGCCTCGGCACCGGCGACCACTACGCCCTGCTCCTCGAGAACCACCCCCGGTTCCTCGAGGTCTGCTGGGCGGGCGACCGCACCGGCCTGTACTACACGCCGGTCAGCACGCACCTCACGCCCGACGAGGTGGTGGCGATCGTCGACGACTGCGGCGCGCGCGTGTTCGTCAGCTCGTGGGCCCAGCGCGACGTCGCGGCCGCGGTGCGCGCCCGGTGCCCCAACGTGCAGCGGTGGTTGATGCTCGACGGCGTCGCCGAGGGCTTCGAGTCCTACGAGGACGCGGTCGCTGCACAGCCCGCCACGCCGATCGACGGCACCACGTGCGGGTGGTCGATGCTCTACTCGTCGGGCACGACCGGCCACCCGAAGGGTGTGCTGCGCCCGCTGCCCGGCGTCGGCCCCGACGACGACCATCCGTTCGCGGCGATGCTCGAGCGGCTGTACGGCGTCGACGCGAACACCGTGTACCTCTCGCCCGCACCGCTCTACCACTCCGCACCGCTGTCGTTCTCGCTCGGCGTGCAGCGCCTCGGCGGGCTCGTGGTGATCCTCGACCGCTTCGACGCCGAGGCCGCGCTGCGCGCCATCGAGGAGTACCGCGTCACGCACAGCCAGTGGGTGCCGACCCACTTCTCGCGCTTGCTCAAGCTCCCCGACGACGTACGTGCCGGCGCCGACCTCTCGTCGATGCAGGTCGTGGTGCATGCGGCCGCGCCGTGCCCGGTCGAGATCAAGCGCCGGATGCTCGACTGGTGGGGCCCGATCCTCCACGAGTACTACGGCAGCACCGAGACCAACGCGCTGGCGATCATCACGTCCGACGAGTGGGTCGAGCACCCGGGGTCGGTGGGTCGGGCGATGCGGGGCGCGCTCCACATCCTCGGTCCCGACGGCCGCGAGCTCCCCGCCGGCCAGGTGGGGGAGGTGTGGTTCTCGGGCGTGCCGCTCTTCGAGTACCACGGTGACCCCGTGGCGACCGCCGCCTCGCGCGACGATGAGGGCCGGGCCACGGTGGGCGATCTCGGGTTCCTCGACGACGAGGGGTACCTGTACCTCACCGACCGTCGCGCCTTCACCATCATCTCGGGTGGCGTGAACGTCTCGCCGCAGGAAGCGGAGAACCGGTTGATCACCCATCCCGCGGTGCGCGACGTGGCGGTGATCGGCGTGCCCGACGAAGACCTCGGCGAGCGCGTGCACGCGGTCGTCCAGCTCGAAGACGGCCACGAGCCGTCGCCCGCGCTCGCCGACGACCTGCGCGCGTTCTGTCGTGAGGCGCTCTCGTCGATCGAGACGCCCCGGACCGTCGAGTTCCGCGACACGCTGCCGCGCACCCCGACCGGCAAGCTGCGCAAGCACGAGCTGCGCGACCCGTACTGGGCCGGCCACTCGTCGCGCATCGTGTGAGCAGCGCGTGACCGGTCTGCTCCTGCGCCTGCGGGCCGAGCTGCGCCGCCGCTGGGCGGCGTGGGTGGCGCTGACCCTGATCGTGGGGGTGGGCGGCGGGCTCGTGATCGCCCTCGTGGCCGGCGCCCGCCGCACCACCGACGCGTACCCCACGTTCGTGCGCGAGCAGCACGCGGCCGACGTGCTGGTGGCGGGCCAGAGCGACTTCGGGCTCATCGGGTCGGTCGACCTCGCCGACGTCGCCGCATTGCCCGACGTCGACTTCACGTCGAACGCCGAGGCGAGCCTCCTCTTCGCCGGCAACACGAACACCGGTCGCGAGATCGGCCCGGTCGACGTGTTCCCGGTCATCCCGCTCGACGACCGCCTGGGTCGTTCGATCGAGCGCTGGAAGATCGAGGAGGGACGGCGCGCCGATCCGACCAAGCTCGACGAGGCGACGGCGAGCTTCGAGCTCGCCGAGCGACTGCACCTGAAGGTCGGCAGCACGGTCCGCATCCACTTCGTGAAGGCCGAGAGCTTCCTGCCCGTCGCCGCCCAGCTGCTGGCGCAGTTCGGGCCCCGGCTGCGCGGCGAGCCCGGAGCGGAGGCATCGAGCATCGAGCGCCTCGCCGACGGCGCCGACGTGACCTTCAAGGTCGTGGGCATCGAGGCGTCGCCCGCGGAGTTCCCGCCGCTCGGCCCGGACCTGTCGCCCACGCTGCACCTCACCCGCGCGTTCGCCGACGCGTACCGGGGCCAGCTCGTGACCAGCCCGATCATGTGGGTGAAGCTGAAGCCCGGCGCCGACCTCACGTCGTTCACCAAGGAGGTGGAGCGCCTCGCGCCCGGCAACCCCGTGAGCTTCATCGTCAGCCGGGAGTTCCAGACGCCCAAGGTGCAGCGGTCGATCGACGTGGTCGCCACCGCGCTTCTGGTGTTCGCCGGCCTGCTGGCCGTCGCGCTCGGTCTGGTGGTCGCGCAGGCGCTGGTGCGCCAGGCGTTCCTCGAGGCCGGAGACGACCGGATCCTGCGCGGCCTGGGCATGACGCGCGTGCAGGTGGGCTCGCTCGTCGTGGTGCGCGGTGCGCTCATCGCGTGCGGGGGCGCGGTGCTCGCGATCGTGGTGGCGTACGCGTGCTCGCCGCTGTTCCCGACCGGGCTCGCCCGGCGCGCCGAGCTCGACGGCGGCCTCCACCTCGACGGCTTCGTGGTCGGCGTCGGCATCGTCGCGCTGATCCTGGTGGTCGTGGCGCTGTCGGTGCTCGCGGCGTGGCGGGTGGCGCGCGCGCAGGGTGCGTCCGACGAGCGCACGCGGCCGACGATGGTCGATCGCTTCGTCTCGAACCCGTCGGTGTCGCCACCGGTCGGGATGGGGATGCGGTTCGCGCTCGATCCCGGTCGCGGGTCGCGGGCGGTGCCGGTGTGGACCGCGTTCGTGGGCGCGTCGATGGCCGTCGCGCTGCTGGCCGGCACGTGGACCTTCCGCGCCGGGCTCGACAACCTCTTGGCGTCGCCGCACCTCTACGGGTGGAACTGGACGATCAAGAGCGGGGCACCGTCGCTGCCGGAGCTCGGCCCGACGCTCAATCCCGTGTTCGACGCCGACCCCAACGTGCAGGGCTTCGCTGCCGGCACGGTGACGCAGGTGAAGATCGGCTCGCTCCGCACCGACGTGCTCGCCGTCGACCAGTTGAAGGGCTCGGTGACACCCACGATCGTGAAGGGCCGCATGCCGACCGCGCCCGACGAGCTCCTGCTCGGGTCGAAGATCCTCGAGGACCTCGACCTGCGGGTGGGCGACCGCACCTCCATGCGCATCGGCGACGTGACCATCCCCCTCACGGTCACCGGCGAGGCGGTGTTCCCCGAGTACGGCGACAAGGGCCGGCTCGGCAACGGCGCCCTGCTCACCTACGAGGCGCTGGAGCGGCTGCTCCCGACGGCTCGACAGAACACCTTCCTCATCCGCTTCCGCTCGGGCGCCGACGAGCAGGCCGAGGTGGTGACGTTCCGCGACGCGCTCCAACCCGTCCCGACGCGCGAGTCGGGCCGGCCGCGCGACCTCGAGGACCTCTCCAACGTGCAGGACTTCCCGACGATCCTCGCCCTGCTGCTCGCGCTGCTCGCGTTCGCGTGCCTCGCGCACGTGCTGGTGACGTCGGTGCGCAACCACCGCCGCGAGCTCGCGCTCCTGCGCACCGTCGGCTTCACTCGCCGCCAGCTCGGCCTGACCGTGATGTGGCAGACGACCGCGATCACGGTGATCGCGCTGGCCGTCGGCCTCCCGCTCGGGGTGCTGGGCGGGCAGTGGGTGTGGAACGAGTTCGTGACCGACCTCGGCGCGGTGGCCGTGTCGCCGGTGCCGCTCGCTGAGGTCCTCCTCACGGTGCCGGTCGCCCTGCTCGCCGCCTACCTGATCGCGATCCTCCCGGCGATGGCCGCGGCCCGCACCCACCCGGCCGTGGCGCTCAAGGCCGAGTAGAACGCGTTTCAGGTACCGTCGGAGCCGTGGGGGAGCTCCGATGGGACGGGCGTGTCGCGGTGATCACCGGGGCCGGCCGCAACCTCGGGCGGGCCTACGCCCTCCTCCTCGCCTCGCGGGGCGCCAAGGTGGTGGTGAACGACCTCGGCGTCGCCATCAGCGACACCGACGGCTCGGGTGACGCCCCGGCCGTCAACCCGGCGATCGAGGTGCAGCGGGAGATCGTCGAAGCCGGTGGCCTGGCGGTCGTCAACGAGGACTCCGTCGCCACCGAGGCCGGCGGGAACGCGATCGTGCAGACCGCGCTCGACGCCTTCGGGCGCGTCGACGTCGTCATCAACAACGCGGGCGTCGTGCGCCAGGCCGAGCTGCCCGACTACGGCCCCGAGCTGCTCGACCCGGTGCTGGCGAGCCAGATCGGCGGCCACTTCAACGTGACGCGCCCCGCGTGGCGGGTGATGCGCGAGCAGGGCTACGGCCGGGTGCTCGACCTGTCGTCGGGCGCGGGCCTGTGGGGCGTCGCCGGGATGGCGGGGTACTCGGCGGCGAAGATGGCGATCGTCGGGCTCACCCGCGCCCTCGCGCTCGAGGGCGCGCCGCACGGCATCACCGTGAACGCGCTCGCGCCGTCGGCCAAGACCCGCCCGGGCGGGTTCGGGCCGATCCCGGCCTCGCCGAAGCTGCACGAGTGGCTGTCGATCGACGTGGTCGCGCCCGTCGCCACCTGGCTGGTGCACGAGGACTGCACGACGAGCGGTGAGACCTTTTCGGTCGGTGGTGGGTACGCCGGACGGGTGACCGTGTCGGTGAACGAGGGCCACCGCTGGGACCGGCCGATGACGCCCGAGGCCGTGCGCGACGCCTGGGACGACGTGATGGCCGATGGCCCGTGGACGCCGCTGCCGGCCGGGTCGGGCGACGTGGCCCGGATGCTCGAGGGGTTCGACCCCAGGTGACGACGGCGGCGGCACCCGCGGGGCAGCACCACACCGGTGTGTGGGCGTCGATGCACTACCGCGACTATGCGCTGTTCTGGTGGGCGGCGATCATCTCCAACTCCGGCACGTGGATGCAGACGATCACGGTGCCGTTCGTGATCTTCCAGATGACCCACTCCACCGCGTGGGTGGGGTTCAGCGCGTTCATGGCGTTCGGCCCCGCGTTCATCGTCGGGCCGCTGGCCGGGTCGCTCGCCGACCGGTACCCGCGCAAGCAGGTGATGCTCTACAGCCAGACGGTGATGATGCTCATGGCCTTCGCGCTGTGGGGCACGTGGGTGGGCGGCGTGGCGACGCCCGGCGTGATCGTCGGGCTCCTGTGCATCTCGGGGTTCGCGTCGGGGCTCAACCTGGCGTCGTGGCAGTCGTTCGTACCGCAGCTGGTGCCCGAAGCGGTGATGCTGAACGCGATCCGACTGAACTCGATGCAGTTCACTGCGGCCCGCTCGTTCGGCCCGTTCCTCGCCGGCGTGGTGCTCGCGGAGTTCGGCCCGAGCACCGCGTTCATGGTGAACGCGCTGACGTTCGTGCTCGTGCTCGCGGTGCTGCTGATGATCCACCCGCGTGCGGTCACGCTGCCCACCGACCCGCCGACGGTGCTCGCGCACTTCCGCGACGGCTTGCGCTACGTGCGCAGCCGGAAGGCGCTCATGCTGTCGTGCGTCACGATCACGACGCTGTGCTTCTTCGGGAGCAGCATCGTGCAGCTCGCCGCGCCGCTCGCCGAAGATGTCTTCGAGGTGGGCAAGGCGGAGTACGGGATCCTCGTCGCCGCGTTCGGCGTCGGCTCGGTGATCGGTGTCGCACTGACCCTCGCCTACGGCGACCGCGTGCGGCGGTCGCGCATGGCGCTCGCGGGTCTCGCGCTGTTCGGCGCCGGACAGATCCTGCTGGGCGTCGCGCCGTCGTACGCGGTCGGGCTCGTCGCGCTGTTCTCGATGGGCGTGGCGTACGTGCTCGTGGCGGTGTCGCTCAACACCGCGATCCAGGCCCGGGTGGACGAGGGGCACCGTGGCCGCGTGCTCGCCATCTACCTCATGGGCCTGCTCGCCGGCGTGCCGCTGGGCGCGCTGGTGGAGGGTGTGATCGCGGATGCGATCGGGCTGCGCGCGACGGTCGTGGCGGGTGGCGCGATCCTGCTCGTGTTCCTGGTGCTGTCGCTGCTGGTGTTCGACCGCATGCGACCGCTCGACGAGACCGTCGAGCACGACGTGCACGCCGACCCGCTGCTCGCGGCCCAGCCCGAGCTCACCGGCGCCGACTGATCGACCGAAGCGAACAAGGGGCACAGATGTCGGGACGACTGGACGGAAGGGTCGCGCTGATCACCGGCGCGGCGTCGGGGATCGGGGCCGCGTGTGCGGCCCGGTTTGCCGAGGAAGGCGCGACGATCGCCGGCTTCGACGTCGCCGCCATCCCCGCCGGCCACCCGGCGGAGCAGTGGCTCCAGGTCGATGTGCGCGAGGAAGAGGTGGTGGCGGCGGCGGTCGACCAGATCGTCGACAAGCTCGGCTCGATCGACGTGCTGGTGAACGCCGCGGGCGTGCTGAGCGTGGGCGACGCGGTGGAGCTCGACAAGAGCGAATGGGACCGAGTGCTCGGCGTGAACCTCACCGGTACGTGGCTGGTGTCGAAGCACGTGGTGCGGCACATGGCGAAGGCGGGGCGGGGGAGCGTGGTGAACCTCGCGAGCATCGAGGGGCTCGAGGGCTTCTCCGGGCAGACCGCGTACAACGTGTCGAAGGGCGGGGTGGTGCTGCTCACTCGGAACATGGCGGCCGACTTCGGGCCGTCGGGTGTGCGGGTGAACTGCCTGTGCCCCGGCCTCATCGACACGCCGATGACCGCAGTGCTCCAGGATCCGAGCTTGTCGGTGCTGCGCGACGCGTTCGTGGGCTGGCACCTGCTCGGCCGGGCGGGGAAGCCCGAGGAGGTGGCCAACGCGGCCCTGTTCCTGGCGTCGGACGAGGCGTCGTTCGTGCACGGCGTCGCGCTCCCCGTCGACGGCGGCTTCACCGCGGGCCGGCAGTTCCCGCCGCTGCACGGCTGACGCAATGGCCGACGTCCCCCTCGTCGACACGCACGTCCACGTCATCGGACCCGAGGACGAGTTCCCGCTCGCGCCCCAGGCCGAGCTGAGCGCGGTGACGGGGGAGTGGTTCCGCACGCACCCGTGCTCGATCGAGGAGTTCCTCGTCCTGATGGACGAGGCCGGCGTCGAGCGGGCCGTGCTCGTGCAGGCGCAGAGCGCCTACGGCTTCGACAACTCGTACGTGATCGAGGCGGTGAAGCGGTCGAAGGGGCGGTGCGTCGGCGTCGGCTCGGTCGATCCGACGGGCGACGATCCTGCGGCCGCGGTGCGCGAGCTGATCGACGCGGGCCTGAGCGGCATCCGGGTGTTCGCCGTGCGCGGCGAACCGATCGACGAGCCGGCGATCTGGAACACCTGCGCCGAGCTCGACGTACCGATCGTCATGACGATCGTGAGCGACCGCTTCGAGGAGCTCGGCCGGGTGCTCGAGGCCAACCCGACCGTGCAGGCCGCCCTCGACCACTGCGGCTTCGCCGACTTCTCCAGCGGCGTTCCCGACGACCTCGCCGCTCTGGCGAAGCACCCGAACCTGTCGCTCAAGGTGTCGACGATCACGTTGGACGCGCTGGAAGCGGCGGGCGACGCGGCCGAGGGCGTGGCTGCACTAGCCGAAGTCTTCGGTGCCGACCGCCTGATGTGGGGCTCTGACTACAGCCAGACCCATGATCGCCGCTATCGCGTTCAGGTGGCGCTCCTCGGAGCCAGCGTCCACTTGCTATCTCGGCGCGAGCGCCGTGCGTTCTGCACGGAGCCGTGTTTCCAATGGGGTAGCTGACCCAGATGTTCTGCTGGTCATCGGCGCTATTGAGCAGGTGTTGCGACCCGGGGCGAAGTCTCATGGCGCGACTCGCCCGAATACCGTGGACGGAGCAACAGAATGCGCACGATGGGCGGAGGGGCCGTGTGAGTAGCGAACCGTGGCTTGAGGGCATCGACGGCGACGAGGTTCGAGACCTCATCAACACAGAAGCAAGGGTCGTGTGCGTCGTAGCGGGTCCAGGTTCCGGCAAGACCACTGGCCTGAAGCGACGAGCACGAAGGCTGGTAGAGGGTCAGGGCGTCGAACCGCCGAAGATCTTCGTCGGGACCTTCACACGCGCAGTGACTGCGGAACTGCGTGCGGCCCTGGGGGCTGACATTCCCGTCGCGACGCTTCATTCGCTTGCCTATGAACTCCTGCGAACGAATCCCGGCGCCTGTCAGGGCATGAAACTTCGGTTCTTGCTCGACTATGAAGCCGACGCGCTTCTCTATGACGTCGCGGACTCGGTTCCGCACCTCGAGAATCTGTATCAACGACGTCGTGCGCTTCGTCGGCTCCAGTCTGACCGTGCTGAGCGTCAGGCTCCTCATGACGCTGCGTTTGCGGCGTCGGTAAGAGCGTGGCTCGTCCGACACGGTGGCATGTTGATCGGGGAAGTCGGCTACTTGGCCGTTCTCGGGCTTGAGAGCGAAGACATTCCGCCCGGCGCATACGACCATGTCGTCATTGACGAATACCAAGATCTCACCGCGGCGGAGCAGGCCCTTGTTGAATTGATCTGGTCAGGCAACGGGTCGCTGCTGGTCATGGGTGACAACGAGCAGTCCGTCTACTCATTCAGGTTCAACCATCCTGAAGGCATTGAAGAGTTTCGTGATCGATGGAGAGGCGAGTCTCTCGTTGAGATACCGCTACCGGACAATCGGAGGTGCGGTTCCGAGATCTTGGATGTTGCAAACCTGATGCTCGCTGAGCGGCGAAAACCACCAATGAACTTCATGAGTGGAATCGATGGAACCGTCGCCCTAGTGCATTGGCCCACGCAGCAAGATGAGATCGACGGTTTGGCCACCTACATCAATTCCCGACCCGGCGAGACCTTCTTGGTTCTGGTGCCGAGGCGAATTATTGGGTATCGGCTGCGTGACGCGATCGGGGCAGAAGCGCAAACTGCCTTTCAAGAGGAAGTGCTCGAGCATCCCTTGGCGCAGGCGCGATTTGCCGCTGCATCGGCGGTCGCGGATCCGGAAGACATGGTGGCTATCCGCGCATGGCTGGGATTGCACGGTACGGAGGAAGCGCCCGCCAGCGGTCGAAACTGTGCCGCGTGTGCATCGCTGCCCGAGGAGGTGGTTGGAACAGAGCTCATCGAGCGGATAGCCAACGGCACCATCGCCGTGTCGGGTGACGGAAGTTTGCAGGTTCGACGTCGTGCAACGGCGCTCCGGGATCTTCTCGCAAGCTCCATCGTGCACGACGTTGGCGGGGCGATCGAATACTTCTTCGATCCCGGACTTGCGGAAGCTGAGCCCGACGCTGAACGGCAGAAGTGGCTAGCAGAAGACTTGGAGGCACTCCGCGTCGCTGCGCACGACGCAGCGGGTGCTGCGGAGCATCCGACGCTCCGCCAAGTGATGAACAGTCTGCGATATCGCATCGCAACCCGCGCGCCCTTGGTGCCCGATGACGTTGAGCCGCGAGTTCAGATCATGACTCTGCACTCTGCGAAAGGGCTCGAGGCGGACAACATCATCGTGGCCGGCGCCGCGCAACAGATGATGCCCGGCGCTGAGGCGGACCCGGACAAGGTTGCCGAACACCGGCGCTTGTTGTATGTGGCTATTACTCGCGCTCGACGGAACCTGGTGGTCTCTTGGTCGCGCGCGTTCCCATTCGGAGATGCGATGGCGAACCGCGTGGCAAGCGATCTTGGAGTGATCACGATTGATGGCGAGAAATATGTCCAGCTCTCGCGGACTGCGCTCTTGCCGCAGGCGCTTCCCGGCGGCGGTGCAGGCGAGGTGTGGCTAGCGACCCAAGGTCAAGTGGCTGATCCTCAGGGATAGAACGCCCGGGTTCTCGTCTGCATGTCTTGGTGAATAGAGGCCAGTCAGAGTAAGCACGCCCGCAAGTTAATGATCAGCCGGTCGGGGGCTGTACACCTAGTGATAGTTCGCAGAGTACGTCCGCCTGCCGCTGCAGATCGCGTTGCGTGAGGTCGCGTGATGCGATCCAATACTCATGGTCGGCGCACAACCCCAAAGGGTCGTGCCTACGGACAACGCAAAATCCCGTGCTCTTCAGGCTGGCTTCGAGCAGCGCTCGCGAGACGGCGCTCCGCCGGTACACGTTCGCCACGATGATCCCAGATGCGGCGAGCAGCGTGCCCATGGCCTGAAAGTCATCGGCCGAGACTGGAAAGTGGAAAACGAAAGCCGCAACCACAACTTCGAACGTGGCTCGACGTGATTCCCAGTCGACCTCCGATGGGAGCGCACACTCCAGCCCCATCGTTCTGCAGTGATCCACTGCGGACGGATCTAGGTCGACCCCCAGGTATTGATCAAGATGTAGGCCCACGGACAGCGGGTTGTGTCCGGGGCCCCATTCGGCGAGTCGCGTCATGCCCGCGTCGATGACGTACGAACGGAACAGGTTCGCGACCGCCCTGTGCGGAGCCTCTGCTCCTCGCTCGGCTGCGACGAGCCGACGTCGGAGTGTGTTCACAATGCGGATCTCGTCCGGTGACAGTTGGTCAATCGGGGTACGGACGAGAATCCGGTCCATGAAGCGGTGGTGCAGCACGCCATCGATCACGATTTCGCGCGGTGGGATGACCTCGCGGTCAGGCGGAACGAACCGGACGCCGTGTTCGTGAGCTTCCGTTTGTAGATCGCGAGACTGTGCTGATTCAGTCATCTTCGTGCGGCCGGCCAACGCGCTGTGACCCGCGAGCACCAGACCGCTCTGTAAGGTTTCGGCGCTTCCATCAAGCTTTGACGGGCGGACGACATGAGCAACTCTCGTTTCCAATCCTCGGACCGAAGCATGCGGCTTGACCCGCTCGCCGCCCCTGTCTGTTCCCTGGTCATCCTCAGGCATACAGGCCCACGCGACATCTCGTCGGGCGCCGAGGTCTTGGTGGCTGTGCGTACGCCTGAGACGAACGCGAGATTCTCTAACACCATGAGCGTGCCGACCCAACGCGTTCCGAGAGCGCTGTTCTACGACGTGGCGGGTGCCACGATCGAGACGCCCGAAGCGCAAGGAACGCAGGCGCTACCTGCTGAGTGGTTCGATAGCGAGACGCCTGTCGTGGACTGCCCAACTCGATTCGTTGTCGAATCAATTCTCTGTCGCAAGCTGGGCGTAGCCGACGCACTGGAGTCGGGGACGTTGACGTTCCGCGCGTCTAGAGCCGAGCTTGCGGTCGGGTCTGTTCCGGTCGCGCCGCTCGGTCCGGGCGATGACAGCGGGCCGGAGACTGAACAGCTCGCGATGTTGACGATCGTGGTCGTCGTGTCGTCTGGTCACAGTGCCTTTCCGCAAAGCACTGCTTGCTACAACCCAATCTCCTGGGTCAGGCCGGTGCAGCTAGTGACCGCCGTCGCAACAAGAGATCCGCTAGTCGCCGTTCCGGATCTTGATCCATTCGAAGTGTGTGTGCAGGGCATGTGTCTGACCGCTGCGGCTCGGGTGTTGGATGCGCTCACGACATCATGGGGCGCGCCGACGGTTTGACCGCGACGGGGTTCGGCGATTGCCTGGAATGCGCACAACTACAACCATTCGAGACCCTCCGTTGTTGATTTGCGAATCGGCGCGTTCGACCCAGACGTTGTCTCGCAGGCTCGGGATGCTTGCCTCGCGTGCGCTCTGGTCGAGGATCATCAACACCCCGAGGCTGACATCGGTCGCCTCGTACAGGGCGACCTGGGGCAAGAATCGACGTAGGGATTCAGGCGACGAGTTCTGCCGCTCCAACTTGAACTCGATTGGGAAGCGAAACCCATCGAAGGTTGCCAGGAGATCGGGACGGCCGCCGCCGATCTGCTGAACCTCAGCGAGCATGGCGCCAGCCGTCATGTTCCCACGCAGCCAGTCTTGGACATCAGCTGCAAGGGCGGCCTCTGTGGCTTCGGCATCGAAGAGGTACTTGCGACGGCGCAGAGCGTCCTGGGGTTGAGCGTTCATGCAAGCCATGAGGAAGCGCAGCAACTGTTCGATCAAAGCATCGAACCTTTCGCGCACCAATCCTTGGTAGTCGGCGCAGTCCACCAACGCCGCCTGTACCTGCGCGATTGCTTGTTGCACGACGGGTACAGGGGTGATGCTGCTCGACGAAGTGGCAGCCAAGAAGCGGTCGCTAACCGTCATGACAGCTGTGTAGGCGTCGTGGTGGTCCTGGACGTCGGAGACCGTCTTTGCGAGCTCGGAGAGCACTGGCACTTGCGCGAGAGTTCTGGATGATGCGTCGCCAGCGGCGATGAGCGAGTAGAGGGCGGGTATTGCCGTGCTGCGGAGGAAGCAAAAGGCAGGTTCGGCTCGCAACCGCACGACTTCATCGATCGTTAGGGAATTGACTGCACGGTCAATGCTTAGAGCGGCGAGGGCATTGCTCATGACTGCGAGATCAACTACGCGGTCGGGGTGCGTTCGATTGATTCCACATGAGATGTCGCCGAAGTAGGGGAGGTTGCCGACGATCCGCGTGTCGTACTCCTCCAGATGACTCTCGATCCACTCATGCGCGGTTGCCAACTCGAAATGTCGTTGTGCGGCACGCGTGGTCTCGAAATCAAGGATCCCGAGACTTTCGATCACCGGCCACAGAAATGCGTGGCCATCAAGGCGCTCAGGGACCGACGCGAGCGACCGTTCGAAACTTGCAGGGCTCGGCGGTGCCGGCAGCCGTGACCTTGCGTGGTGAAGTTGTGCTGCGACGAACGTGCGCTCTTGTCCTACCGAGTCCAGAGTTGCGATATCACCACTCCAGCGTTCCAGCAGGTCGGTCGTCGTGTCGTAGCTACGAGCGTGCAGGGCGCCGCCGAAGGCCTTCAGACGTGCCCTTGTCGTCGTGTCTTGCCAACTTCCGTGCAGTCCCGTGTCGGCAAAGTGCAAAGCCTTGCGGTGGACCAACTCGTCACTATTCGAAGTCGACCCGATGAAGCGAAGCAATTCCGCTGCGACCAGCGTCTCGATCGTGGGTTGAACCTCCTCGAGCAGTGGCGACTGCACGAGGTCCACCGTCGGAATGAGGAGTTGATCCGCGGAGAGCAGCGCGACCTGCCGGAGCGTGTTCCGGACCGTGCCATTGAACGCCGCCGGCGCGCGGTCGGCACGTTGCTGAACCTCGCACGTCTGCAGGATTTGGTCGTGAAAGAAGTGGAGGAACATCTCGGCCCGATCGAAGCCCGCTTACCCAAGTTCACCGATGGTAGACCTCGCCGGCGCGCGGGCGTATTCCGCTAGGCCCGACGAAGCGCGGATGGATGTCGTCAATGCATCTAACGCGTGCGCTGCGTGAAGCGTTCGTTCACGCTCGCGAGGGCCGGGAGTTGGTGCTGCGTTGCTCAGTCGGTGAGCAGCGTTTGAGCTTGATCAATCCTTTGAGCAAGTTCTAGATAGCCCTCGGCGAGCGCCAAGAGTTCGATGGCTCGTTGAATTCGTCCGTCGTCGGCTTCGCCGGGCTGCAGAAGTTCCGTGATGGCAGCGCTTGTGCGCAAACCTGATTCCGCTCTTGCTCGAGCGGAGGTGCGGTCGGACGGCTCGTTGTAGTGCTCGGCCGCGAACAGCAACACAGGGCGGGGGAGCCCGTGGATCGGCAACACGAAATCTCTCCTTCCTTCGCTACAGAGCTGTAAGTACGGCGCTGTAGTTCCCCGCAGCATGCCTGAGTCGGTCCGGTAGCGAAACCCCGAACGTGTGTTTGATCGAGTGTGAATCGATCGGTGCGCCGCTGCAGACTCGCGCTTGCCGCTGTGTGCCGAGGATTTGGTCGACTCTGTCGATCAGCTACCCACGTGCAACAGCTACTCCCAGGCGTCGTTGGCGTCGGCCTTCGCTGCGTGGAGTGCGATGAGGGATGGGAACCCCACGGCCAGTGTCTGCAGCGCCCACTTGGGCGCGCTCTGGTCGAAGCCGGCGCGCTTGGCCGCGTTGTAGGCGTACGCGGCCTCGACGACGTGGGTCGTCGCCGCGAGCACGAAGCCGAGCCTCACGAGCTTCGACTTCGATCGTGACGCGACGAAGCCCGACATGATCATCCCGCCGAGGTTCGACACCCACCAGTGCGGGGCGACGAGCTCGAAGTGGTCGGCCTCGGCCATGGTCAGCCTCCTGCGGGGGTGAAGAGCGGTGCCGGCACGCTGCCGTCGACGCCGGCGAACTCGATCGGGCGGAACGTCACCACGACGGGCATCTCGAAGTCGAGGTCCTCCGGGGCACAGTCCACCATGCGCGTCGGGATCCGCACCGCCGGGTCCTCCTCGAGCGCCACGAGGGCGGGCACGAACGGCACCAGGTCGGCGTACTGCGGCAGGAACGGGTGCGTGACGACCACCCAGGAGAAGAGGGTGCCGCGCCCGCTCATCGTCTCCCACGTCATCTCGCCGTGGTTGCAGTAGTCGCACGTCTCGTGCGGGTACCAGCAGAGCCGTCCGCAGGAGTCGCAGCGGGGGATGCGCAGCTCGCCGCGCGCCGCGCCGGCCCAGAACTCGGCCGTCGGCGCCCAGGTCACGTCGGGCAGCGGGAACTCGGCGCGCACGTCAGCCCGCCTTCCGCAGGATGAGCGTCGACGCCTCGGGGCCGGTGTACCCGCCGTAGATGCCCACCTCGGCGTCGGGCACCTGCGCCGCGGCCTCGCCCCGCAGCTGGCGCACCACCTCCACCACGTGCGCGATGCCGAGCACGTACGCGTGCGACAGCAGGCCGCCGTGCGTGTTGGTGGGGATGCCGCCGCCGTCGAAGTCGAGGTTGCCGTCGGCCACGAGCTCGCCACCGCCGCCCTTCTCGCAGAACCCGCTGTCCTCGAGCTGCATGATCGTGTGGATCGTGAACGGGTCGTAGCAGGTGTACACGTCGACGTCCGCGGGCGTGAGGCCCGCCATCTCGAACGCCACCGGCGCGGCGAACACCTGCGGCGTCGACGTGAACGCCGCCTGCTCCGCCCAGTGCGGCCCGGTCACCGAGTGCCCGGTGCCGACGCCCGCCACCTCGACCACCGGCTTCGCCAGGTCGCGGGCGCGCTCGGGCGTCGTCATCAGGTACGCGCCGCCGCCGTCGGAGATGAGGCAGCAGTCCTCTTTCCTGAACGGCTCGACGATCGGCGGCGACGCCAGGTACTGCTTCATCGACAGCGGCTTGTCGTGCATCACCGCGCCGGGCGTGAGGTTGGCGTGGCGCCGGCACGTCACCGCCACCGATCCGAGCTGCTCCTGCGTGGTGCCGAACTCGTGCATGTGCCGCCGGGCGACGGTCGCGAAGTACACGGGCTGGGGGAACCAGCCGAACGGCAGCTCGAGGTTCTGCTTGAAGCCGTCCTCGGCGTGTGACTGCCCGGGGCCGCCCACCATCGAGCCGCGCTGCGTCGCCCACGCCACGCCGAACGTGTTGAGGATCATCGACGCCTTGCCGGCGCGCAGCGCCTGCGCCGCCTCGTAGGGCGCGCTGGCGGCCCAGCGCATGCCGCCGCCCTTCTGCGAGACCCAGATGTCGTGGTCGGTGCCGAAGTGCTCGTGGAACGCGGCGTCGTCGAAGTACTCGCCGGACGGGAGGTACATCAGGCCGTCGACGTCCTTGGGCTCGACACCCGCGTCCGCGAGCGCGCGCTCGACGGCCTGCCCGATGATCTCCTTGGTGGTGCGCCCCGACGCCTTGGAGTGGTCCGACTCGCCGACGCCCGCGATCGCGACCGCGCCGCTCACGTCGTCGTACTCCGACGCCCAGCCCCAGTCGCCAGGCTTCACCTTGCCGTGGTGGTTCGCCACGGGCCGGATCGTGCCATAGATGGCTGAAGGACCCGAGACGCAGGCTGGCGCAGCGTCGAAGGGTGACGAATGATCTCCGGGTGACGCGGGCGCAACGGGGGGTCTTCAAGCACCTCAAGACGTCGTTCCCCGGCCATGAACTTCACCGCCACAGGTTCTCGGACGGGACCATCGGGCAGCGTGTCCCGGACTTCGCGGTCGCCGTGGTCGCACCTGGGCCGAAGCTCAGCCTCTGGGCATTCGTGTCGCTTGGCTGCTGGGACGCTGTGCACGAAGGCGAACACGGCTTGGAGTTCGTACTCCTGGCATCCGAGTTCGACATCCATCACATGACGACGATCGAAAGGACCGCGTACTACCACGCGGGTCCGGCCAGCCAACGCTTGGATGACGGCCACACCGTGCCGATCGGTGAGAGCTGGATCGAAGGGTCGTCCTGCGACCACATGCTCGTGTCGTCGCCGTACCCCTTGGGGCTCGAGTTCGAGTACTGCAGGTGGCGGGGAGGGCACGCGCGGCTGCTGTGGCTCATGCCGATCACCAAGGCCGAGCGAGACTTCAAAGTCTCGGCGGGGCGTGAGGCTCTGGAACGGCGATTCGAGGAGCTACCGGTCGCCTACTGGGACCCAGGCCGCGAGTCGGTCGTGTAGAGGCTTGTCTACGTCTTCTTCTCCCACACCGAGACGTGCGACCCGCTCTCGCCGGTGAAGGGTGCGCGGTCCCAGCCAGCCCAGCGGTCACGCAGCGACATGCCGGCGAGCCGTGCCATCAGGTCGAGCTCGGACGGCCAGACGTAGCGGAACGGCGTCCGGGTCTCCGACCCACCAGCGGAGAAGTGGTGCGACGTGGCCTGCTGCGCGACGAGATCGGTGTAGCGGTCGAAGCCGACGTAGCCGGGAGCGTGTGCGAACACGCGAGCGTCCTGGCCGGGTGGCAGAAGGCGCAGGTCCGGGACGCCGACCTCGACCACGAAGCAGCCGCCGGGCTCGAGGTGGGCAGCGGCGTTCGCGAAGCACTCCACCTGTTGGTCCTGGGTGGTGAGGTTCCCGATCGTGCTGTAGACGAGGTAGACGAGACGGAAGGTGCCGTCGACGCGGGTCGTCGCCATGTCGCCGATCGTCACGTCGACGTGTCGCTCGGGATCCTTGGCGCGGAGCTGGTCGACCATGGGCGGCGAGAGCTCGATGCCGGACACCGGCACGCCGCGGTCCGCGAGAGGCAGGCCGATCCGCCCGGTGCCGATCGCGAACTCGAGGGCAGCGCCGTCGCCGGCGAGCTCGGCCAGCACGTCGACCGTCAGCCTGATCGACGCTTGCGCGAACTCCGAACTGAAGCCCTCGTCGTAGCTCGCCGCGATGTCGGCGAAGTGGTCCTCGGTCACGCGAGGAAGATTGCACCGGCGCGGTTCGCGGTGCCAGCGAGTATCTGCACCCTAGGGGTCACTCCTCGCTCTGTTCGTCGATCATCCGAAGTGCCGTGAGGACATCGTTCGCGGCGTAGAACAACCGCGAGGCATCCGCTGTGCCGCCGACCAACTCGCGCTCGTCCGCGTCCAGTGTGAAGCCACCAGCGAAGGTCAACACCTGGAATCGCACTCGCCCTGACGTCGGCAAGGGGAAGGCCGCGGTGGGCTCGAACAGATCGAACAGCTCTTCGGCCCGTGCGATGACGTCCTTGCTGAGCTGTGCGATGTGCGCGTGTGAGCCGGCGCCGATCATGCCGCCACCCGTGGAGGTGTACAGACTCGTCGTCCCATCCGCGAGCGAGACGAGCGTCGCGGTCCCGTTGGGGTGAGCGGTCTCCATGAGCACGCCGTAGATCCGTTCGTGGCCCGCGCTGTCGAGCCCCATGGCGCTGGGCTCGGTGTGCAGGACGAGGTCTCTCAGTCCTACGTACGGCGAGTGCGATTCCACACTCTCTTGCGTCGGACCCTTGCGCTTCTTGAAGATCGCCATGGCGCCCTCCCGCCTTGAGCGAGTCCTAGCTGCAAGACCGAGTGGTCAGGCCCCTGCTGGGCGGTCGCCGATCTGGCCGCGCTCGCGCAGGTCGGCCAGCTCGGCCTCGCTGACGCCGATCTCGCCGAGGATCTCGTCGTTGTGCTCGCCGATGCTTGGTGAGTACGAGCGCATCCACGGCGCCGGCTCTCCGGCCTTGCCGTGCGCGGCGTCGCGGTCGCGGAAGCGGAAGGGGAGCATCGGTGTCGGGTGCTCGCCCGTGACCGGGTGGTGCTCCACCTCGAAGTAGCCGCGGTGGCGCAGCTGTGGGTTGAACCACACATCACGCGCGTCGACGGCCTTCGACGCCGGCACCCCCACGGCCATCAGGCGCTCGGCGAGCTCCTGCGCGTCCTGGTCCTTGCACCACAGTCCGAGCTCGGTGTCGATGGCGTCGTGGCCGGCGCGGCGGCCGTCGAGCGTGGCGTAGTCGGGGTCGGTCGCCCAGTCCGGTGAGCCCATCACCTCGACGAGGCGCTGCCACTGGTCGTCGTCGGCGATCGCGATGCCGATCCACTCTTCGTGGCCCTCGCACGCATTCTCGTTCTGCGGCGCGGCGTCGGGGCCGCGGTTGCCGTTCCGGCCGAGGAGCTCGCCGGTCGCCGAGTACTCGACCACTTGCTCGGCCGCGCAGTTGAGCGCGGCCTCGATCATCGTCATCTCCACGAGGTGGCCGTCGCCGGTCGCGGCGCGGTCGCGTAGCGCGAGCACCGCGGCGAACACCGCGTGCATGGCGGCGAGGGGGTCGCACGCTCCGCGGGGGAGCAGCGGCGGGCCGTCGGGCCACCCCGTGATCCACGCCATGCCGGTGATCGCCTCCATGGTCTGGGCGAACCCGGTGCGCTCGCGCCACGGGCCGTCGAGCCCGTACGCCGGCATGCGCACCATCACCAGCTCGGGGTTGATCTCGTGCACCCGCTCCCAGCCGAAGCCGAACTGCTCCATCACGCGGGGGCTGAAGTTCTCGACGAGGAGGTCGGCGGTCTCGATGAGTCGGGCGAAAAGGGCCTGGCCCTCCTCGCCGCCGAGGTCGAGGGTGACGGCGCGCTTGGTGGTGTTGTTGCCGTGGAAGAGCGGGCCGTACTCCCACCACTCGGGCTCCGTGGGCGGTTTCACGCTCGTGTACCGCATGAAGTCGGGGCGGGTCACCGACTCCACCTTGATCACGTCGGCGCCGAGGCAGGCGAGCATGTGCGTGGCCGCCGGGCCCGCCCACCATGCCGTGCAGTCGAGCACGCGCAGGCCGTCGAGCGGCAGGCGATCGCTTGGCGGAGAGTCCTGGGGGCCATCCGTGCCCCCTGGGCTCTCCACCAAGATGGGTGGGCGGTCGCGCGGGACCCAGTCGACGGTGCCATCGTGCTCGCCAGCCGCGGGGGCGGGCTCGAACGGGCGGGGCTCGAGGCCGGAGATCTTGTACGGCACGCGCGGCTGCACGAACCGGCCGCTCGGGCTCGGCACGAAGACGCCGCGCGCCTTGAAGTGGTCGAACTCGGTGACGGTCGCGCCGTTGCCCACCGGGCCGTTGGGGATGCGCAGCAGCGTCGCCTCCTCCAGCGCGTCCTCGGTGGTGCGCGTCGTCGTCCAGGCGCGGATGAGCTCGAGCGCCTCGTCGCGGCGCTTGAACCGGCCGATGGCCGTCGCCAGGTCGTCGTCGTCCATGTAGTCGGGACGGCCGAGCAGCACGAGGAAGTCCTGCCACTGCTGGCGCGAGTTGGTGGTGAACGCGGCGTAGCCGTCGAGCGTCGGCTCGATCGACGGGATCTCGAAGCTGCGCGTCGGCTTGCGGAGCTCCGGCCACCCGAGGAACTCGGCGAACAGCGACGTGTACGTGTTCATCGTGAGCGACATCGTGTCGAGCCACGCGAGGTCGACGTGCTCGCCGCGGCCGGTGCGGGTGGCGTCGGTGGCCATGATCGCCGCGGTGACGGCCGCGTACGTGCCCGACATCCACTCGCCGATGCGCCCGCCGGCGGCCACGGGCGGGCGCTCGGGCTCGCCCCGGTTGCCGGTCGAGCCGCACCAGCCCTGGATCGTGAACTCGGTGCCGGCGTAGCCCGCCCACGGGCCGTCCTGGCCGTAGGGCGTGATCGAGACGACGACGAGCGCGGGGTTGGCGGCGCGCAGGCCGTCGACGTCGGCCTCGCCGGGTTGGCCGCTCTCGATCACGACGTCGGCTGCCGCGCACAGGTCGCGGATCGCCGGGTCGGCGAGGGTGCCGGTGATCGAGCGCTTGGAGGTGGTGAGGAACTCGAAGAGCGCACCCGAACGGTTGGTGCGCAGCGGGTCACCGCCGGGGGGCTCGACCGCCACGACGTCGGCGCCGGCGTCGGCCAGCAGCTTCGAGCAGTACTTGCCGGCGATGCCGGTGGTGCAGTCGACGACCCGGACGCCCTGGAGCACGGCGCGGGAGCCTAGAGCCTCCCGCTCGTATGCTCCCCGGATGCCTGAACCCCTGCGGATCGGCGTCCTCGGCGCCGCCAAGATCACCCCGACGGCGGTGCTGAAGCCCGCGAAGGCGGTCGACGGCGTGGCCGTGACGGCCGTCGCCGCCCGCGACCG
>CAZKTS010000250.1:0-3624 GCA_964555735.1 uncultured Bifidobacteriaceae bacterium
GGCGACCAGTGGGTCGTCAACGGCCAGAAGGTGTGGACCACGCTGGCGCACCGGGCGCAGTGGTGCTTCTGCGTCACCCGCACCGATCCCGACTCGTCCGGCCACCGCGGCCTGTCGTACCTGCTGGTGCCGATGGACCAGGACGGCGTCGAGGTGCGGCCGCTCGAGCAGATGACCGGCACGGCCGAGTTCAACGAGGTCTTCTTCTCCGACGCGCGCACCGACGCGAGCAACGTGCTCGGCGAGGTGGGCGACGGCTGGAAGGTGGCGATGGCCACCCTCGGCTTCGAGCGCGGCACCGCGTTCCTCTCGCAGCAGCTCGGCTTCCAGCGCGAGCTGGAGGAGCTCATCGAGATCGCGCACAAGCGCGGCGTGACGAGCGACCCGGCCATCCGCCAGGAGCTCGCCGACTCCTACGTCGGGGTCCAGATCATGAAGTTCAACGGCATGCGGATGCTCACCGCGCTCGTGCAGAAGGGCGTGCTCGGCCCGGAGTCGAGCATCGGCAAGCTCTACTGGAGCAACTGGCACCGCACGCTCGGCGAACGGGCCATGCACGTGCTCGGTGCCGACGCGCTCACGGTGCTCGGCGACCCGGCCGGCCCCTACGAGCTCGACGAGCTGCACCGCACGTTCATGTTCAGCCGGTCGGAGACGATCTACGCCGGCGCCAGCGAGATCCAGCGCAACATCATCGGAGAGCGGGTGCTCGGGCTCCCGCGTGAGCCCAAGTGATGCACCGAGCGAGTGGCCGCGGCGCAGGTACCCTGCGCCGCAACGAGCGGGGCCCGAGCGGCCCGCAGAGCGGGAGATTGGGATGAACTTCGCCTTCTCGGAGGAGCAGGACCAGCTGCGCGACGCGGTCCGCCGCTTCATGGACAGCAAGTCGCCGTCGGCGGAGGTCCGCCGGCTGATGGAGACGACCGAGGGCTACGACCCCGCGGTCTGGACGCAGATGGCCCAGGAGCTCGGTCTCCAGAGCCTGCACATCCCTGAGGCCCACGGCGGTCAGGGCTTCACCTTCGTGGAGCTCGGCATCGTGCTCGAAGAGATGGGCCGGGTCCTGCTGTGCGCGCCGTACTTCTCGACGGTGTGCCTCGCGGCCAACGCGATCATGAACGCCGGCACCGACGCCCAACAGGGCGAGCTGCTCCCGGGCATCGCGAGCGGCGAGACCATCGCCGCGCTCGCGTTCACGGAGCCCAACGGCAAGTGGGACGCGTCGGGAATCACCATGGAGGCGAGCGGGTCGGGCGACTCGTTCACGCTCGACGGCACGAAGATGTTCGTGATCGACGGCCACACCGCGAACACGATCGTGGTCGTCGCCCGCCAGGCCGGCTCCACGGGTGAGGACGGCATCGGCTTCTTCGTCGTCGACGGCGACGCCGACGGCCTCACGCGCACCCCGCTCGCCACGATGGACCAGACGCGCAAGCAGGCGCGCCTCGACTTCTCCGGCGTCAGCGCCAAGCCGCTCGGCGACCCGGGCAGCGGCTGGGCTGCGCTCTCCAAGACGCTCGACCAGGCCGCGGTCTGCCTTGCCAACGAGATGGTCGGCGGCTCCCAGCAGGTGCTCGACATGTCGGTCGAGTACGCCAAGGTCCGCGTGCAGTTCGGTCGCCCGATCGGCTCGTTCCAGGCGATCAAGCACAAGTGCGCCGACATGCTGCTGGAGGTCGAGTCGGCCAAGTCGGCGGCCTACTACGCGGCCTGGGCCGCAGCCGAGGACAACGAAGAGCTCCCGGTGGTGGCCAGCCTCGCCAAGGCGTACTGCTCCGACGCGTACTTCCACGCCGCAGCCGAGAACATCCAGATCCACGGTGGCATCGGCTTCACGTGGGAGCACGACGCGCACCTGTACTTCAAGCGCGCGAAGAGCTCCGAGATCCTGCTCGGCGACGCCACGTACCACCGCGAGCTGCTCGCGCAGCGCATCGGCATCTAGCCCGACCACGGACCCGGTCGGTCGATGGCGTTCGACATCACGCGGGCGCTGACCGAGGCGGCGGTCGAGATCGGCGGCGTGCTGCACGTCGGCGCGCACACCGGCCAAGAGACCGACACCTACGTTCGGCTCGGAGCTGCCGAGGTGGTGTGGGTCGAGGCGAACCCCGCGGTGATCCCGCGGCTCAAGGCCCGGGTCGAGCCCCGCGGTCAGATCGTGCTGGAGGCGCTCCTCGCCGAGGAGGCCGGACGCGCGACCGAGCTGCTCATCACGAACAACGAGCTGGCGTCGTCGATGCTCCCGTTCGGCACGGTGGAGGTCGAGCACCCCGAGGTCAAGGTCGCGGCGCGGGTCCCACGCGTCACGGAGACGCTCGACCGGCTCTGGGAGCAGCACGGGCTGCGCACGCTCGGCCTCGACCTCCTCGCGCTCGACGTGCAGGGCGCGGAGCTCGCGGTGCTCCAGGGCGGGGTCACCGCGCTCGACCACATGAACGCGGTGTGGGCGGAGGTCAACGAGGAGGCCGTGTACGAGGGGTGCGCGCTCCTGCCCGAGGTCGAGGGCTTCCTCGCCGAGCGCGGGTTCGAGCGCACCGAGCTGGTCCTCACGCCCTACGGCTACGGCGACGCGCTGTTCGTGCGCCCGGTCGGCGACCGACGGCCGGTGCGCCGGGTTGCGCCCGCGGCCGGCGCCGGCCGGCGGGGCCGGGCCGGACAGGTGGTGGCGAGCGTGACCGAGGACCGGTTCGACCGCATCGACACCTACCTGCGCACGCTGCTCGACCGGGTCATCGAGGTCGAGACCGCGCTCACGCGGATCGAGCACGAGCTGCGACGACGCGAGCCGTAGCGCGCGCCGAGTCACCTAGGGCAGCTTCACCACCACGGCGTGCCCGTTGAGGTTGTGCACGAGGAACAGCTTGGGGTCCTTGGTGACCTCGTCCACGAACTCGGTCACGCCGTTGCACTCGTAGAAGCCGTAGTCGTCGAACACGATCGCGCCACCGTCGGCCAGACGGGGGAGCACCCACTCGAGCACGGCCTTGGCGGAGTCGTACACGTCGACGTCGATGTGGCACATGCGGAACCGGCGGTCCGCGAGGCGGTCGCCGGTCTCCTCGGGGAAGATCCCTTCGAGCAGCTCGATGTTGGTGAGCGCGAGGCGGTCGGCGAGCGCACGGACGATAGCCATCGACGTGTCGTCGTGCTCGCCGCCGGTGTACGAGAGGTCGCGTTCGCCCGCGTTGGCGACGCCGGCAAAGGTGTCGCACAAGAAAATGGTCGAATCGAGAGCGAGGTCGCGCGCCCGCGCGCCGAGGAGGCAGCCCGAGCCGCCGCGCCACACGCCGACCTCGAGGATGTCGCCCTCGAGGTGCTGCACCTGCTCGACGGTTCGCCAGAGCTCGTAGAGGCGGTACACGTCGACGTAGGTGTTGGCCTTGACCTCGGTGTAGACGGCCTGGAAGGCGGCATCGCCCCACCATGGCGCGTACGTCGCGTGGGGGAGCGCGGTCTGGTGGGTCGCGCCGTTTGCCGACGTCATCTTCGTGAAGCGGAGCAGCGACTCCAGCCGACCCTTCTCCCGGCGCGGCGCGGCGACGGTCTTGAGCGCGCGCTGCTTGAAACCCTTGGATTCGGCCATCCGGAGAGTCTGGCACCCGCACCCTCCGCCGCGCC
>CAZKTS010000251.1:0-3351 GCA_964555735.1 uncultured Bifidobacteriaceae bacterium
CGGTGCGACGCCGCGGTGCTCGAGGCGGACGGCGAGCTCGCCTGCCCGCGGTGCGATCTCACGCGGCCGCGCGTCTGCCTGGTCTGCACCGCGACGCGCTTTCGTGCGGTGCGGCCCGGGGTCGTGCGGGTACGGGACGACCTCGCGGCGTTGGTGGCGCGGGCACGGGTCGTGGCGGTCGAGGGCGCGAGCGCGCCGATCCCGGCGTTCGACGTCGCCATCGGCACCGAAGCGGTGCTGCACCGCGTCGACCCGGCCGGCGACCGGCCCGTTCGCCTGGTTGCGTACCTCGACCTCGACCAGGAGCTGCTCGCGCCGCGGTGTCGAGCCGCCGAGCAGGCGCTCTGGCTCGTGGTGCGCGGCGCCCGCCTCCTCGGCCCCCGGGCGCACGGCGGTGTGCTGCTCCTCCAGACCCGCCTCCCGGAGGATGCGGTGGTCGTCGCCGTTCGATCGGGCGATCCGGCCGGCGTCGAGGCGGCCGAGCGCGCGCGGCGCGAAGGCCTGCAGTTCCCACCGTTCGGCGGGCTCGCCGAGGTCAGCGGCGACGCCGACGCGGTTGCGGCCGCGTGCACCGCGATCGCCGCACAGCCGGGGGCGACGGTGCTCGGACCGGACGGCGCGCGTGCGCTCGTGCGTACGGCGAGCGCGGAAGAGCTGAGCGATGCGCTCGCGGCGAGCGACCTGGGGCGGGCCCGGGCACTCGGCCGCTTGCGGGTCGCGGTCGAACCGTTGCGCGTCTGACGGCTGGTACCCTCGTCGCGTGGGCACGTACGCGATCCGCATCTTCGGCGACCCGGTGCTCCGTCAGCGCGCCCGCGAGGTCGAGGACATCGACGGTGATGTCGCGCGCCTCGTCGACACCATGTACGACACGATGTACGAGGCCGCCGGGGTCGGGCTCGCGGCACCGCAGGTCGGTGTGCAGAAGCGGCTCTACACGTACGACGTCGGCGACGGCCCCGGTGTGCTCGTGAACCCGGAGATCGTCGAGTCGAGCGGGGAGTGGGAGTACGACGAGGGGTGCCTCTCCGTGCCCGGGCTGTCGTTCCCCATCGTGCGGCCCAAGGTCGTCACCGTCCGTGGTCTCGACCTCGACGGTCGGGAGGTCGTGCTCGAAGGCGACGAGCTGATGGGCCGCCTCATCCAGCACGAGATCGACCACCTCGACGGTGTGCTGCTCCTCGACCGTCTCGAGCCCGCGGCCAAGAAGGCCGCGATGCGCGAGCTGCGCCAGATCCTCGACGGCGAGGTGGCGCTCCCGGCGGCGGAGCGGTCCCGCCACCTCTGAGCGGCCTTCCCCTTCGTCGGCCGCAGCGCCCCGTACGGTCTCGCCCATGAGGCTCGTGTTCTGCGGCACCCCCCGTGATGCGGTCACGCCGTTGCGGACCCTGCACGCCGCGGGCCACGAGATCGCCCTCGTGCTCACCCAGCCCGATCGTCGCCGCGGTCGAGGGGGCGCGACCGCGCCGAGCCCCGTGCGCGCCGCGGCCGAGGAGCTCGGCCTGCGCGTCCTCACCCCCGACCGGGCGCGCGAGGCAGTCGACGAAGTCGCGAGCTCGGAGGCCGAGCTCGGCGTCGTCGTCGCGTACGGCCAGCTGCTGCCGTCCACGCTGCTCGAGGCGCTGCCGCTCGGCTTCGTCAACCTGCACTACTCGCTCCTGCCGCGCTGGCGCGGCGCGGCACCGGTGGAGCGGGCGATCCTCGCCGGCGACCCCGAGACCGGGGTCTGCGTGATGCAGCTCGAGCAAGGGCTCGACACCGGCCCGGTCTACGCGTGTGAGCGCACGCCGATCGCCGACGACGAGACCGCGGGCGAGCTGCTCGATCGCCTCGGCGCGCTCGGCACCGAGCTCCTGGTCCGGGTGGTCCCCACCGTCGCCGGCACCACGCCCACGCCGCAGACGGGTGAGCCCACGCTCGCACCCAAGGTGACGGTCGAGGAGTTCCGTCTCGATCCACGGCGGCCGGCGGCGCAGCTCGCCCGCCTCGCGCGCGCGGGCAATCCTCGGCCCGGCGCGTGGACCGGGGTCGGTGGCCGGCGCCTCAAGGTCCTGCGCGCCCACGCCGTCGACGCGGCCTCCGACGACCCGCCGGGCACGGTCGACCGCGATGCCCGCGTCGCGACGGCGGCCGGTGTCCTCGTGCTCGACGAGGTGCAGCCGGAGGGGAAGGCGCCGATGACCGGACCCGCATGGCGCACGGGCGTCCAGGGTGACGACGTGCGCTTCGACCTCCCCGACGGCTCGTGAGCGCCTCGGCTCGCCTCGTGGCCCGCGACGCGCTGGTGCGCGTCGAGGACGGCGCGTACTCGAACCTGCTGCTGCCGCAGTTGCTGCGCGGGTCGGCCCTGTCGACGCGCGACCGGGCGTTCGTGACCGACCTCGTCTACGGCACGCTGCGCGCCCAGCGACGCCTCGACGCGGCACTGGAGCCGTTCGGACGTCGGCGCCTGCGGTCACTCGATCCGCCCGTGCGGGCCGCGCTCCGACTCGGCGCGTACCAGCTCGAGCGCGGGGTGCCGGTGCACGCAGCCGTGGGGGAGACCGTCGGCGTGGTCGACCCGCGTGCCCGGGGCTACGTGAACGCGGTCCTGCGCGCGCTCGCGGCGGCGATGCCGGTCGACGCGCCCGCCGATCTCGCGGTGGCCCTGTCCTATCCCGACTGGATCGTGGAGCGCCTCGAGCGCGACCTGGGGGTCGACGACGGGCGCGCCGCGTTGGAGGTCTCGAACGAGATCCCCGCGGTGGCGTTGCGGCCCAACCCGTCGCGAACCGATGCCGCGGCACTCCGTGCCGAGCTGGTCGCGGCGGGCATCGAGGCGGAACCGGGCACGCTCGTCCCCGACGCGGTCGTGGCCCGGGGACTCGGCGATCCGGCCGCGCTCGGCGCCATCCGCGACGGCCGCGCCACGCCCCAGGACCAGGGCAGCCAGGCGGTCGCGACCGTCCTCGGCGCGGGCCCTGGGGAGCGCGTGCTCGACGTCGCCGCAGCACCGGGCGGCAAGGCCACCGCGATCGGAGAGCAGGTGGGCCCGTCCGGTTCGGTGGTCGCGCTCGACGTCCACGCCGGGCGGCTCGGGCTCGTGCGCACCGCCGCCGGGCGGCTCGGTCTCTCAAACCTCGCGGTCGCGGTCGCCGACGGCCGAGCGCTGCCGGTCGCACGGGCGTCGTTCGACCGGGTCCTGGTCGACGCGCCGTGCAGCGGCTTGGGCGTGCTGCGGCGCCGGCCCGAGGCCCGCTGGCGCATCGAGGAGTCGGCCGTCGAGCCGCTGGTCGAGCTCCAGACCGCGCTGGTGCTCGAGGCAGCCGCCGCGGTCGTCCCCGGCGGCGTGCTCGTGTACTCGGTGTGCAC
>CAZKTS010000252.1:0-11871 GCA_964555735.1 uncultured Bifidobacteriaceae bacterium
GTGGCGCAGCCCACCCGGCTTCGAGGGCGACGAGCCGCTGCTCGCGCGCGTCGAGCCCGCGCTCGTGGAGTGGTTCGCGCGGCTCGAGGACGGCACGTGCGGCGTCGTGGTCACCCACGGGAGCGTGATCCGCACCGTCGAGCGGGTCCGGGCCGCGCCGTCGGTCCCGGTGCCCAACCTCGGCGGTCGCTGGCTGCTGCTCGGCGTCGAGGGCGAGGTCCACCTCGGCGAACGCGACCTGCTCATCGACCCCGACGCCATCGACGTCACCGTCCCCGAGCAGATCTAGGTCGGAGCAGCCGAGCGGCCCGAAGGGCGGCGCCGGGTATCCCGGCGTCGAGCGAGCGCGACCAGAGAAGCGGAGCAGCCGAGCGGCCCGAAGGGCGGCGCCGGGTATCCCGGCGTCGAGCGAGCGCGACCAGAGAAGCGGAGCGGCGACCGTCCCCGAGGGCGGCGCGGCCCTGTAGATTGGACGGTCCCCTCACGACAGGACCGACCGCCCTTGCCCGACGCGCATCCCGAGCTGAGCGCCGAACAGCGCCATCTCGACGCCGCCTACGCCCGGCTCGACGCCATGCGGGACGCCGCCCGGCGCGTCGCCGAGGGCTACTCCGAGGTGGGCCGGGGCGGGACGCATCAGGCGCGGTTGGAGCGGGAGGCTGCTGAGGACCTCACCCGCCGCCGGCTCGCCGCCCTCGACATCGGCGACACGCCCCTCTGCTTCGGGCGCCTCGACCTCGCCCCCGGCAGCGGCGGATCGGGCAACGGCAACGGCCACGCCCACCACGAGCACGGCAACGGGTCCGGCCCCGCAGCCGAGGGTGCGACGACGCAGGGTGTCGGCGGCGGCCGGGCCTTCCACATCGGGCGTCTCTCGGTGGCCGACGACGACCAGAACCCGCTCGTCGTCGACTGGCGCGCGCCGGTCGCCGAGCCCTTCTACCGGGCCACGGCGATCGAGCCGATGGACGTCGTGCGCCGGCGTCACTTCCTCACCAAGCCGGGCGACGGCCGGGTCATCGTGGGTCTCGACGACGAGGTCTTCGACCAGGACGCGGCCGAGTCCGAGGGCCTCACGGTGATCGGCGAGGGCGCGCTGCTGCTCGCGCTCGACCGGGCCCGCACCGGGCGCATGGGCGACATCGTCGCGACGATCCAGGCCGAGCAGGACGAAGCGATCCGCGCGCCGCTCCCGGGTGCGCTCATCGTCAGCGGCGGCGCGGGCACCGGGAAGACCGCGGTCGCGCTCCACCGCGCGGCCTACCTCCTCTACACGTACCGCAGTCGATTGGCCTCGCAGGGCGTGCTGCTCGTCGGGCCGAACACGATCTTCCTGCGCTACATCGACCAGGTGCTCCCGTCGCTCGGCGAGAGCGAGGTGTCACTCGCGACGCCGGCCGGGCTCAAGCCGCGACTGCGGGTCACCGGCACCGACGCAGCCGAGGTCGCCCGGATCAAGGGCGACGCACGCATGGCCACGGTCATCGCCAACGCGCTGCGCGACCGCGAGCACCCGCTGGCGAAGGACACCGTCTTCCGTCTCGACGGCATCACGTTGCGCTTGCGGCGCGGAGCGTCGCAGCGGTTCGTGGAGCGCGCCCGCCAGCGGCGCGGCACGCACAATGAGAAGCGACCGGCCGTCGCGCGGGCCGTGGTGGAGCATCTGCGGTCCCAGTACCGGCACGCGCTCGGCGCGTCGGCCCCCGACGACGCCGACTGGGACCGCGAGATCGACGATCGGATCCGGCGCACGCCCGAGGTCCGCGCTGCGCTCGATCGGATGTGGCCGGTGCTGAGCGGCGCGGAGCTCGTGCACGACCTCTTCTCGTTCGAGGCGCTCGTCCACTCGGCGGCCGACGGCGTGCTCAGCCGCGCCGACCAGGCGGGGCTGGTCCGGTCGCGGTCGGAGAGCGTCCGCGACGTCGCGTGGAGCGAGGCCGATCTCGCGCTGATCGACGAAGCCGACGCGCTCCTCGGGTCACCGGAGTCGGCTCGACCCCGTCGTCGCAAGGCCCGCCGCACCGGCGCTGACGAGGCGGCCCAGGCCGTGGTCGCCAACCTCGGCGTCGGCGGCATGGTCAGCGCCTCCGAGGTCGCCCGCCGCTACGCCGGCGACCCTGCGCCGGTCGCCGACGACGATGAGCCGCGGACGTTCGCCCACGTGCTCGTCGACGAGGCGCAGGACCTCTCGGCGATGCAGTGGCGCATGCTCGGGCGCCGCTGCCCGTCTGGTTCGATGACCCTCGTCGGCGACTTCGGCCAGGCCAGCCGGCCGGGGGCGGTCGACGGCTGGGACGACGTGCTCGCGCTCCTGCCCAAGCAGAGCCCACCGCAGCGGGTGACGCTCTCGGTCAACTACCGCACGCCGTCGGAGATCATGGACGTCGCGCACCGGGTCCTCGCCGCCGCCGCACCAGGGGTCGAGCCGACCCGTGCGGTGCGCAGCACGGGGGACCACCCGCGGTTCGAGTCGGTCGACGCCGCTGACCTGATCGCGGTCGCCGCCGCCGAGGCGCGTGGCGCCACGGAGCGGTCGGGCACCGTGGCCGTCGTCGCGCCCGAGGACCTGCACGCCGCGCTGGTCGACGCGCTCGCCGACGTCGGCGCGGTCGCCGACTCCGCCGAGGCGCTCGACGCCGCGGTCGCGGTGCTCGGCCCGTGGGAGGCCAAGGGCCTCGAGTTCGACGAGGTCGTGGTGGTCGAGCCGTCGCGTCTCGTGCCATCCGACCGGGCCGGGCTCCGGCTCCTCTACGTCGCGCTGACCCGCGCCACGCGTCATCTGGTCGTCGTCCACGCGCTGCCGTTGCCCGAGGCCCTCGTGCCCGTGGCTACGCCCGTGCCTGCAGAACGCTGAGGTGTCCATGACCACGACCGCATCCCCCTCGACCAGCGATCCCGACCTCACCGCCGCCGACGTCGCGTGGGACCTCGAGCCGCTGCTCGCGGTGCCCGAGGGCGGCGAGGGCGCGGCGGGCGTCGAGTCGCTCCTCGACGAGTCGGAGCGCCGGGCCGACGCGCTCGGCACCTACCGCGGACGGCTCGGGGAGCTCGACGTCGCCGAGCTCGCGGCACTGATGCGAGAGCTCGCGGCGATCAGCGATCTCATCGGCCGGGCCGGCTCGTATGCCGGACTGCGCTTCGCGGTCGACACCACCGACCCGGCGATCGGCGCGCTCATGGCCCGGACCGAGGAGCGTGCCACCGCGATCTCCAACGAGCTGCTCTTCGTCGAGCTCGAGTGGGCCGAGCTCCCCGACGAGATCGTCGATCCGCTCCTCGCCGATCCTGCGCTCGAGTTCTGCCGTCACCACCTGGCGTCGGCGCGACGGTTCCGGCCGCACCTGCTCAGCGAACCGGAGGAGCGGGTGCTCGCCGACAAGGGCGTCACCGGCAGGAGCGCGTGGGCGCGCCTGTTCAGCGAGCTCACCTCCACGATCACCGTCGACATCGCGGGCGAGGAGGTGCCCCTCGAGGAAGGGCTCTCGCGGCTGGCGTCGCCGGACCGCGCCGTGCGCCAGGCGTCGGCCGATGCCGTGACGGCCGCGCTCGAGCCGGGCCTCCGCACGCGCGCCTACGTGTTCAACACCCTGCTGGCCGACAAGGCGTCCGACGACCGCCTGCGGCACTACGACGGCTGGCTCCAGAGCCGCAACCTGGACAACGAGGCGAGTGACGAGTCGGTGCAGGCGCTCATCGACGCGGTGGTGCGGCGCTACGAGCTGCCGCAACGCTGGTACACGCTCAAGGCGCAGGTGCTCGGGATCGACCGCCTCGCCGACTACGACCGCATGGCGTCGGTCGCGTCGTCGGAGGACTCCTTCGGGTGGAGCCACGCGAAGGAGCTGGTGCACGACTCCTACGCGTCGTTCTCCCCCGAGCTGGCCGACGTCGTGCAGCGCTTCTTCGACGAGGGCTGGATCGACGCGCCGGTGCGACCCGGCAAGCGTCCGGGCGCGTTCTGCGCGTACACCGTGCCCGACTGCCACCCGTACCTCTTGCTCAACTGGACGGCCCGCCGGCGCGACGTCCTCACGCTCGCGCACGAGCTCGGCCATGGCCTGCACGCCTACCTCGCGCGAGAGCAGGGCATCTTCCACCAGACCACGCCGCTCACCCTCGCCGAGACCGCGTCGGTGTTCGGCGAGACGGTCACGTTCGGGCGCCTGCTCGCCGAGACCACCGACCCCGGTGCGCGCTTCGCCCTGCTTGCCGAGAGCCTCGAGGGCCAGATCGCGACCGTGTTCCGCCAGACGGCCATGAACCGGTTCGAGGACGCGGTGCACACCGAGCGTCGGACCGCAGGGGAGCTGAGCGTCGACCGCTTCAACGAGCTCTGGGCCGAGTCGCAGCACGAGATGCTCGGCGACTCGGTCGAGGTCACCGACGGCTACCGCACGTGGTGGTCCTACATCCCGCACTTCATCGCGACGCCCGGCTACGTCTACGCGTACGCCTACGGCCAGCTGCTCGCGCTGTCCGTGTACCGCGAGTACGAGGAGCGCGGCGCCGAGTTCGTGCCGTCGTACCTCGAGCTGCTCTCGAAGGGTGGTTCGGCGTCGCCCGAGGAGCTCGGCCGCATCGTGGGTGTCGACCTCGCCGACCCCGAGTTCTGGGACGGCGGCCTCGACATCATCGAGGAGCAGCTCCAGGCTGCCGAGCAGGCCGCCAAGGACGCCGGCCGGCTCTAGGCATGCGGGTCTAGAAGCGGGCCATCTCGGCTTCGAGCTGGTCGAGACCCATGGGTCCGATCTCGAGCGCGCGGGTGTGGAAGGCCTTGAGGTCGAACGCGTCGCCGTGGCGCGCTTGGGCGTCCGCTCGGGCCCGCAGCCACGAGCGCTCGCCGACCTTGTAGCAGATGGCCTGGCCGGGCCAGCCGAGGTAGCGGTCGACCTCGCTCGTGGCGAAGTCCTCGCCGAAGTGGCTGCGCTCGATCATGAACGGCAGCGCGAGCTCGGGCGTCCACGTCTCGCCGGGGTGGAAGCGCTCGGCGGCGGGGATCGCCAGCTCGAGGTGCAACCCGATGTCGACGACGACGCGCGCGGCGCGCATCGCCTGCGCGCGCAGCATGCCGAGCTCGTAGGCCGGGTCGTCGAGGTAACCGAGCTCGCCCATGAGCCGCTCCGCGTACAGCGCCCAGCCCTCCGCGTGCCCGGCGTTGAACGCGAGCGTGTGCTGGAAGCGGTTGAGTCGCTCGGTGAGGTACCGCGTCATCCCGATCTGCAGATGATGACCGGGCACGCCCTCGTGGTAGCAGACCGACACCTCGCCCCAGAGCGGGAACACGGTGCGGCCGAGCGTCGGGTACCAGGTGCGCCCGGGGCGGGAGAAGTCCTCCGACGGACCCGTGTAGTACATCGCCGCCGCGCCACCCGGCGGCGCGATCATCGCCTCGACGCGCTGCACCGGCTCCGGGATGTCGAAGTGCGTCCCGTTCATGTCGGCGATGGTCGAGTCCATGAGGTCCTGGAGCCACGCGCGCAGGTTGTCCTCGCCCTCGATGCGACGCGTCGGGTCGTGCTCGAGGTGCTCGATCACCGCGGGCACGGGCTCGCCCGGGAGGATCCGCTCGGCGACCGACGCCAGCGCGTGCTCGATGCGGTGCAGCTCGTCCCAACCCCACGCGTACGTCTCGGCGAGGTCGAGCTCGAGCCCGGTGAAGGACTCCGCCCAGAGGCGGTAGCGCTCCTCGCCGACCGCGTCGGTCGACGTGGCGTGGGGGAGGTACTCCTCCACCAAGTACCGGCCAAGCGACGCGTAGGCGTCCGTCGCGCGCCGCGCGACCTCCGCGAGCCGAGCGCTGAGCGCGGTGCCGACGCCCGCTTGCTCGTACTCCTCGACGAGCCCGAGGAAGAACGGGGTGCCGTCGCCGCGGACGCCGCCCCAGGTGTCGGCCTGCTCGGTGCACGCGACGACCTGGCGCTCCGCGGCGACGAGACCCTCTCGCACCCCCTCGCCGAGCGCGGCGGTCAGCGTGTCGATCGACTGCGGCACCGCGGCCATGCGGGCGGCGATCGCCTCCCAGTCGTGCTCGGTCTCCCGCGCCATGAGGTCGAAGACCAGGCGGATGTTCGACACCGGGCTGGCGATCACCCGGAGCGCCCGCAGCTCCTCGCCCGCGTCGATCACCGCGAGCTCGACGTCGAGGTGCTGGCGCAGGACCTCTGCCGCGACGCGCTCGTCGTCGCCGTCGACGGCGATCGCATCCAGCTCGCGGCGCACGTGCGCGGCATGGTTGCGCCGCTCCGCGATCCCGTCCGGCGAGTAGTCGGTGAGCTCCTCGTCGTGGCCGGGGATGCCCTCGAACGTGGCGGTGATCGGGTCGAGCGCCGCGGTGCGCTCGACGAACGCGTCCGAGAGCCGGTGGACCGGGCCCTCTGCTGGTGGGCGTGCGGCTGGGCTCATGGTTCGTACCTCCGGCACGGTTGGCCGCGGAGCGACGGGCAGGGTGGGAGCGGGCTGGTGACGTCGACGTCGGCGACCGGCAGCACGACCCGCGAGGCGTGGTCGCCGCCACGTCCGATGGTGACGGTGGCGTCGCCGTCGGCGGGGATCGCGTCGAACGCCCAGCGCGGACGGGTGCCGCCGGGTGCCTTCACGACGACCCTGATGCGTGAGCCCTCGCGGAACGCATGGCCGACCGGGAAGATCGGCACCCGCACGAGCGTGAGCTCGCCCGCGGGCAGCGGCGCGGCGTCGGCCTTCGTGTGCGTGGGGATCGGCTCCAGCTCGGTGCTGCTCGCCGCGAGGGTGCGGTGGCTCGCGCGCAGCCAGCCGCTCTGCACGTAGGTCTCGTTGCCGTCGGGTCGGACCTCGCTGATGACCACCTCGAGGTCGACGTCGGGCTGGCTCGACCGGATCCAGAGGTCGGCGCTGCTCGGGCCGAGGACGACGGTGTCGCGCGTGAGGGCCGGCGTGACGTAGGACGCCGAGGCGCCGTCGGCAGGTTCACGCCAGTCGTAGTCGGGGAGCGCGCCGAACACGTCGTCGGCGTCGGCGATCGAGGTCGTGTCCGCGGCGGACGGGTCGTAGGTGAACCGGTCGGTGCTGCTCGTCGCGGGTGCCCGGTCGGTGAGGCCGTCGGCGCCGAGGTAGAGGGTGGTGGCGGTCGCCGGCGGCGGCCACTCGTCGAAGCTGGCCTCGAACGTCGGGATCGGCGCGCCCGGCGTGCCGCCCGCGCCGTTGTCGAAGAGCACACGCACCGGCGGCTCGGCTTCGTAGCGCGCGAGCGCGGCGTCGTAGTCGGGCTCACCGGCGAACCGGTCGGGAGGCAGCTCGATCGGCACGCCCGCGACGTCCTCGTAGCTCTGGGCGGCGAGGGCGCGGACGAGCGGCGGGATCGACGGCACGCGACGGGCGACGTAGAAGTCGAGGAACTCGGCCCACCGCGTGATCACCGACGGGAAGAACGGTTCGGTGTGGGTGCCGTTGGTGATCGTGGTGCGCACGATCGTGTCGGGCGAGAAGTGCGACGCGAGGTCGGGCCAGTGGCCGCCGGTCTCCTCGTCCTGCCACGCGCCGGCGAGGAACGTCGGTGCCTCGATGCGGTCGTCGAACAGGTCGGGCGTCACGTGGTCGAGGCGAGCGGCGGAGTAGAAGCGGTCGCGCTCGATCTCGCCCATCACGTCGGGCGTCTGCAAGCGCAGTGCCTGGTTCGCCTCGCACACGGTGTCGCCGGCCTCGATGCGACGGGCGGCCCAGCCCTGGCCCCCGTCGGGTGCGGGCTCGGCGTCGTCCTGGCGGTCGCGCGCCCACGGAACCGCGAAGCCCTGGTTGAGGATCCCGCCAGGATAGAGCACGCCGCGGTACGTGTCGTCGATCACCGACAGCGGCGTGATCGCGGCGAGGTGCGGAGGCCGGGTCTCGGCGACGAACAGCTGCGTGATGCCGGGGTACGAGATGCCCACCATGCCGACCGCACCGTGCTGCACCCACGGTTGCGCGGCGACGACCTCGATCGCGTCGTAGCCGTCGAGCCCTTGCAGCGGCTCGAAGTACTGCCACGAGCCGCCCGAGCACCCGCTGCCGCGCACGTTCACGCCGACGGTGGCGTATCCGAGGGACTCGGCGAGCCGCGACGCCGGCTCGATCCCGTCGGGGTTCGCGGGGTCGTAGCCGGAGTACTCGACGACCGTGGGGTAGGGCCCGTCCTCGACCGGTCCGGGAAGGCGCACGTTGACCGCGAGCTCGGTGCCGTCGCGGGTCGTGAGGTAGCCGTAGCCGGGCTCGAGCGCCTGGTCGGCGTAGAAGGACGCCGGCGGGTGGTCGTCCTCGCTCGCGACCCGCACCGCGGGGGACCGGGTGTCACCGTCGGCGACGCGGTAGCCGGCCCCGGGTGTCACCCCCCGGAACAGCAGCGAGCCGAGCTCGTCGACCGTCCCGCGGCGGACGACGCCGTCGGCGCGGTCCTGCAGCGTGAGGCGAGTGCCGGGCGGGGCGCCGGTGACGATCACCTGGCCGACGCTCCCGGTGACCGTGAACGTGGCGGCGCGTTCACGGGGTTCGGCACCGACGGCGACCGGGGAGGTGACGACTGCAGCGGCCGCCAGCAGCCCCACGATCAGGATCGCGGCCGACCGGCGACCCGCGATCCGGCGTTCCACCTCGGCGACGGTAGTGGACCCCGCCGTCGCTCCGATCGCGAGCCGCGCGCGATCGGTAACGTCCGCCCATGACCTCGCTGACCGGTGCCCATGTGCTCATCACCGGAGGCTCCGCGGGGATCGGGCTCGAGGTCGCCCGCGCTGCGCTGGCCAAGGGCGCGCACGTCTCGATCGTGGCCCGCGACACCGAGCGCCTCGCCGGCGCCGAGGACGCCCTCGAGCGCGAGGTCGGGGACCCGGCACGCGTCGCCGCCGAGCCCGCCGACGTCACCGACCCCGAGTCGCTCGCCCGCGCGCTGCCGCTCCTCACCGCGCAGCTCGGCCCGGTCGACGTCCTGGTCGCCAACGCCGGCGCGGCGGTCCCGGGCCACTTCGAGCAGCTGCCCCTCGACGTGTTCCGGCGCCAGATGGATCTCAACTACTTCGGCGTGCTGCACGCGGTGCAGGCCGTGCTCCCGTCGATGATCGAGCGGCGCTCCGGCCACCTCGTCCTCGTCTCGTCGGCCGCCGGCCTCGTCGGCGTGTACGGGTACTCGGCGTACTCGCCGACGAAGTTCGCGGTGCGCGGGCTCGCCGAGACGCTGCGCGCCGAGCTGCGGCCGTTCGGCATCCTCGCGGCGTGCGCGTACCCGCCCGACACCGACACGCCCGGGCTCGCCCGCGAGAACGAGACCAAGCCCGCCGCGACCGTCAGATTCTCGGCGAGCATCAAGGTGCGGTCATCGGCCGCGGTGGCGAAGGCCATCGTGCGCGGCATCGAGAAGGACAAGCTCACCATCACCGCCGACCCGTCGACCGCGTTCGTGGCCCGGGCCTCGGGCCTCATCGGGCCGTACCTGCGGCGGACGATGGACCGCCACGTGCGCCGGGCCGGGCACGGACCGGACGCCGCCCCTGCGGACCCGGGCGCAGCGGGAGGCGACGGGTAGTTTCGGGCGCATGAGCGAGCAGCCGACGCGCACCGAGTCCGACAGCATGGGCCCGATCGAGGTCCCCGACCACCGCTACTGGGGGGCCCAGACGCAGCGCTCGCTGCACCACTTCTCCATCGGCGACGACCGCATGCCCACCGCGGTGATCCGGGGCATGGCGATCCTCAAGAAGGCCGCGGCGCAGACCAACGCCGACCTCGGGAAGATGGACGCCGACGAGGCCAAGCTCATCGAGCAGGCCGCCGACGAGATCATCGCCGGCCGGCACGCCGACGAGTTCCCCCTCTTCGTGTGGCAGACCGGCAGCGGCACCCAGACGAACATGAACGTCAACGAGGTCATCTCCAACCGCGCGATCGAGCTCGCGGGCGGGGAGCGGGGCTCCAAGGCGCCGATCCACCCCAACGACCACGTGAACATGTCGCAGTCGTCCAACGACACGTTCCCCACCGCGATGCACATCGCCGCCGCCGAGGAGGTGGTGCACCGCCTCGTGCCGTCGGTGCAGGCGCTGCGCGACGCGCTCGCGGCAAAGGCCGCCGAGTTCGACGACATCGTCAAGATCGGCCGGACGCACCTCCAGGATGCAGTGCCGCTCACGCTCGGCCAGGAGTTCGGTGGCTACGTCTCCCAGCTCGACGACGACCTCGAGCGCATCCAGCAGGTGCTGCCGGGCCTGCTGGAGCTCGCCATCGGCGGCACCGCCGTCGGCACCGGCCTCAACACGCACCCCGAGTTCGCCGAGCGGGTCGCGGCGAAGATCGCCGACGTCACCGGGCTCGCGTTCGTGTCGGCACCCAACAAGTTCGCCGCTCTCGCTGCGCACGACGCACTCGTGTTCGCGAGCGGTGCGGTGAAGACCCTCGCGGTCTCGCTCATGAAGATCGCCAACGACATCCGCTGGCTCGCGTCCGGCCCGCGTGCCGGTCTCGGTGAGCTGATCCTCCCGGAGAACGAGCCGGGCTCGTCGATCATGCCGGGCAAGGTGAACCCGACGCAGAGCGAGGCCATGACCATGGTCTGCGTGCAGGTGCTCGGCAACGACGCCACGATCGGCATCGCCGGCTCGCAGGGCAACTTCGAGCTCAACGTGTTCAAGCCGGTGATGATCTTCAACTTCCTGCACTCCGTGGACCTGCTCACCGACGCGTGCCGCAACTTCCGTGAGTTCGCGGTCGAGGGCCTCGAGGCGAACCGCGAGCAGATCGACGAGTACGTCCGGAACTCGCTCATGGTCGTGACCGCGCTCAACCCGCACATCGGCTACGACAACGCCGCGGCGATCGCCAAGCACGCACACAAGAAGAAGGGCACGCTGCGCGACTCCGCCGTCGAGCTCGGTCACCTCACCGGCGAGCAGTTCGACGAGCTGGTCAAGCCCGAGGAGATGACGGGCAAGTAGCGCGGGCGGCGGTCACTCCGCTGCCTGGTTCCACGCATCCTTCAGACACTCGGAGAACAGGTCCGCCTGGCTGGCGAACACACCGAGCAGGACCTCGTTGGACAGACGCATGCCGCCATTGTCGGTGTCCCGGTAGGACCAGCGCGGGTATCCGTCTTCATCGCGCCACTGGATCAGCAGGACCGCGTCGACCGGGGTCGCGCCGGCTGGCAGCTTCTTGAGACCGAGCGCCTTGAGTGCGGCCTTGATCCGCTTCTTTCTCGACATGCTCACAAGGTAGAGGCACGAGATCTCGCACCGCCTGTGCTTTGCCGAGCGTCAGCGCGGCCGGATCGGACTACCGCGGAGCACCAGCCGAAGGACGAGCATGGTGATGAAGATGAGAGAGGTCATTGGGCGCCCCCAACGTCATCGCCCGCGGGTGCAAGTCCACCAGCGCCGGCTTTCGTACGTATCGGGGTCCCACTCTGCGTGCATGAACGGGCCGGGCACGGCGCGACGTTCTGAGTCGCCTGGCGCGATCTGCGGCGTCGCTTGACTCGACCGAACACATGTTCTAGAGTGAGGGAACTTCCTCGCATGACTTCCCCGAGTCCCGAGGCGAACCCCAGCTAGGTGCTGTGGGTGGGCCACGAAGCGACCAGGGAGGTGTCGAGATGCTCCAGGATCTGCGCGAGGCGTTGCACGTGGTTGCCCGCGCGGCGGGGGAGCTCGATGTCGATGGTCTGCGTGGGCCGGACGCCGCGGTGTTGTTCGGGGATGTGGTGGCGGGAGAGAAGGCGATCGACGCGTTGACGGCGTTGCTCGCGAAGCGGGTCGACGAGACGGGCTCGTATCGCGGTGATGGCGCTCAGAACGCGGTCTCGTGGATCGCGCACAAGAGCGGATCGAGCTTCGCGTCGGCGAAGCGGACGTTGGCGGTCGGGTCGAGTCTCGA
>CAZKTS010000253.1:0-4913 GCA_964555735.1 uncultured Bifidobacteriaceae bacterium
GTCCTCTCCGACATGGAGCACCACGCCAACATCGTGCCGTGGCAGATCCTCGCGGCCGAGCGCGGCATCGAGCTGCGCTGGATCCCGCTGACCGCCGACTACCGGCTCGACACGAGCAACCTCGCCGCGCTCCTCGACGGCGCCAAGCTCCTCGCCGTCACCGCGGTCTCGAACGTGCTCGGCACCGTCAACGACGTGCCCGCGCTCGTCGACGCCGCCCACGCGGCCGGCGCGCTCGTCCTCGTCGACGCCGCCCAGGCCGTCCCCCACCTGCCGGTCGACGTCGTCGCCTGGGGCGCCGACTTCGTGGGCTTCACCGGCCACAAGATGCTCGGCCCGAGCGGCATCGGTGGCCTGTGGGCCCGCGCCGAGCTGCTCGAGGCGATGCCCCCGTTCCTCGGCGGCGGCGAGATGATCCGCGACGTCACCCGCGAGGGGTTCACCACCAACGACGTGCCGTGGAAGTTCGAGGCCGGCACCCCGCCGATCGTCGAGGCCGCGGGGCTCGGTGCCGCGGTCGACTACCTCCAGGCGATCGGGCTCGACGCGATCCGCGAGCACGAGCGCGCGCTCACCGGGTACGCGCTCGACGCGCTGCGCGAGCGCTTCGACGACCGTCTCACGATCTACGGCCCCACCGACCTCGACCACCGGGGCGGCACCATCTCGTTCCTGTTCGGCGACATCCACGCGCACGACGTCTCCCAGGTCGTCGACCAGGAAGGCGTCTGCGTGCGCGCCGGGCACCACTGCGCCAAGCCGCTGATGCGCCACCTCGGCGTCCCCGCCACGACGCGAGCATCGCTCTACGTGTACAACGACGAGGCCGACGTCGACGCCCTGGTCGAGGCGCTCGCCAAGGCCGAGTCGTTCTTCACGATCTGATCCCCACCTCTGGAACCAGCGAGGAGCACCCCGTGGCCGAACTCGAGGATCTCTACCGCGAGATCATCCTCGACCACTACCGCGCGCCCCGGAACCGCGGCGAGCTGCCGGTGCCGCCGGCGCACAAGGCCGAGGGCTTCAACCCCCTGTGCGGCGACGAGGTGGTCCTCTACCTCGACATCCGCGACGGTGTCGTGGAGGACGTCCGCACCGCCGGCCAGGGCTGCTCGATCAGCCAGGCCTCGACCTCGATGATGAGCGCCGCCGTGAAGGGCAAGCCGGTCGCCGAGGCCGAGGGCCTCATCCGCTCCTTCAAGGCGCTCATGTCGATCCACGAGTCCCAGCTCGAAGGGGCCGCCGACGGGGCGGCCGAGACCGCCGAGCTCGACGCCGAGGGCCTGGGCGAGCTGGCCGCCCTCCAGGGGGTCGTGAAGTTCCCGGTCCGCATCAAGTGCGCCACCCTGGCCTGGAACACCCTCCAGCAGGGCCTCGACGACGCCGCCGCCGACGCAGGTTCGTGATCCCGGTGACACGGGCATGAAACACAGCCGGACTACGTTGCTCATGACAGCAGCGGAGGAGGGAGCAGGCATGCCCCAGCAGGAGCTCACTGATCGGATCGACGAAGCGCTCGACATCTACCGCAGTCGCGAGATGGTGTCCGCGTCCGAGATCGTCGACCTGCTCCTCGACCTGCGCCTGATGCTCCTCGCCGCCGACGAGGTGGCCACCACCCCCAGCCCCTCCTAAGGGCTAGATCACCGTCACCGTCGCGGACGACTGCGCCAGCACCTGGCCGGCCGTGCCTCGCACGACGATCGTCCAGGTGTACGACGGCGCCGTCGGCACGCAGGTGCTGCCCGCCGCGCGACCGGGGCACACGGCAACCTGACCACTGGCGGCTGACGAGGCGACGCCCGGTCCGTTCACACTCGCAGTTCCCCCGGTCGACCCCCAGGTGATCGTGATGAACGGTCCACCCGTGCGCGAGATCTGTGCCGGACGCACCGAGATCTGCGCGGTGCCCGACTCGGGAACCGTCGGCGGCGCGGTGGGCGGGGGCGGCACGAACACCGCGGTCGTCGTCACCGTGGTGCCGAGCGTCGTGGAGACATCGAGCGGCACGGTCGTCGTGGTCGGATCGTCGGCGCCCGCTCCCGTCGTGGTGGTGACCGATGACCGACGGGCGGTGGTCTCGGTGTCGGTGACCTCGTGGACCGTCTCGGCGAGCAGGCCGAGGATGACGAGCGCGCCCACCAGGACGCCGACGCCGGTCAGCACTCTGCGCAACACGCGGCGGCCGCGCGGCTTGGGCCCGTCGGGCGGTGATGTGTCACCACCGAGGCTGCTCGAGCCCTGCATCGGCACCCCGGACTCCGAGAGCGCGTGCGCGACCTTGTCCTTGAGGAACATCGAGGCCACGACCATCGGCACCGCCGCGAACATGCGGCTCGGCTCGAGCTTGGTCTGACGCCGCGCCTGGCACTCTTCGCACCGCTCGGCGTGGCGGGTGGTCACGCGCATCGCCTCCGGACCGAAGCGGGAGATCTTGGCGGTCTCGAGCGCGCCCGCGAGGCCCGCGCAGACCGGCTCGCCGCTGCGCCAGAGCACCCGAGCTTCGACCGCAGCCTTCAGGCGGTTGCGAGCGCGGTGGACGGCCTGGTTCGCGGCGTTGCGGTTGAGCCCGACGACCTCGCCGATCTCGGCCGGCGCCATCCCGTGGCGGAGCATCAGGTCGAGCACCTCGGCGTCGCGCTCACCGAGGGCGGCGGCCGACTCCCACAGCAACGCAGCCAGCTCGCCGTCCTCCGCCGCGCGCGTCGGGTCCTCGGCCGCGGTCGTCCGGTCCTCGACGCGGAAGCCGGCGGGCGCGTTGGCAGGCGAGGGGCCCGCCGCTTCGATCACCGCCATCGCCTCCGCATCGTGTGGTCGTGCTCGTTCGTCCTTGCGGCGCCGGTCGAGCGCCGCATTTCGCGTGATCCGGAGGAGCCACCCTCCGAATGCCTCCGGGTCCTGCAACGTGTCGAGCTTCTGCCACGCCGCGAGGAACGCGTCCTGCGCAACGTCGCCTGCCGCCGCCGAGTCGTTCGTGACGCGGTACGCCAGGTCGTTGACCCGCACGAACCAACGGTCGTAGAGCTGACCGAATGCGTCGGGATCGTCCGAGCGCGCGCGCTCCACGAGCGCGGCGTCCTCTCGCCTCTCGAGGGCGCGATCCTCAGCGCGCGGGTCGGCGCGGCGGTCATCGTCCATGCAGTGCTTGGCATTGTCTCCCATGGGCGCCCCCCGGTGGCACCCGAGAGGAGGACGGCCGGGCCCCCGGCCCGCTTACGGGGGCGGCGGAGCGGCCGGTAGCATCGACAGCCATGGTGCGCCGGGCCTTCCCGATCCAGGTCGTCGCTGCGCTCGCGGTCGCGATCGTGCTCGTCGGCGGCGTGGTCGCGGCCGGCGCCCTCCTGCGCGACGACACCGACGCCCAGGCTGCGTCCGAGCCCACCACCACCACGTCATCGACCACCACCACGCTGGCGCCCACCACCACGACGACGCTCCCGCTCGGCACCGTCCTCCAGCCTCCGACCGCCGAGCTGCCGCTCCCCACGCTGGTCGGCTGGGGCAAGGGCGACAGCGGGCCCGAGGTCGCGGCGTTCGAGCAGCGCCTCGTGGACCTGAAGTTCGATCCGGGCCCCCTCGACGGCGTCTACGACCAGGCCACCACCTACGCGGTCGAGGCCGTGCAGAAGATCTACGGACTCGAGCGCACCGGCCGCATCAACGGGCCCGAGATCGACGCGCTGTCGGCGTTCCGGTACCCGGCGCCCCTGCACGGCACCGCGGAGCCCAACCGCACCGAGATCGACATCGCGAAGCAGGTGATCACGCTCTACGAGAACTACCAGGTGAAGCTGATCACCACGACGTCGACTGCGAGCGGTGAGACGTTCTGCTACGTGACGCCGAAGAAGGCACCGACGCAGCGCATCTGCGAGGTCGCGACGACGCCGAACGGTCGCTACCAGTACTACTTCTTCTACGACGGCTGGCAGGACGGCGACCTCGGCAAGCTCTACAACCCGTACTACTTCTTCAAGGGTCGCGCGATCCACGGCTACGACTCCGTGCCCACCGGCCCCGCGTCGCACGGGTGCGCGCGCGTGCCCATGCACATCGCGGCCTACTGGCACACCCTCGTCCACGACGGCGATGCCGTCTACGTCGACGGTGGCCCGGCCAACGGCGAAGAGATCGTCTCGAGCCAACGGATCTAGACCGCGTGCCCGAGATCGAGACGCTGCTCGACGGCCGCGCGTTCCTCGAGGGGCCGCGATGGCATGTCGGCCCCGACGGCGTTGGTGCGCTCTACGTGTCCGACATGCACGCCCACGAGGTGCTGCGCGTCGACGAGCACGGCGCCGTCGAGGTGCTCGCCGCGCTCGACACCGCGCCGTCCGGCCTGGGGTGGCTCCCTGACGGCGACCTGCTGATCGTCTCGATGGACGATCGGCGTCTGCAGCGACGCGCGGCCGACGGCACGCTCACCGAGCACGCCGACTGCTCGGCGCTCGCACCGAACGAGATCAACGACATGGTGGTCGACGACGCCGGCCACGCCTTCGTCTCGCAGTTCGGGTTCGACTTCCACGGCGGCGCCCCGTTCGCGAGCGCGCCCGTGCTGCGGATCGACCCCGACGGCACGACCTCCGAGGCGACCGATGGCCTGCGCATGGCGAACGGCATGGTGATCACCGCCGACGGTTCCACCCTGATCGTGGCGCAGAGCGCGGGCAAGGACCTCGTCGCGTACGATCTCGCCGCCGACGGCACGCTCGGCGGCCGCCGGGTGTGGGCGGAGCTGCCCGAGTACCCGGACGGCATCTGCATCGACACCGACGACGCGGTGTGGATCGCGTCGCCCGTGGGCGACTGCTTCGTACGGGTCGCCGAGGGCGGCGAGGTGCTCGAGCGCATCGACACGCCCGGTCGCCACGCGATCGCCTGCGCGATCGGCGGGTCCGACGGCCACACGC
>CAZKTS010000254.1:0-4999 GCA_964555735.1 uncultured Bifidobacteriaceae bacterium
CCGAGGAACGTCCGGACTCCACAGGGCACGGTGCTGGGTAACACCCAGTCGGGGCGACCCGCAGGACAGTGCCACAGAGAACAGACCGCCGATGGCCGCACCTCGGTGCGGCACAGGCAAGGGTGAAACGGTGCGGTAAGAGCGCACCAGCACCCGGGGTGACCCGGGTGGCTCGGCAAACCCCATCGGGAGCAAGGTCGGACAGGGGGAGTGCGGCCCGCACGCAGACACCCCCGGGTGGACCGCTGGAGCCGACGGGCAACCGTCGGCCGAGATGGATGGCCGCCCCGGGCGCCGCGAGGCGCCCGGACAGAATCCGGCGTACCGGCCGACTCACCACCACCTTCGCACCGTCGTCGGACGCGCCACGCAGTAGCGTCCCTGCCGCTGCATCATCCATGAGGGGCAGGTTCGATGCCGGTGTTCCATCGATCGATCTGGAAGGTCGGTACGTCCGCGGTCCTGGCGACGGTTGCGGCCACCGTGATGTGGGTCTCTGCGGCTTCGGCCGACCCGTCGTTCCCGTCGACCGTGACGATCTCGGTGCGGCCGGCCGAGGACGGCAAGTACATCGCATCGGGCGCGCTGAAGACCCCGAAGGAGGGCTGCCGAGTCACCCGCTCGGTCGTCATCTGGCGCAAGGTGTCGGGCCCCGACCAGAAGCGAGCCGACGCGCGCACCGATTCCGACGGGAACTGGGTGGCTCGCGGGGCCCGACTGGAGCCCGGCACGTACTACGCGAAGGTCGAGAAGGACCGTCGCGGGCACCCGAACACCGGACGGTACTTCTGCTTGGCGGACCGTTCGCCCGACGTGACGGCCGGGTAGCTGGAGATCCCAGCGACCCGTTGGAGCCAGAGCGTGCGCAGGACCGTGGTTGCCGTGCTCGTCATCGGTGGGGTCGTCGGGGCGGTGGGCTGCTCGGGTGGCGACGGCGCCGCTGACCATCAGGCTGTCGTCGCCGAGCGGGGCGCCGAGGTGATGCCGTTCGACCTCGATGCCACCACGCACATCTTCACCAAGACCGCGACCGGTGGGGAGCAGACGGTCCGTGCCGATGACGCGACCGATGCCGAGCAGATCCGGCTGATCCGACAGCACCTGCGCGCCGAACGACGCAACTTCGCCCACGGCGACTTCGACGATCCCGCACGCATCCACGGCCATGACATGCCCGGCGTGGCCGAGCTCGCCGCGGGCTACGCCGACGTCAGCGTCACCTACCAGGACGAGCCCGACGGCGCCCGGCTGCTGTACACGACCGACGATCCTGCGCTGGTCGATGCGATCCACGCGTGGTTCGATCGTCAGCTGATGGACCACGGCGACGACGCCGAGGCCGGCTGAGCGCGAGGTCGCGGGCGACGATCCCTGCACCCGACGCCCGCATCGGTCAAGCGTCCGTCGTGGGGCCTCGCCGGCGGTCGATGGTGCGACGGATCAGCCAGACGGCCGCGCCGCTCGCGAGCAGGATCGTGCCGCCGATCACGCTCGATGCCGGGAGGGCGAGTCCGAGCGCGATGCAGCCGATCGCTCCGGCGACGGTGAGCCAGCGCGGCCATCGCCGCTCCGTGCGACCGAGGGTGAACGCGGAGGCGTTCGCGACCGCGTAGTAGAAGAGCACTGCGAAGGAGCTGAAGCCGATCGCGCCCCGCACGTCGGCGAGCAGGACCACCGCGACGACCGCAGCGGCGACCACGATCTCGGCCCGGTGGGGGACGCGGTGCGTCGGGTGCACCGCGTCGAGCCAGCGGGGCAGGTCGCGCTCACCGGCCATCGCGAACGTCGTGCGGCTCACGCCGACGAGGAGCGACAGGAGCACGCCCAACGAGGCGACCGCAGCTCCGACCCGGACGACGGGTACCGCCCAGGCCCATCCGCTGGCGTCAGCAACCGCGCCGAGCGGCGCGCTGCTGCCCGCCAAGACCGCAGGGCCGACGGCGCACAGCGCCGTGACGGCAACGGTCGTGTACACGACGAGGGTGATCCCCAGCGCGATCGGGATGGCGCGGGGGATGGTGCGCGCCGGGTCGCGGACCTCCTCGCCCAGGGTCGCGATTCGCGCGTAGCCCGCGAAGGCGAAGAACAGCAGCGCGCCGGACTCGAGGATGCCGGCCACGCCGCCGTCGGCGAGGGGACCGATGTTCGAGGTCGAGGGAGACGCTGCGAACGACGATGTGATCACCACCGTGAGCGTTCCGAGCACGACTGCGACGATCACGCGGGTGAGCCACGCCGTCTTCTGGACACCGAAGAGGTTGACGCCGGTCAGTACCACGACCGCGCCCACGCCCAGGGGTCGCGCGAGGTCCGAGTCGACGTACTCGCCGAACGTGAGCGCCATCGCCGCGCAGCTCGCGGTCTTGCCGATGACGAAGCCCCACCCCGCAAGGAACCCCCAGAGGTGGCCGAGTCGTTCGCGCCCGTACACGTACGTCCCGCCCGACGCCGGGTACTGCGCCGCGAGCTGGGCCGACGAAGTGGCATTGCAGTACGCCACCGCCGCGGCGAGGGCCAGGCCGATGAGGAGTCCGCCACCGGCGGCCGCGGCCGCCGGGCCGATGGCCGCGAACACCCCGGCGCCGATCATCGACCCGAGGCCGATGACCACCGCGTCGCGGGTCCCGAGCCGGCGCGCGAGCCGGGTGGGGTCCTGGTCGTCGTCCTCGGTCACGACCGCACCTTGCCACCACTCGGGTGAGCGGCGGCGCGGCGGGCGTCAGGCGGCGAGGAGCTCGCCGTCGGTGATCGTGAGGACGCGGTCGCAGAAGTGGGTCATGCGGGTGTCGTGGGTCACGATCACCGCGGCCGTGCCTCGGCTCTTGACCTCGCGCACGATGAGCGCCATGACCTGCTCGCCGAGCTTGGTGTCGAGCGCGCTGGTGGGTTCGTCGACGAGGATCAGCTCGGGCTGGTTCATGAGCGCGCGACCGATGGCGACGCGCTGACGCTCGCCCCCCGAGAGCTGCGACGGGAGGTTGTCGCCTCGCTCGGCGAGGCCAAGCTCCTCGAGCAGCTGGTCGGCGCGGGTCCGGGCCTGCGCCTTGCGGCCCCGGCCGGCGAGCTCGGCAGCGATCATCACGTTCTCGCGCGCCGTGAGGAAGGGCACCAGGTTGACGGCCTGGAACACGAAGCCCACCTCGTCGCGGCGGAAGCGCGTGAGCTCCTTGGCGCTGTACGACGACAGGTCGTGCGCGCCGACGATCACCGTGCCGTCCGTCGCGGCGAGGAGTCCACCGGCGATCGAGAGCAACGTCGTCTTGCCGGAGCCGGACGGACCGACGAGCGCGACGATCTCGTCGTCACCGACCGAGAGGGTCGCGTGGGAGAGCGCGACGATCTCCTCGTCGCCCTGGGTGTAGACCTTGCGGACGTCGCGCATCTCGAGTGCCGGCATCCCTGTTCTCCTTGCTCGTCGTACCCGTCAGACGCCCGCGCCGACCACCGACGCGGGATCGATCGAGATGATGCGGCGGAGCGAGATCGCGCCGCCGATCACCGCCATCACGAAGACGCCCACCGCCACGAACACCGCCCGGGATCCCGTGAGGGCGAGTGGCACCGACGGCGGGATCGCCAGGGACAGCAGCCACGTGACCGCGGCACCGATCGCGAAGGCCAGCACCGACACGACCGCGGCCTGCACGACGACACCTCCGATCAGCTGACGCGAGGACGCACCGATCGCCTTCAGCACGGCGAAGAGCCCGGTGCGCTCCAGCGTGAGCAGCGCGAAGAAGAGGGCCACCACCAAGCCGGCGACGAGGAACGTGACGCCGATGATCTGGGTGAACGTGCGGTTCTGCTCCTGGATGCCCGGGAGCGCCAGGACGGCGTCGTCGCGGGTGAGGGTGTGGGTCGTACCCGTCGCGCGGTCGATCCGACGCGCGACCTGGGCGACGTCCGCGTCGTCGGCGGTCCGCACCGCGAGGACCTGGAAGGTCCCGGGCTCGACGGCTGCTCCGGGACGCGAGCGGTTGAGCACCTCGCGCCAGGTCCCGGGCGCCACCCAGATGCCGCTCTGCTGGAGGAAGCTCGTGTCGTCGACGAAGCCTCGCACCTTCACGGGGACGCGCTCGGGGCCCAGGAGGAGGCGGTCACCGACCTCGACGCCGTCGGCTTCCAGGCTCGAGTCGGCCCAGCCTTCGCCCGCGGGTGGGGGAGCGGGGACGCCGGCGACGGCACCCTGGTAGCCGACGACCGCGGCGTCGGCGACGTCGGTCTCGCCGGGGACCCGCGCGCCGACGAGCGCGAAGCCCAAGCCGGAGGCCTGGCTGACACCGGCGACGCGATCGACCTGCGCGCGGGTAGCCGGATCGATGCGCGAGCGGATCACCGAGTCGCGGCTGTCGGCCGAGTAGACGATCAGATCCGACTCCTGCGCGCGCAGGGCGCCGGTCGAGCCCTGGTAGAGCCCGTCGAGCAGACCTCCGAGGAAGAGCAGCAGGATGACGAGCAGCGCGAGCGCGCTGAGCGTCGGCAGGAACCGGCGCGGCATGCGCCGCAGCTCGCGCAGCGCGATCCTCATCGCAGCGCTCCCAACGGTCGGGTGGCTTCGGCCGGGTCGAGGCGGAGCACTCGCCGGATCGCGGCCAGCGAGGCGATCAGTGCGAGCACGGTGACCGCGGCTCCTCGCGACAGGACCGTGGATGGGTCGAACGAGATCGGGAAGGTGTCGCTCGAGCCGAGCGTCGCGAGCCAGAGCAGCAACGCCCCGAACGCGACGCCGCCGAGGACGACGATGAGCACCTGCACGAGCAACGCGCGCGTCAGGTATCCGCGATCGGCGCCGATCGCGCGCAACAGCGTCAGGGCGTTGGCCTTCTGCACCGTGAGGATCACGAAGAAGATCCCGACGACGAGGGTGACGACGACGAAGGCGAGGGTGAGCACGATCGAGAACGACGACTTGACGCCGGCGACCCCGGGCAACGAGTCGACGGCCTCGCTCCGCTCGAGAGCCTCGACGCCATCGACCTGGCGCGTGATCCGTGTGGCG
>CAZKTS010000255.1:0-8155 GCA_964555735.1 uncultured Bifidobacteriaceae bacterium
GGCGATGCTCCAGGCCCGCCAGCGGTTCTTCGCCGCCGCGTTCGCGCCGATCCTCAACAACGTGGTGGTCATCTCGATCTTCCTGGTGCTCCCGCAGATCGCGTCTCGGCCGATCACGGTCAACGACGTCGCGAGCGATCCCTTCCTGCTCCTCTTCATCGGCCTCGGCACCACCGCGGGCATCGCCGCCATGGCACTCGCGCTGGTCCCCGCGCTCCGTCGAGCGAAGATCCATCTCCGCTTCCTGCCCGCGTGGCGACACGCGGCGGTGCGCACGATGGTGCGCCTGTCGGGATGGACGGTCGGGTACGTGATCGCCAACCAGGTCGCCCTGTTCGTCGTCATCATCCTGGCGAACGAGGAACGTGGCGGCGCGTTCATCTATCTCTCCGCCTACGCGTTCTTCCAGCTCCCCCACGGACTGTTCTCGGTGTCGATCACCTCGGCCGTCGCGCCGGAGCTTGCCGCGGCCGGCGCGCGTGCCGATCCCCCGGCACTGCGACACCGGTTCTCGCGCGCGCTGCGGCTGATGCTCACGGTCGTGATCCCGGCCGCGGCCGTCTACGTCGCCCTGGCGCGACCCATCGTCGTCGCACTGCTCCAACGCGGCGCGTTCAGCCCGGCCGACGCCGCGGTCGTCGCGGACACGCTCGTCGGGTTCGCGGTCGGGCTGCCGTTCTTCTCCACCTATCTCTTCGCGCTCCGCGCGTTCTACTCGCTCGAAGACACCCGGACCCCGTTCCTGCTGAACGTCGGAGAGAACGCGGTGAACATCGCCCTCGCCCTGGCGCTCTTCGCGTGGCTCGGCATCCCGGGCCTCGCGTACGCGTTCTCCGGTGCCTACGCGCTGGCGGCCGTCGCGACGCTCGTCGTGCTCAGTCGCCGGATCGGCGGGCTGTCCGGCCGCGGCATCGAGACCTCCGCGGTCCGGGTGCTCCTCATCTCCGCCGCCGCCGGGGCCGTGGCCTGGTTGGCGGCCGACCTCATCGGCTGGGCCACGCCCGCCGAGGCGATCGCTTCGGTGGTGGTGGGTCTGGCCGCCGCGGGAGCCGTCACCATCGGGGGCCTGGCCGTGCTGCGGGTCGAGGAGTTCACCGAGCTCACTGCCCTGGTGAGGGCCCGGCGTCGACGCCGCGCCGCCGCCGCCGACGTGGAACGATGACGCCATGCCGGTACGGGTGGTCACGGACAGTGCGTGCGATCTTCCGCAGGAGCTCGTCGACGAGCTCGGCATCGAGATCGTCCCCCTCACGATCCGCTTCGGGAACGAGGAGTTCGTCGACCGCGTCGAGCTCAGCACCGACGCGTTCTGGGAGCGCCTGCGGGCGTCCGACGTCCTGCCGGAGACGGCCGCGCCGTCGGCGGGCGCGTTCGAGGCGTGCTTCCGCCGGCTCGCCGACGACGGTGCCACCGGCATCCTCTGCGTGAACCTCTCCTCGCGGCTCTCGGCGACGATGCAGGCCGCGCAGGTCGCGGCGGGGTCGCTCGGTGCCGACTGCCCGGTCCGCGTGGTCGACTCGCTGACGTGCTCGATGGGGCTCGGCGCGCTCGGTCTCACGGCAGCACGGATGGCCGCCGCCGGCGACGACCTCGACACGATCACCAAGGAGGTCGAGGACCGGCGCGACCGCACGCAGCTCTACGGCACGCTCGACACGCTCGAGTTCCTGAAGAAGGGCGGCCGCATCGGCAACGCCCGCGCGCTGCTCGGATCGATGCTCTCGATCAAGCCGGTCGTCGAGGTGCGCGACGGGGTGGTCGAGGAGGCCGGCAAGGTCCGGACGCGCTCGAAGGCGCTCCGGGCGATCGCCGACAAGGTGCGCGCCCAACCCATCGACTCGCTCGCCGTGCTCCACGGCCAGGCCGAGGACCTCGATGAGTTCCTGGCGCTGATCGAAGATGTCGAGCTCGACGAGGAGATCGTCGTCGGCGTCGTGGGCCCGGTGATCGGCACCCACGCCGGTCCGGGCGTCCTCGGCGTCACCTTCCAAGTCTCCCGCTGAGCGAGCACGACCCGGCGAACGGGCCTGCACGCGGCGAGGTGCGGCCCGACCGGTAGCGTGCCCACGTGGCAGAGCCCGCAGCCCCAGGGCGCGTCCTGGGCGGCCGCTACCGCCTCGTCGAGCCGCTCGCCCGCGGCGGCATGGCGACGGTGTGGATCGCCGAAGACACCCTGCTCGCTCGCCGCGTCGCGGTGAAGACGGTCCACCCCGAGCTGGCCGTCGACGAAGGGCTGCGCGAGCGCTTCCGGGCGGAGGCCATCTCGGCCGCGAGCGTCTCGCACCCCGGCATCGTCGCCACCTACGACACCGGCGACGACGGCGGCGTGGCCTACATCGTCATGGAGCTGGTGGACGGGCCGACCGTCCGCCAGCTGCTCGACGAGCGCCACCGGCTCCCGGCGGTCGACGCGGTCCGGATCGCCCGCGGCGTGGCCCTCGCGCTCGACCAGGCCCACCGCGGGGGCATCGTCCACCGCGACATCAAGCCGGCGAACGTCCTCGTCCCCGACGACGCGCCGGTGAAGGTCACCGACTTCGGCATCGCCAAGGCGGAGTCGGCGAGCGACCTCACCGGCACCGGCCGGATCATCGGCACCGCGCGGTACCTCGCCCCGGAGCAGGTGCGCGGCGAGCGGGCCGAGCCCCGCTCGGACGTGTACGCGGTGGGGCTGCTGCTCCACGAGATGCTGGCGGGCACGGTGCCGTTCCACGGCGACACCGAGATGGCGTGCGCGCTCGCCCGGCTCAGCGTGCCGCCCGACCCGCTCCCCGACGACGTCCCGCCCGGGCTGGCCGCGATCGTCCAGCGGTGCCTCGCGCTCGACCCCGCCGACCGGTACCCCAACGCGCATGCCCTGGCCGACGCGCTCGATGCGGTGATCGAGTCCGACGACCTCCCGCTCACGCTCCCACCCCCGCCACCCGCGGCGCGACCCGCAGCACCGCCACCGCCGCCCCCTCGGACCGGCACCACCGGGACCCAGGCCGCGACCGTCGTCGCCGCGGCCGCGCCGGCCACCGCAACCTCCCCGGTGCCCGCGCGCAGCGCCCGACCGGCCCGCCGCAAGCGCACGCCGGCGTGGCCGTTCGCGCTCCTCGGCGCATCGCTCCTCGTCATCGGCGCGGTCGGCGGCTACCTCCTCGTGGGTGGCCACTCGCTCGACGACCTGCTCGGCCGTTCCTCCTCGTCCGCCGACGGGACCCAGGACCAGGCCGCCGCGCCCCGGATCGTCTCGGTCGCGGACTTCGATCCCGAGGGCGACGGCAGCGAGCACGGCGAGGAGGTCGCCAACGCGGTCGACGGCGACCCCGGCACCGCGTGGCGCACCGAGACCTACCGCTCGACCGACCTCGGTGGGAAGCCCGGCGTCGGCATCGTGCTGAACCTCGCCGAGGGCGCCGACGTCTCGTCGGTCGTCGTCGACACCGGCGAGGAGGGCTGGTCCGGCCAGATCTACGTCGCGGCGACGCCCGGCGCCGCGCTCGCCGACTGGGGATCGCCGGCCGCCGAGGGCGACGGGCTCGGCGCCAGCACGACGTTCACCCTCGATCCCGCCCGCTCCGGCACTGCGGTCCTGCTGTGGATCACCCACCTCCCCGAGGGTGGGCGCCTGTCGGTGCGCGAGGTCGGCGTTGCCTGACCCGGCCGGCGCCCCGCCGGTCCCGCCGCGGGCCCTCGACCGACCGACGGGCGTGGACGACGACGACCGCACCCTCGCCGCTGCGGCGGCGGCCGGCGACCGCCGGGCGCTCGAGCTCCTCCTCGACCGTCACGCCGATCGGATCCACGCGATCTGCCGTCGGGTCACCGGCCATCCCGACGACGCCCTCGACGCGACCCAGGAGGCCCTCATCGCGGTCGCCCGCGGGATCCACCGCTTCGACGGCCGCGCCGCGTTCACGACCTGGCTGGACCGGGTGGCCACGAACGCGGCCCTCGACGAGGTCCGCCGGCGCGGCCGGCGCCCCCGCCCGGTCGACGAGCTCCCCGAGCCCGCCGGCGCCGGCTCCTCGATGGAGGATCGGGTCGGCGCCGCGCTCGACGTCGACGCCGCGCTGGCGACGCTGCCGGACGAGTTCCGGGTCGCCGTGGTGCTCCGCGACCTCTGCGACCTCGACTACGCCGAGATCGCCGCCGTGCTCGGGATCCCGCCCGGGACGGTGCGGTCGCGCATCGCCCGGGGCCGCGCGGCGTTGGCGGGAGCGCTCGGGAACCCCGATGCCGGTCCGGCACGTCCAAGTGAGCAGCCATGACCGACGAGCCCACCGCCCCGGACGACGCCCGTGACGAGCGGGTGGCCGAGCTGCTCGCGGTCCCGCCGCTCGACGACGTCACCCGCCGGCGGCTCGTCCGCGACGCCCTCGCCGCCACCGAGGACGGCCCGGCCCCGCCCCGCTCCCGGAGCCGGCTCGCGGTCGCGGTCCCGGTCGCGGCGGCGATCCTCGTCGGGCTCGTCGTCGGAGCCGTGGTCGTGCAGCGGCCGTCCGACGACCCACCGACCGCGGCGCAGCCGGCATCGAGCGCGCCGGCACCCCAGGGCGACGGCGAGCGCGCGGCCGAGGCCGACGACGGCGCGCCCGCGGTTGCGCAGTCACCGTCGGTCGCTCCGGCGTCGCTCGGCAACCTCGGCATCGTCGACGACGACGACGACCTGCGGATCGCGGTCTCGCTCGCCGAAGGTCAGACGGCCGGACCCGAAGCAGCGACCGCGGCCGAGGCGGCCTGCGCGTCCACCGACCCGGCCGGCCTCGGTCTGGTCGCCGTGACCGCCCTCGGCACCGGGCTGCACGACGATGCGCCGGTCGTCGTCCTCGTGGGGACCGACGCCGAAGGTCGGCGCCGGGCCATCGCGCTCGGCGCCTCGTGCACGCCGGTGCTCCAGACCCTGCTCGACTGATCCCGGCCGGGGCCTCGGGGCAGAGCCGGGGGTACGCTCCCCGGACCATGACGGCCCCCGACTGGACGACGCAGGCTGCCGACGCCATCGAGCGCGCGGTCTCGGTCGTGCGCGACAAGACGGTGGTGCCCGCGCAGCGGGCCACCAAGGCCGTGGTCTTCGGGCTGCTCGCCGCGTTCTTCGTCGGCACCGCGCTGGTGGTGCTCACCATCGGTGCCTTCCGGGGCTTGGTGATCCTCACCGGTGAGGTCTGGATCGCCTACCTCGTCTGCGGAGGAATCTTGGTGCTCGGTGGCGGGTTCTGCTGGAAGCTCCGCCTGCGTCCCCCGAGCGACGAGGACGACGACTGGGGCGAGACCGGAACGTCCGGGAAGAAGGGGAAGCGGTAGCCAGGATGGCCGAGACCAAGAAGCTCGTGATCATCGGTTCGGGCCCCGCCGGGCTCACGGCGGCGGTCTACGCGGCGCGCGCGCTGCTGGAGCCGGTGGTGATCGAGGGCATCGCCGCCGGCGGGCAGTTGATGCTCACCACCGACGTCGAGAACTTCCCCGGGTTCCCCGACGGCATCCTGGGCCCGGAGCTCATGACCAAGTTCCGTGAGCAGGCCGCCCGCTTCGGGACCGAGTTCGTCACCGCCGACGTCGACAAGGTCGACTTCTCGTCCTCGCCCTTCGGCATCTGGGTGGGCGGCACCGAGTACCGCGCCGAGTCGGTCATCGTCACCACCGGCGCCAGCGCCCGGATGCTCGGCCTCGAGTCCGAGCAGCGGCTGCTCGCCCACGGCGTCTCCACCTGCGCCACGTGCGACGGCTTCTTCTTCCGCGACAAGCCGATCGCAGTCGTCGGTGGCGGCGACTCCGCGGTGGAGGAAGCCCTCTTCCTCACCAAGTTCGCGACCAAGGTGACCCTCATCCACCGCCGCGACGAGCTGCGGGCGTCGAAGATCATGGCCGAGCGCGCCCTCGCCGAGGACAAGATCGAGTTCGCGTGGAACAGCGAGGTCGAGGAGGTCCTCGGCCAGGATCGGGTCGAAGGGGTCCGGCTGCGTGACACCGTGACCGGCGAGACCCGCACGCTCGAGCTCGACGGTCTCTTCGTCGCCATCGGCCACGACCCCAACACCAGCCTGATCGCCGGCCAGATCGACCTCGACGAGAACGGCTACGTCCTCACCGAGGCCAACTCGACGCGCACCTCGGTGGAGGGGGTCTTCGCGGCGGGCGACGTGCAGGACCACGTCTTCCGCCAGGCGATCACCGCGGCGGGCACCGGCTGCATGGCCGCGATCGAGGCCGAGCGCTGGCTGGCCGCCCGCGCCCACGGCTGACGCGCCGCGGAATCTCGCGCCCCCGGGAGCGGTTGCACCCACCACCTACACTCGATGAGCCCCACGAAGGTCCCCGACCGGGGACTTGGGAAAGGACGGCGGGCAGTGTCCGAGCAGATCAAGATCCTCACCGACGCCACGTTCGACGAGACCATCGGCGCCGCCGACAAGCCGGTCCTCGTCGACTTCTGGGCCGAGTGGTGCGGCCCCTGCAAGATGATCGCCCCCGTCCTCGAGGAGATCGCGACCGAGCAGGGCGAGAAGCTCGCCATCGCCAAGCTCAACGTCGACGACAACCCCGACGTGGCGATGCGCTTCAACGTCATGAGCATCCCCACGCTCATCGTCTTCAAGGACGGCGAGCCGGCCAAGCGCCTCGTGGGCGCCAAGGGCAAGGGGCAGCTCCTCCAGGACCTCGCCGAGTACGTCGGCTGAGGCAGCCGCCTCCCCCGAGGGCCGACGATTGCCGGCGGAGCTCCGACGGGGCAGCGATGGGGAGCCGGTGCGCGACCTCCAGCATCGGCTGGTCGCGCTCGGCTTCACGATCCACGACGAGCCGGGTGAGTTCGGCGCGTCCACGGACGAAGCCGTCCGCGCGGTCCAGGACGGACGCGGGCTCCGCGTCGACGGCATCGTCGGTCGCCAGACCTGGTCCGCGCTGGTCGAGAGCGGCTTCGAGCTCGGCGATCGCCTGCTCTACCTCCGGCGACCGATACTCCGCGGCGACGACGTCGCCGACCTCCAGCGGCGCCTGAACGCCCTCGGCTTCGACGCCGGCCGCGAAGACGGCATCCTCGGCGACGACACCCACCGAGCGCTGGTCGAGTTCCAGCGCGACGGTGGACTGGTCGCCGACGCGATCTGCGGCACCGTCACCATCGCTGCGCTCGAACGTGTCGGCTCGTTCGCCGAAGGCTCGGTCCACGCGGTGCGCGAGAAGGAGTCGCTGCTCGCGGGCACCCGCCTCGCGGGCAAGAAGGTCTACGTCGCGACGACCCCGGGGCTGGCCGCACTCGGCGAGCAGGTGAAGCGCCGGCTCGTCGAGAGCGGTGCCCACGCGGTGCTCGACGCCTCCGGTGACGACGACGCCTTCGTCGCGATGGAGGCGAACGCGTTCGAGGCCGAGCACTTCCTCGCCCTGCGGCTCGGCGACGCGCCCGGCTGCCGCTGCGCGTACTTCTCGACCGGCCGCGCCCGCTCCGAGATCGGCTACGCGGTGGCGACCGCGGTGCAGGCCGAGCTCGCCAGCGTGCTCCCCACCGACGGCCCCGCGTGCGGCAAGGCCTACGCCGTGCTGCGCGAGACGCGGATGCCCGCGGTCGTCTGCGAGCTGGCCCCGGAGGGCGATGTGGAGGCGATGCGGGCGGTGGTCAGCGCGGCCGGCGACGTCGGGCGCGCGGTCGCCCGGGGGATGCGCATCGGGATCGAGGAGCCCCCGCTCGACGAGCCCGTCCCGACCTGACGCCGGCCACCCGCCCGGGTCAGCCGGTGCGGCCGTCGATCGACTCTCGCAGGATGTCGAGGTGGCCGTTGTGCCGGGCGGTCTCCTCGAGGAGGTGGCCGAGCACCCACCGCAGGGACACGTTCCCCCAGAACGGGTGGTCCTCGACGGCGAGCGCGTCCAGACCGGGCGCGGCGGCCACCACTGCTCGCGACTCGTCGCACGCGGCCCGGTAGTCGGCGACGACGGACTCGACCGACGCGCCCGCCGGCACCACGAAGGACTGCTCGATGGTGGCGTCGGCGACGGCCTCGCCGAGGAAGCGCCGGCGGAACCAGAGCCGCTCCGCCCACGCGAGGTGGTGGAGCAGGCCGAGGATCGAGAGCGCGGAGACCGTCGGGGTCGAGCGCGCCTGCTCGAGCGTCAGCCCCTCGACCTTGTCGACGGCGACCGCGCGCTGCCAGTCGAGGAGCCCCTCGACCGTCCC
>CAZKTS010000256.1:0-24854 GCA_964555735.1 uncultured Bifidobacteriaceae bacterium
ATCGAGATGGCGGGCAAGGACGCGTACGCGCAGGCCGGCGTCACCGACCCGCGCAGCCAGATCGCGATGGCCGAGGTGCACGACTGCTTCACGCCGGCCGAGCTGCTCATCTACGAGGACCTCGGCTTCGCCGAGCGCGGCACCGCGTGGAAGGAAGTGCTCAACGGCACCTTCGACCTCGGGGGCGACCTCGCGGTGAACCCCGACGGCGGCCTGAAGTCGTTCGGCCACCCGGTCGGCGCGAGCGGCCTGCGCATGTTCTTCGAGAACTGGCTCCAGCTCACCGGCCAGGCACCCGCCGACCGCACGATCGCCCACGCCGACCGCGGCCTCGGCCTCGTGCACAACCTCGGCGGCTACCCCGGCGAGATGGTCAGCTTCGTCGGGATCGTGGGCAACGAGCTCGGGTAGCGACGTACGAGGCACTCCGTCTCATCCGTCATAGTCAGGCCTGGCGGACGACACGGAGAGACCCTGCGCATCTGAAGGGCGGAAAATGCATCGCACGCTTCTGGATCACCTGCCTGCTGCCGAGGGCAACTCTTGCAAGGTCATCGCCGTTTTTGTCGATGTCCGGAATTTCACCGGGTTTGCGGGTCAGCACGAGTCGGTGGAAGCAGCCACCTTTCTCAAGAAGTTCTATTGGCGTGCTGTCACCGACTATTTCCCTGACGCCGCCTTCTTCAAGCCCACGGGCGATGGGCTGATGATTATCTACAACTGGACTGACGAGACGCTTGAAGAACGAACGAACTTCGCGGTCAGCGCGAGTTGCCGCCTCGTGGATGATTTTGCGTCCCTTCTCGACGATGATCCGGTCGTGAACTTTGACGCCCCAAACAACCTCGGGATCGGCATAGCGCGCGGCGCTGCGACTTGTCTCTCGAGTGGCGGAACATCGCTCGACTACACCGGCCGGCCGCTGAACTTGGCTGCGCGCCTCATGGATCTCGCGCGGCCTGAAGGAATCGTCTTCGACCAACGCATGAGGCCGGAGTTGCTGGAGGAAGGAACCCGGGCTCTCTTCCTTAAGGACTCGGTGTATGTCCGAGGTGTGGCGGAGCTTGAACCGATAGATGTGCTGTACCTCAAGGGTCGAACGCGGATCCCTGACTCCGCGCATCACCAGATCGGGGTCTACGACTGGCATACGCAGACGAACCCGCTCACTCTGGCTCAGATGCGCGAACGGATGAGCTTCGAGAAGGAGCGCCGCTACATCCACAACCTGGAGAAGCCTCCTGCATTCGCACACGAGGTGGTGTACGAACTCCAGTACCGGGCGTCGCTGCCAAACGGACGCCGTAGCAAGGTGCAAACAACGTTGGCGCAACAGCCAGAATTGCGCGTCGTCGGTGGCGAATACGAAGCGATTGTCGACTATGCCAAATGGATAGCGGCCCTTGAGGCCGAAGGCGTTAAGGACCACTGGGTCCTACAGGACAGGTTTCAGTACCGGGTGTTCCCCGAGCTTGACGAACCTTGATGGCACGAAACGAGGCATGAGCCGCGTTCGTGGTCAGGTGCGTGATGGCGCTGTTCCACTCTGGCGCGTGGTAAGGCGGTGCTCGTGACTGCAGCACCACGGCGACGACGGAGTTGCGCGTACTTCGGATCGGCTCCGATTGCTTACGCACCTGTTAGGCCACGAGCACCTCGGTCTGCTTTCGCAATCTCGAAGCCACGTACGCATGGCCCACCGTCACGATCGCTAGTGCGCCCAACCCAGTGACGAGGTCGACGTCGGGGATGGCCCAGGCGAGGCCGCCCACCAGTGCGACGACCGCGACCGTCCCCAGCCGCAGCGCGAGGAGTGGGCCCTGCGGCCGGCGGCGGGTCGTCCGGCCGAGCTGCGCGAGGCCGAGGTAGATCACCATCAACGAGATCGTCACCTCGAGGGTCGCGCTGTCGGGGGCATCGGCGAACGGCGCGACGGTCACGAGCTGCGCGACGCCGATGGCCGTCGCCGCGATGCCGAGCTGCACGATGAGGTGCATCGACGCCCACGCCTCGTACTTGCCGCGGCCGATGCCGGCGTTGGGGAAGTCCTCGAAGTAGGTCGACCAGATCGCGAACGTGAGCACGAACTGGAACGCGAGCGCGACCAGATCGAGGCGGACGATCTCGGCGTTGCTGATGGCGATCGCCACCTTCAGGAACGCCTCGCCGCACACGATGATCGTGAACGCGCCGAACCGCTCGAGCGCGTGGCTCTCGTTGATCGCGGCCGTCGGCCCGAGCTTCTCGGTCTGCACGATCGTCGGGATGACGGTGGCGGCGAGGCCGATGCTCCAGAGGATCCCTCGCACCGGGTCGTCGAACGCCGCGGCGACGAGGAAGAACACGCCAGCGATGAACGCGTACCGGGCACGGCTCCGGGCGAACGCGGCCAGCGGCTCGTTCGACCGGCCGGAGCGCCAGTACATCGCGCCCACCGTGCCGATGAGCAAGGCGAACGTGATCGACAGGTACACCGAGTCCCGCTTGACGCCTTCGAGCGCCTCGACCGCGAGCACGACCACGAAGAACATCTGGGCGAGCACGAGGAACCGCTCCACGACGTCGGCCACGCCGTAGCGGTTGAAGTACATCGTCGTGGACACCCAGATCCACCACAGCACCACGAACACGCCGACCACCCAGACGATCCGCCCGGCGTCGTGGAGGTGCGAGACCGCGGAGCTGAAGACCAGGATCGCCGCGACGAAGATCAGGTCGTAGAACAGCTCCAGCCACGCCGACATCGGCATGGAGGCGAAGCTGACGGTGCGGGCGTCGGGCTCGTCGGCAGTCATGGGATCGGCCGCAACCTAGCGGCGTCGTGGCGGCCTCATGCGGTTGACTGGTCGGGTGATCGAAGTCGCCGCGCTCAACGTGTCGCTGCCGAAGGTCCTCGCCGAGGTTCGTGGCGAGGAAGTTTGGAGCGCGATCGCCAAGGAGCCAATCGACCCGACGGCCGTCCTCGCGCTGTCGTTCCTCAACCTCGAGGGTGACGGCCAGGCCGACCGCATGGTGCACGGCGGCGTCGACAAGGCGGTCTATGCGTATCCGTCCGAGCACCTCGAGCCCTGGCGCGCCGAGCTCGACGAGCCCGACCTCGGGCCGGCGCCGTTCGGTGAGAACCTCAGCACGGTCGGCGTGCTCGAGGACGACGTACGCATCGGCGACGTCTGGACGTGGGGGAGCGCTCGGCTCCAGGTGTGCCAGCCGCGCTGGCCGTGCTTCAAGCTCGCGCTGCACCGCCGACGGGCCGACATCCAGTCGCTCATGACGGCGTCCGAGCGCAGCGGCTGGTACCTCCGCGTGCTCGAGACCGGCGAGGTACCGGCCTCAGGCCCGATCGAGGTCGAGGCCGAGGACCCGGTCGGCGTCACGGTGCGCGACGCCTACAGGGCGATGAAGGACGTGCACCGCGACGACCTCGACAACCTCCGCGCCGTCGCCGAGCACCCGGCCCTCGCGACCCAATGGCGCGAGCCGCTGCTCGGCCGTCTCGCGCGCTAGCTACTTCGTGCCGACGATGCAGCGCGCGTGGCCCGGCATCTGGGTCTGGCCGTCCTTGGTGTAGCCCCCGGCGCCCTCGATCACCTTCGCGGCGATGCGGTCGCGGGTGGCGTCATCCACCTGGCTGAGCGCGCCGACGACCGGCGCGGCCACCTCGGTGAGCAGATGCCAGTACTCCTCGGGCGACGAGATCCCCATGGTGAACGTCACGTCGGTCTCGCGCACGTCGTGCAGGCCGGCGGCGGTGAAGACGTCGGCCATCATCCCAGGGGTGGCGCAGCGGAACATGCCCGGGCCCTTCGGGTCGGGCGCGGGCATGTCGACCTCACCGGCGATCACCGACATCGGGAGCGTCATCCACGCGTTGCCCTCGGGTTGGGCCCACACCGCGGTGGCGAGCTTCCCGCCCGGCTTCAGCACGCGCACCATCTCGTTCGCGGCCGTCTGCACATCGGGGAAGAACATGAACCCGAAGCGACACGACACGCTGTCGAACGTCCCGTCGTCGAACGGCAGCTGGTCGGCGCTGCACTCCTTGATCTCGACGTTGTCGAGCCCCTGCTCGTCGGCGCGGCGCTTTGCGGCCGCGAGCATCTTGGGCGAGATGTCGGTGAGTACCACGCGGCCCTTGGGCGCGAGCCGCGCGATGGTGAACCCGGGCTCGCCGGTGCCCGACGCGATGTCGAGATCGTGCTGGTCCTCCGCGACATCGAGACTGCGGACGATCTCGTCGCCCGCGGCCGCGAGCCACTGCATCACGAGGTCGTCCCACTTGTCCCAGCCGCCCGAGAACTTGTCCCACGTCTCGCGCTGACCGGTGCGGATCTCTTCGGCAGACGGCATGGTGCCCCCTTCGGTCGGTGCACCTGTCTAACCCCGGGCGTGCCCGGTGACCAGGGGAGCGACGGTCAGCGACGGCCGATCGGCGGGGACTCGGGGAGGACGGCGAGCGCGGCCCTGAGCTGCTCGAGTGCGTCGCGGTCGAGGTCGAGCAGCGTCTCGGGCGGCTCGCCGATGCGCTGGAGCAGGAGCTCCTTCATCTTCTCGCCCTCGGGCGTGAGCACCACCGTCTTCACCCGGCGGTCGCCGGGCTTCGGGCGGCGCTCGACCCACCCTCTCTCTTCCAGGCGGTCGACGATCCACGTGGCGTTCGACGCGTCGCACATCCAGGTCTGCGCCAGCTCGCCCATCGAGTGGGGCTCGTCGGGCTGGAGGACCATGAACGCCTTCATGTCGCCCGGTGTCAGGCCCAGCTCGTGCAGGGTTCGGCGGTGCTGCTCGGACGACGCGAGCAGGAACCCGAGCAGGGTCTGCCACACCTCGCCCGCCAGGGCCGCCTTCGTCTCCCGAGCCACAGGGTCAGTCTACCCAATAGTCCAGTGACCCCAAAGTTTGAGATACCTGAAGTAACCGCGCGAGACTGACCGCCGCCGCACCCCGTCCCCCCGAGGAGCGTCTCCGCATGCTGCGTCGTCTCGCGTCCCTGTCCTACCGCCGTCGATGGTGGATGCTCGCTGCCTGGCTCGTCGGCGTCATCGGCCTGACGTTCGTCGCCGGCTCCGTGGGCGACGACTTCGCCGAGAGCTTCACGGTCAAGGGCACCGAGTCGAGCGAGGCGCAGGACCTCCTCCAGGCCAACTTCCCCGAGCGGGCCGGCGACAGCGGCCAGCTCGTCATCACCGCGCCCGACGGCGTCACCCAGCCGGACGTGCAGGCGCGGGTCGAGGAGACGATCGCTCAGCTCGCCGAGGTCGACGACGTCAGCGGCATCGTGAGCCCGTACTCGCCGGAAGGGGCACGCCAGGTCGCGCCCGACGGCACCGTCGCCTACGCCGACATCCAGTTCACCAAGCGCGCCGGCGAGATCTCCCAAGAGGTCGCCGAGAAGATGATCGACATCGCCCAGGTGGGCAAGGAGGTCGACGGCGCGACCTTCGAGATGGGTGGCCGCCAGTTCCAGGTCGGCAACTTCGGCGGATCGTCGGAGGTCATCGGCCTCATCGCCGCGGTCATCATCCTCCTCATCGCGTTCGGCTCCGTGCTCGCGATGGGCCTGCCGATCCTCACCGCGATCCTCGGCATCGCCGGTGGCTTCGCACTCGTCGGGCTGCTGTCCAACCTCACCGTCGCACCCGAGTTCACCACCCAGCTCGCGGCGATGATCGGCCTCGGCGTCGGCATCGACTACGCGCTGTTCATCGTCACCCGCTACCGCCAGGGGTTGCACGACGGCCTCGACCCGCACCGCTCCGTCGTCCTCGCGCTCGACACCGCCGGGCGCGCGGTGCTGTTCGCCGGCGCCACCGTCGTCATCTCGCTCTGCGGCCTCTTCCTCATGGGCGTCGACTTCATCCGGGGCTTGGGTGCGGGCGCGGCGATCACCGTGCTCGTGATGATGCTGGCGTCGGTGACGCTCGTGCCCGCGCTGCTCGGCTTCACCGGCCGCAACATCGACAAGCTCTCGATCCCGTTCCTGCGCCGCAAGGAGAACGAGACTCGCGAGACGATGTGGTTCCGCTGGAGCCGCGTCGTGCAGCGGCGGCCGTGGACGGCCGCGCTCGCCGGGTTCGGGATCCTCATCATCCTGGCGGTGCCGTTCCTCTCGCTGCGGCTCGGGTTCTCCGACATGGGCAACAACCCGACCACGAGCACCACCCGGCGCGCCTACGACCTCCTCGCCGACGGCTTCGGCCCCGGCTTCAACGGCCCGCTCGTGCTCGCGGCGACGACGCCCGACGGGCCGGAGTCGCTCACCGAGCTCGTCGACGTGCTGCCCGACGTCCCGGGCGTCGCGCAGGCATCGCCGGCGCTGCCCAACGCCGACGGCACCGCCGCCGTCATCCGGGTGATCCCGACGACGTCGCCGCAGAGCGAGGGGACCGTCGACCTCATCAGCCGCCTGCGCGACGAGGTGATCCCCGACGCGACCAACGGCACCCGCGCGGAGGTGCTCGTGGGTGGCATCACCGCTTCCGGCGACGACGTGGCCGACACGCTGGCGTCGCGGTTGCCGGTCTTCATCGGCGCGGTGCTCGCGCTCAGCTTCCTGCTGCTCCTCGTGGTCTTCCGCTCGGTGCTGGTACCGGTGAAGGCCGTGATCATGAACCTGCTGTCGATCGGCGCGGCGTACGGCGTCGTCGTGGCGGTGTTCCAGTGGGGCTGGCTCAGTGGGCCACTCGGCATCGAGGGCACCGGACCGATCGAACCGTTCGTGCCGATGATGCTGTTCGCCATCGTGTTCGGGCTCTCGATGGACTACGAGGTGTTCCTGCTCTCGCGCATCCGGGAGGAGTACGACCGCACCGGCGACAACGCGCTCGCCGTCGCCGACGGCCTCGCCGCGACAGCCCGGGTGATCACCGCGGCCGCGGCGATCATGATCTGCGTGTTCGGCAGCTTCGTGCTCGGCGACCTGCGCGTGATCAAGCTGTTCGGCCTCGGCCTCGCCGTCGCGATCTTCATCGACGCCACCATCGTGCGCGTGCTGCTCGTGCCCGCAACGATGGAGCTGCTCGGGAAGACCAACTGGTGGTTCCCGAAGTGGCTCGAGTGGGTGCCGCAGCTCCACGTCGAGATCGACACCCAGCACCTCGAGGAGGAGCTGCGCGAGCTCCAGGAAGCCGAGGAGCAGGGCAAGGAGCCCGTCGGCGCCGGCTGACTCGGGCCGGGGTTCGGGCCGCTCAGTCGGTGCGCACGAAGTACACGTCGGCCTGCGGGCGGTCCGGGCGGACGGTGACGTCGAGGATCTCGGCGCCGGGCCCGAGCGCCTCGATGCTCGTGGCGACCTGACGCAGCACGTCGGGCAGATCCGTGCCGGTGTGGGCGAATTGCAGGGTGGTGCCGAGCGTTCGTTCAGCCATGGCTTCAGTCCAGCACCTTGGCGCGACGGCGACGGCCATCGGGCCGCTTGTCACACTTCGTTCTCGATCGGTGCGTCGTCGAGACGTGGATGGCACACGAAGTGACGGCAAGAGCCCGTTCTCGGCACGTTGTGTGTCATATGGACTGACGCAACGTGCCAAGAAGCGGCTCTAGATCTTGATCTTGATCTTGGACTTGGCTCGGACGGGGGACGGCGACCATGCTCTTGGCATGCGGCCTCCGGTTCGGACTTGGTACGCGCCCGTGCTCGACGGCGTGGCGATCGTGACGTTCATCCTCGCGGGTAAGGGTCAGCACGAGATCGACGAGGGCATTGGGTGGTTCTTTACCGTGCTCTGGCCGCTCGCGCTCGGGTGGGGCGTCGTCGCGCTGCTCACCAAGCTCTACACGCGCGACAACGGCATCTGGCTCGCGCTGCTCATCACGCTCGTCGGCGGGATCCTGCTCGGCGCGATCCCGCGCGGGCTCTTCACCGACCGGCCCTACATCTCGATCTTCACGGTCGTCGCGATCAGCTACATCGGTGTCATCACGTTCGGCTGGCGCGCCATCGGCGCAGTTCTCATCAGCCGCCGCCAACGCCGTCGTCCCGCCGCCGCGTAGCTAGACCCGCAGCACGTAGACGTACTCCTCGAAGATCTCGCCGTTGGGGAGTACGGCATCGACCTTGCCGACGCGGTCCCAGCCGGTCGCGTCGTACATCGCGACGCCGCTGCCGTGCCGCAGACCGACGTCGAGCATCGGCTGGAGCCCCTGCTCGACGGCCGCGGCCACGCAGACGTCGACGAGCGCGCCGCCGATGCCCTGCCGGCGCACCTCGGGCGCGACGAGCAGGCGGGCGATCACGCCCATCTCCTCGACCGAGCGGCCGGTCGCCTGGGCCGCGACCTGCATCGACTCCGGCGTCGTCGCGCGGTTGAGCGCGATGTGCCCGACGATCCGGCCGTCGATTTCGGCCACCCACGCGGCCTGCGACGGCGGGTTCACCATGAACTCGAGGACGTCGCCGCCAGGCAGCCACACCGGATAGCCGTCGAGCTCCTGAACGACCGTCGCGAGCGCGACCACGACGTCGAGGTCGGTGTCGACCCGGGGGCGGATCATCCCGTCCGGAGCCATGCGTCGAGCGCTCTCGATCGCATGATCCGGAAGCTCGTGCCGTCTCGCAGCGCGATGAGGTAATAGCCGCGTCCGATGTACGGCTTGCACATCTCGGCGACCTCGGAGCGGGAGAACTCGCGCTGCCGGAGTAGGGCACGCCACCGGATCCGGTCGCCGTCCACCTCGAGCTCGAACCCGGTCGCGTACGTCCCGTCGTAGGCCAAGAACGCCCCGATTGCTGCGAACAGGTAGCCGCCGATCTCGCCCCGGAGTGCCCCGGCGATCCCCATCCCGACCATGACCAGGCCAAGGACCGCGACCGCAACCGTGGCGCCGAGGGCCCAAGAGCTTCCGACCCTCCGCCCTTGGCCTGCCATGGTCAGGTTCCGCCCAACCACTCTTCGGTGACTTCGGTGGTGTGGGCGCCGAGGATGGGGCCGCCGGCCTCGACCGCCGCGTCGAACACGTCGAAGGTGCCGCGGGCCTGGAGGTGCTCGTCGTCGCGCAGGGCGCGGACGTCGTTGACCGGAGCGACCGGGAGGCGCGCCTTCACGAGCGCGGCGACGGCCGCGTCGCGATCCAAGCCCTGCACCCAGGCGGCGACGAGGGCGTCGAGCTCGTCGGCGACGGCGGCCCGCGCCGACGCGGTGCCGTAGCGAGTTGCGCTGTCATCGTCGTCGAGGCCGAGCAGCGGGAGCAGGCGTGACACCTGCTGGTCGGTCGTGCCCGACACCGCGATCCATTCGCCGTCGCGCGTCGCGTAGACGTTGCGCGGCACGCCGCCGTGCACGCGGCTCCCGAACCGGGCCGGCGGCTCGCCGTCGTCGGTCCACGATGCGATCGTGCCGCCGAGCACGTGCAGGATCGGGTCGTACATGGCGACATCGACGAAGCGGCCGGTGCCGAGGGCGTCGCCGCGGCCGGCGTCGCGCCCCCAGCACGCGGCGAGCGCGCCGATCACCCCGCTGAACGCGGTGAGGGTGTCGCCGACGGGGACCGAGGGCAGCATCGGCGGACCTTCGGCCTCGCCGGTCATGTGGGTGAGTCCGCCGAACGCCTCGGCGAGGGTGCCCGCACCCGGTCGGTCGGCGTACGGGCCGGTGCGGCCGTACGCGCTCACGCTCACCACGACGAGGCTCGGGTTGATGGCCGACAGCTCGTCGTACCCGAGGCCCCAGCGGTCGCGGGTCTTGGCGTCGACGTTCTCGACCAGGACGTCGGCCGCGCGCACGAGCCGCTCGAAAGTGGCGCGGTCCTCGTCGCTCCCGTCGAGGTCGAGCACCACCGACCGCTTGTGGCGTGCCACCCAGGCCCAGTTGCGCGACACGCCGTCGCGCTGGACGCCCATCTTCCGCATCGGGTCGCCCGACGGCGGCTCGACCTTCACGACGTCGGCACCCAGGTCGCCGAGCATCGCGCCGATCTGGGGCGCGGCGAAGAACGTCGCGAGCTCGAGCACCCGCAACCCGACCAGGGGGAGGGGCGCGTCCGGCGGGGTGGTCAATCCTTCAGCTCGACCAGGATCTCGCGGTACGGCTGCTTCCCGGTGTTCTTGGCCGTCTCGACGCCACCCTTCTTGGTGAAGAAGACGTTGCCGTAGGTGACGTCGCCCTCGACCGTGCCCGGCGGGTACTCGCCGTGGGTGTCCTCCTCGAAGATGCCCGCGATCTTGTCGCCCTCGAGCTGGATGAGGAGGTAGTCGTGCTCGTGCTCGTGCACCGAGGTGCTCTCGCCCGGCTCGAGCGCGAGCTCCCACACCTTCACGCGCTCGTTCTCGAACAGCAGCTTGGTGGCGACGTCGCCGAGGACTCGCTCTGCCATACCGGTTCCCCCTGTCGTCGGTCGAGCACGTGACGCTTTGGTGCGTCAATGCCCCCGAATCGTCACTTGCTCCGTTGGTGGTGGTTCAGAGTGCGTGGGCGGGGCCCACGAACTGGTCGCCGAGCGCCTTCAGGGTCTCACGCGCGCCGTCGGGATCGACGGCGAAGCCGGTGAGCACCAGCTCCTGGACGCCCACGTCGGCGTAGCCGGGGAGGTCGTCGGGCGGGACGGGCTGGAGGTACGACGCCACGGTGATGTCGACGTCGGCGAGCGTCCGGCCGTTGTCGGCGAGCATCGGCTCGAGCCGGGCCAGCGACGCCTTCGCCGACTCCGGCGTGTGGTTGAAACCGTGCCAGCCGTCGCCGATGTCGGCGACCCGGCGCAGCGCAGCGTCGGACTCGCCGCCGAAGTAGACGGGCGGGCCGCCGGCCTGGATCGGCTTCGGGAACACCCGGCACGGCTCGAGGTCGTAGAACTCGCCGTGGAAGGTGGACGGGTCGTCGCGCCAGCACGTGCGCAGGACGTCGACGTAGTCGCGCATGCGGGCGGCGCGCTTGGGGAACGGCGCGGCGACGGCCGCGAACTCCTCCCAGGTCCAGCCGATGCCGAGCCCGAGGTCGAGGCGGCCGCCCGACAGCCAGTCGACGGTCGCGGCCTCCTTCGCCGTGTACACCGGGTTGCGCTGCGGGAGCAGGCACACCGCGCTCCCGACGCGGATCGTGCGCGTCGTCGCCGCGAGGTACGTGAGGGTGGTGAAGAGCTCGAGCATGCCGCTCTCGCCGCCGAGCGCGAGCTTGCCGTCGTCGGAGTACGGATACTTCGACTCGTACTCGTCGAAGACGACGACGTGTTCACCGATCCAGATGCGGTCGAAGCCCGCGTCCTCGGCGGTCTCGGCGTACGCAGTGAGGAACTCGGGCGTGGCGATGGGGCTGATGCTGGGCAGGAAGAGTCCGACGCGCATGGCCGCAACCTACCGCCGCGCCGTCGGAGCCGCCCCGCACGCGAACAAGTGACGCCCTGGTGCGGTTCTCGCACCAAAGCGTCACTTGCTCGGTCGGCTCGGCATCGCTCCCGGGGGAAAGAGCGGACGAGCCTCGGCGGCGGGGCTAGAAGCCCGGGCCGTCGTCCTGGTTCTGGGTGCCCTGGTCCTGGCCCTGGTCGGGCGGGGACTGACGGTCACCCTGCCGGTCGTCACCGGACCGGCCACCTTCGTGCTGACCTCCCTGGTTCGGGCCGCCAGGCATCCCGGGCATGCCGCCCGGGCCGCGCTGGCCACCCTGACCCTGGCCGCCCTCGCTCGGGCCGCCGGGCATGCCACCCGGACCGCCCTGCTGGGACGCCGGGCCGGTCGCACTGATCGGACGCTGCATCGACGGGCCGTCGTTCTCCGACGCGCCGATGGCGTAGCCGACCGCACCGATCGCGAACGCCAGCACCACGACCAGCGCTCCGGCGAGCCACTGCGGGATCTGCACCGTGCGGCGCTCCCCGTCGTGGTCCGCGGATGCCGTGGCGACGGCCGGCGTCGATGCCGGTTCGTCGGCGGGCGTCACCGAAGCGGTCGCCTCGGTGGTCTCGTCGTCGCTCATGTCTGCTCCTCTCGGTCTCCTCCCGTTCGAGGAGGACGAGGAGCAGTGTGACGACGGCGGCTGTGCGCGCCCTGAGGATTCAGCGAGTGCGCACCGAGATCGCGCAGCCGGGTCTCAGCGTCGTCTCAGGTCCCGCGGTCGGCGCGACGGCAGAGGTAGTCGTAGCCGGCGTGGAGCTGGGTCGCGTTCCAGATCTCTTCGCGCTTCAACGCGACCTCGTCGGCATCGGACCACGTCGCCGGCCCACCCGCGGCCATCGCCGCGAGCTGCACGGCGCAAGCTCGGTCGAGCGTGACCGCCCGCATGACGGCTTCGGCCGCGTCGATGCCCACGGTCACCAGACCGTGATGTGGGATGAGGCAGCCAGGCCCGTCACCGATCACGTCGGCCAGGGCGCGGCCGAGGTCGCGGTCGCGGATCAAGCTGCCGGTCTCGCGAAAGCGCGGGATGTCCGGATGGCTGAAAGAGGCGCCGTCGTGGGAGATCGCGCGCACCGGCACGTCGAGGGATGCGAACGCGACGGCCGCCGCCGCGTGCGAGTGCACGACGGCGCCGACGTCGGCGCGCCGTCGCATCACCTCCGTGTGGATCGGGTACTCGATGTGGCGATTACCGTCGCCCGCGAGCACTTCGCCCTCGTCGGACACGAGCACCACGCGCTCGGGCGTGATCTCCTCGAAGCCCCAGCCCGACGCCTTCATCCAGACGCCGCGACCCTCGGGGTCACGGATCGACGCATGGCCCCACACGAGGTCGGTCTGCCCCGCGGCGCCGAGGGCGCGGTTGGCCCGCGCGACCTCGGCGATCACGTCGCTGCTCATGCGGTGCAGACGTTCTCACATTCGCCGACGCCGTCGATGCGGGTGATGACCCGCGAGCCGGGCTGGAGGTAGCGGGCAGGTTGGCGCGCGTGGCCGACACCGCCGGGTGTGCCGGTCGCGATCACGTCGCCGGGCAGCAGCGTGATCACGGTCGAGATGTAGCTCACGAGCGCAGCGGGGTCGAAGACCAGGTCGCTCGTGTTGGCCTTCTGCATCTGCTCGCCGTCGACCTCGCAGCTGAGGTCGAAGCCGTCCTTGCCCTCGATCGCCGGGTCGTCGAGCGTCACCAGCCACGGCCCGAGCGGCGTGGTGCCTTCCCACGTCTTGCCGGCCAGCCACTGCGTGGTGTTGTTCTGGAAGTCGCGGGCGGTCACGTCGTTGAGCACCGAGAAGCCGGCGATGGCCGCGGTGGCGTCCGCAGCCGATGCCCGGCGGACCGAGCGCCCGATCACCACCGCGAGCTCGGCCTCCCAGTCCATCTCCGTCGACTCGCTCGGCAGCACGATCGGGTCGTGCGCGCCCACGAGTGCAGCGGAGTACTTGGCGAACAGCGTCGGCGCCTCGGGGATCGGCCGGTTCATCTCGAGGATGTGGCTGCGGTAGTTGAGCCCGACACAGACGACCTTGTTCGGCTGGGGCACGAGCGGCGCGTAGTCGGCGCCGTCGAGGTCGTGCGCGGCGCCGGCCGCGGATGCGGCGCGGTCGGCCCACGACGAGTCGGCAAGGAGCCCGCCGACGTCGTCGGCACCCTCGATCTCGATGGCGCGGTCGTCGTCGACGCGCACCGCCCGGGTTCCGCCGTCGATACGCAGGGTGGCCAGCTTCATGGGTGTCCTCCATCGGGCAACGTCCGCGGCACGAACGTGTCGGTGATCTCCTGGTTGGTGGGGAGCGTCTCTTCACGGAAGAGGCGCAAGGCGCGGAACGTCGCCTCGTCGCTCACCTCGAACAGATCGCTCTCGACCTCGGTCTCGTGGTCGACCGTGCACCACGACGGCACGACGAACATGTCACCGGTCGCCCACTCGAACTCCTGTCCGGCGATCACGCTCCGGCCGCTACCCCGATACACGACGAAGATGGAGCTACCGCTCTTGCGCCGCGACACCGAGCGTCGGCCGGGAACGACACGGTGGAGCGCACACGTCATGGTGGGCAGCGCCGGCCTTCCGGTGGTCGGATCGGTGAACTCGATGCTCGCCATCGGCCGTCCGCCGGCTTCGATCATGGCGCCGAGCATCGCGTCGCTCTCGGCCCAGCGGTACACGAGGAGAGGTGAGTGGTCGCCGGCGCGGGTTCGGTCTCGTGGCGCGCGGCCGGCGGTCGCGTAGCGCGCCTCCGAGAGGTCGTAGCCGAGCAGGGGCTGGTTCAGCTCGGGATGGTTCTCGTAGAAGACGGCGTCGAGGGCGTTGGCGAGCGGGAGGTCGAGGCCGTCGAACCACAGCATCGGCTCGTCGCCGCCGTTGGTGTGATCGTGGAACGTCCAGGCCGGCGTGAGCACGAGATCGCCGGGATGCATCCGACACGCGTCGCCGTCGACGGTCGTCCAGACGCCGTCGCCCTCGAGCACGAAACGGATCGCGGCGGCGGTGTGGCGGTGCGCGGGTGCCGACTCGTGCGGCCCGAGTGCCTGGATCGCGCCCCAGAGGGTGGGGGTGGCGAACGGCATGCCGCCGAGCCCGGGGTTGGCGAGCGCGAGCACCCGTCGCTCACCACCACGCTCGATCGTGATGAGGTCACGCGCGGTCGTCGCCAGCGCTCGCAACGTCTCGCCCTGCCACAACCACGGCTGTGCCGCGGGCTCCGGGGCCGCGGGCATCAGCGACTTGGTCTGGGTCCAGAGCGGTTGGAGGTCGACCGAGGCGAGATCGGCGTAGAACGCGTCGAGTCGGGCGTCGACGTCGGGAGTCGTGGTCATGCGACCTCCAGCTGCACCGGGTTGGTCATCGTGCCGATCCCGCTGATCGTCGAGACCATGGTCTCACCGGCGTGCACCTCGCCGACACCCGGTGGCGCACCGGTGAGGATGACGTCGCCCGGGTCGAGGCGCATGACCGTCGAGGCGTAGGCGACGATGCCGGGGACACCGACGAGCAGGTCGGCCGTGCGTGCGCACTGCCGGGTCTCGCCGTCGACGTCGAGGCGCACCTCGAGCGCGTGCGGATCGCCCAGCTCGTCACTCGTCACCAGCCACGGGCCGATCGGCGTGAACGTGTCGTAGCTCTTGCGGCGCGAGCGGTCGCCGTCGCCGCGGACCGTCATGTCGAGCGCGATCGTGTATCCGAGCACGTGATCGAGGGCGCGGTCCTCGGGGATCCGCGAGCCACCGGTACCGATCACGAGCGCGAGCTCCGACTCGTGGTGGATCTCCTTGCCGTCGCTGACCGGGCCGGCGGGCAGGACGACCGGGTCGCTCGGACCGATGATCGACGACGTCGCCTTCAAGAACACGTCGAAGTCGAGCAGCCACGCGTCGATGTGCCCGGCGACGCGCTCGAGCACCACGTCGCGCATCTCGTCGACGTGCTCGCCGTAGTTGGAGGCGGTCGCGAGGAGCTTGCCGGGGTTGAGCACCGGCGGGCGAAGCCGCACCTCCGAGAGCGGTCGAGCCGGGCCTGCGGCACCGGCGGCCGCGAGCGCGGGGCGGAGCGTGGCGAAGTCTCGGCAGAGGCGAACCCACCAGCCGGCGCCGAACGGATCGGAGTCCACGCCGTCGGGGAGTGCCGCGGTGACGTCGGTGATCGTGGCGCCGTCTCCATCGACGACGCCGAGTCGCCAGTCGTCGAAGAGCGCGAGCTTCACGGGAGCGTGGCGGCGAGCTCGCTGAACCTCGGCAGCACCTCGCGCCCGAAGAGCTCCATCGAGCGCGACGCGTCCTCGAACGGCAGATCGAAGAAGTTCACCTGCATCGATCCGATCTCGAACCCGCCGACGGCGTCCGCATACGCGGCGATCTGGTCGGCCACGGTGTCGGGCGTGCCGACCCAGATCGCACCCTGGTCGAGCTGGGTCTCGAACGTGTCCGACTCCAGACCACGGATGATCGCGTCGTAGCCGGGGTAGTCGTCGGAGCTCGAGCCGCTGAGCCAGCCGCGGGCCGCGTCGACGAGGCTCGCCAGGTACTTGTTCACCCGGTCGCGAGCGAGCTCGTACGCGACGTTCTCGTCCTCATGGCACAGCATGTGGAACGCCAGCATGACGCGCCCCTCTCCCGGATGCCCGGCGGCGCGCCACGCGTCGCGATACGAGGCGAGCAGCGACGCCATCTTCCCGCCCGCGAGCGGGATGGCCATGAGCGAGTGACCATTCGTCCCCGCGTTGACGAACGACGACTCCGTGGCGAGCGCGGCGACCCAGAACGGCGGACGCGGCAGCTGGGTCGGGCGCGGCAGCGACGTCGTGGCGGGAAATCGGTGGAACTTCCCTTCGAACGCGACCTCTTCCTCGCACAGCAGCCGGCTGACGATCTCGATGCCTTCGTCGAAGCGCTCGCGGCTGTCGTCGAGGCTGACGTCGAACCGCTGGAACTCGTGGGGCAGGAACGCGCGGGCGAAGCCGATCTCCGCGCGGCCGCCGGAGATCGCGTCGAGCATCGCGATCTCACCGGCGAGCTTGAGCGGGTGGTTGAACGTGGGCAGCACCGCGCCGGTGACGAGGCGCATGGTCGTGGTGCGCGCCGCGGCGGCGGCGAGGAACACGATCGGGTTCGGCGAGTAGCCGCCGTACGGGTGGAAGTAGTGCTCGACGGTCCGTACGTTCGTGTACCCGAGGGGCTCGGCCTGCTCGGTCAGCCGGAGTGCCTCGTCGAAGTACTGGTGTGCCGGCTTCGTCTCGGGCCCGACGGCCGGGAAGAACTGAACACCGAACTCCATCGTGCCTCCTGCAACGCGATGGGCTCAACGTAATGACTCCCGGAAAATGGGTCAAGTGTCCCGAATATCATGACGCCCCATCCGGCCCGGCGGGAGGTGGCCCATAGGATGGGAGCGGTGTCGGAAGCAGCAGGACTCGTGACGTCGGGGCGGAACGCCACCGCAGACCGGGCGATCGACGTCCTCTTGCTCTTCGATCCGGCGACCCCGGTGCTCTCTGCCGGCGAGATCGCCTCGCGACTCGGGATGTCGCGCAGCACCACCTACCGCTACCTCCAGAGCCTCCGGTCGTCGGACCTGCTCGAGGAGGACGCGGCGCGCGGCGGGTTCCGGCTCGGCCCGCGCATCTTCGAGCTGGCGAGCATCGCGCGCCAAGGGCTCGGCCTCTCCGAGATCGCGCTGCCGGTGATGCACGACCTGTGTCGCGAGGTCGACGAGGCGGTGCTGCTCACGCGTCGCTCGGGGACGATGGTGGTGTGCGTCGAGCGCGTGGAGACGACGCGACCGATCAGGCTGAGCTACGAGCGCGGCCATCTCCTGCCGTTGCACGCGGGCGCGCCGTCGAAGGTGCTCCTCGCGTTCGAGGATCCCGCGACGCTCGACGTCGATGCACTGGGAGCGCTCGAACGGTTCACCGAGTCCACGATCACCGACCCCGACGAGCTGCGCGCCGAGCTCGCGCTGATCCGCGAGCAGGGGTACGCGATGAGCAACGGCGAGCTCGACCTCGGTGTGCGCGGCATCGCCGCGCCGATCTTCGACGCCGACGGTCGGGTCGCCGCGGGCATCAGCGTCGGTAGCCTCTCGTTCCAGGTCGACGAGTCGACGCTGCCGGAGACGATCAGCGCGGTCCGTGCCGCGGCCCAACGCGTCACCGACCGACTCGTGCAGATCGGGGGATAGCGCCTCCGGCACCCGCTCGATCAACCGTTGCGCCCATCCCCCGGCCGTGCTGAAATGCGAGAGGCATGTCCTGACAATCAGGATGCGCTAGCAAGGGGGGACGATGACGCAGACGGCAGCGGAGCCCACCGCCACCACGACGCCAACGGCCGCACCGGCCGATCGCCGCATCCCACCGCCCGACGGCACTCGTGAGCCGTTGCGGGCGAACGTCTACGAGCGGATGCAGCACGCCAACACCCAGCTCGTCCCCCTCTTCCCGTACTACGGCCGCAAGGCCATCGTGTACTCCGGCGCGCTGTTCCGAGGGGGACCGGGCTACGACGTCGGTCACTTCTTCCACAACAACACCGTCGACGAGATCGCGTTCGTCTGGGGCGCGTCGGGTGCGCTGCTCGAGTCGGGCCGGATCATGGCGACGCCCAACCTCCACGGTGTCAACAGCTTCTTGCGCGACCCGGAGTCGCCCGAGAGCTTCCTCGTCATCACGATCTGCCAGCGCCAGACCGATGGCGAGCCCCAGACCGAGCAGCTGATCTGGCGCTGTCGGGAGTGCCACGAGCACCTGCTGGTCTTCGAGTTCAGCGAGACGCCCGCCGACGAGGACGGCGAGGAGCGGTTCCCGGAGTTCCCGACGATCAACCGCTCGGTCGAGCCGGTCGCGCAGTTCAACGACGACGAATCGGTGCGCACGTGCCCGAAGTGCGGCCACGTCAACCCGCCGTTCCCCATGGAGCGCTGGGGATGGGCGCAATGGTCGAAGCAGCAGCACACCGTCAACGAGGCGCGCGACGCGCTCCTCGCCGAGGCCGAGTCGGCCGCGCGAGGAGCCGGGTGACCGCGGTGGAGTACGACCGCAAGAAGATGGTGAAGACGTTCGAGGCGGCCGCCTCGTGCGAGCCGTACGACGAGCTGCCCGTGCTCGTCGCCGACCGCGATCCCCAGCTGCACCTCTCGCGCAACGACCGACCGCAGCCCTTCTACCTGATCTGCTCGGAGGACACGCTGCTCGCGCAGGTCGCCGGGCGCGCCACGCTGGACCTCGAGTACTCGCCGGTGCGCTACCACCGGCTCGAGCCGGGCGACGTCGTCTACGTCCCCGCCGGCACGCCGACGCGCATCCGTCCCGAGGAACCGAGCGTCCACGTGCGCTACAAGCCGCGCGAGCCCGGACTCGAAGGCGTCGCCTGGTTCTGCAGTGCGTGCGGTCACGAGGTGCACCGCGACGAGTTCGACACCGCCGACGAGCTGCCCCAGGACGCCTACTGGCGCGCGTGCAACGCGTTCAACGAGGACGTCGAGCTGCGGCGCTGTCCGGCGTGCGGCAAGGAGCACGACCAGCTCGACCTCACCGGCATCCGCTGGCCCGAGGTCGCCGAGGCGATCCGGCAGAGCACATGACCGCAGCGGCTCCGCTCATCGTGGCGACCGCGCCGGACGAGCCCCACATCGACCGCCAGATCACGACCCACTTCCAGGGCGACTGGGGCCAGGCGAACCTCCACCGCATCTGCGGCTGGCTGTCCCAGGAGTTCAACGACCGAGCCGGCCCCGGCTCGAAGACGGCCACCTGGTCCGGCCGCGGCGGTACCGACGCGGTCGACGCGATCGCCGCGCACACCGTCGACCTCTCCATGCTCGTCCCCGCGTACGTGGGCCATTCGGCCCGCGCCGGCATCGGGATGTTCGAAGGCACGCCGCACCCGGAGCTCCGCGCGCTCGGTGTGCTGCCGCAGGACGACCGACTCGTGCTGGCGATCGGTGCCGAGCACGGCATCGCGTCGTGGGACGACTTCCGGACGAAGCGGCCGGCACTGAAGATCGCGACATCCCCGAACGACGGGGTCAACACGATCGGCTTCGGCGTCGATCGGGCGATGGCCGCGCACGGCATCTCACGCGAAGAGTTCGAGAGCTGGGGCGGGACGTTCCTCGTCGACGAGCGGCCGTTCCCTCCGCTTGGGTGGTACCGCGACGGTGTCGCCGACGCGGTGTTCCACGAGGCGATCATGACGCCGCCGTGGCAGGAGGGCCCCGCGAAGCGTCCGACCTCTTTCATCCCGATGGAGGACGCCGCGCTCACCCAGCTCGAGCAGGACTTCGGTTGGCCACGCGGCATCGTGCCGGCGGGCTACTTCCCCGGGCTGGAGCACGATCTGCTCACGCTCGACTTCAGCAGCTTCCTGGTGCTCGTTCACGAGGACATGCCCGACGATGTCGCGTACCTCCTCACGTGGTGCATGGTGCACAAGAAGCACGCGATCGAGCGCCAGTACCACCACATTCCGTCGGAGCGCAGCCCGCTCAACTATCCGTTCGACCCGGCGCGCATGCGCGACACGCCGGTACCGCTGCACCCGGCCGCCGAGCGTTGCTACGACGAGCTCTGAGCGCGGTCCGATCGCGCGCGGCGCGACATCACGATCCAGCACCAGCTTCAGGGGGACCAATGAGCACGGACACACCACAGGGCGCGCACCTCGTCGGCTCCGTACCGCTCGACGACGCCGAGACGGTCTTTCGAGCAAGTGCCGACGCCCTCGGCGACCGACTCAAGCGGGCACCCGACGGCGAGACCGGTGGACGCCTCGACTGGATCGTGTGGCAGCTGCACCGGTTCATGTCGCATCCGCAGTTCGACGTGATCCCGCCGGGGGAGCGCAACTACGCGCCGAACCCGCGGGTCGCGGTGAAGGACGGCATCGACATCGCCGACTTCGAGTTCGGCGCGCTCGGCTACGCCGAGGCGGCCCGCGAGTCGTGGGACGTCTTCTCGAAGCTCCAGGCCGCCGGCGACCTGCCGCCGTCGTGGCGCTTCCAGGTGAGCCTGCCGACACCGCTGGCACCGATCTCTGCGTTCGTGCTCGGCGGCGAGGAGATGGCGCTCGAGCCCAAGTACGAGGACGCGATGAGAGCCGAGGTGCAGGAGATCGCGTCGTTCGTGCCGCACGACAAGCTCGCGTTCCAGTGGGACACCGCGGTCGAGTTCGGGATCCTCGAGGAGGTCTTCCCGCCGTACTTCCCGGGTGACGCCCGACAGGGGATCATCGACCGCCTCACGCGGTACGCGACGTGGGTGCCCGACGACGTCCAGCTCGGCTACCACCTCTGCTACGGAGACATGGACCACGAGCACTTCAAGCAGCCGGAGGACGCGGGCAAGCTCGCCGACATCGCCAACGCGCTGAGCGCCGGCGTCGACCGCTCGCTCGACTGGGTGCACCTTCCCGTACCGCGCGACCGCAGCGACGCCGCGTTCTACGAGCCGCTCGCGGACCTCTCGCTGCACGACGAGACCGACCTCTTCCTCGGACTCGTCCACTTCACCGACGGCACCGCGGGCACCAAGCAGCGGATCGAGGCGGCGAACCCGATCGTCGGGTCCTTCGGCGTGGCCACGGAGTGCGGGATGGGCCGTCGGAAGCCCGACACGGTGGTCCCGTTGCTCGGGATCCACGCGGAGGTGGCAGGTCCCGCGGCCTGACGCCCTCGGTCGGTCGCGGATGGCCCTTGCCGCCCTCCGCGACTTGTCCTAGGTTTCGGAACACGGATCCTGATATTCGGCATTCGCCGCTGAACCGGGGGGAACAGGGGATGGCTCGTCGCGCTGGACATCGAGGTCGCCGCACGCTCGTGGTCGGACTGCTGAGCGCGGCACTGCTCGCAGCCGTCGGGATCCCGAGCGCCGCGGCGCAGGGCTCCGGGACGGGCAAGGCCTCGGGCGAGCCGCTCGTCATCGGCATCTACACGCCCGCCGACAACCCAACCTTCACCGCGCCCGAGCTGATCGACGGCGCCGACGCCGCGGTCCAGTACGTGAACAACGACCTCGATGGCATCGCCGGGCGGCCCATCGAGCTGGTCACGTGCAAGAGCGACTACACCGCGCCGGGCCTGACCTCGTGCGCGAACAAGCTGTTCCAGGCGAACCCGACGATCATCATCCCGGGGCCCGATGCCGCGGCGTTCACGGTGCAGTCGACCTTCGACGAGACCAAGATCCCGCTCATCGGTGGTGCCTCGTTCACCCCGCCCGAGTACACCTCGCCGACCCGCGTGATGTTCAACGGGTTCTCGGCGTCGCTGTTCCCGGCGATGGTCCACTTCGCCGCCGACAAGCTCGGCGCGAAGAAGCTCACCACCCTCTCGGTCGACGACCCCACGAACGAGATCATCAAGTCGATCTTCATGGACCCGATCGCCGAGGCCAACGGTCTCCCGAAGCCCGAGTACCTCGCCGCGCCCGCCGGGACCGCCGACCTCACGACGACGTTCGCCGCCGCGCTCGAGACCGACCCCGATGCGCTCCTCCCGTTCGGGCTCCCGTGCCTACCTGCGTTCCAGGCCTACGTGAGCCTTGGCACGGATGTGCCGATGGTCATGCCCGACAACTGCGCTGACGACGAGACCCTGAAGGACGCCGGCGCACAGGCCGACGGCGTGTACTTCGTCGAGCTGTTCAACGGCAAGCAGGTCGCGCCCAAGAACAAGGACGTGCAAGTCTACACGAAGCAGATGAAGAAGTACGCCAAGGGCGTGGTCGACACCGACTTCTCCCGGGCCGGCTTCGGCTCCATCATGAACATCCACGCCATGCTCGACGACAAGGACCCGGCGACGTTCACGAACGAGAGCGTGCTCGCGGCGTTCAAGGGTGCGACCAACCAGCCGAACTTCCTCAACACGCCGTACGACTGCGTGGCGCCGCCGGTGCCCGAGTACCCGGCGATCTGCGCGGGCTCCGCGTACCTGGTCCGCCAGGTCGACGGGAAGATCAAGCGCCAGTCGCCATTCGTGACACTCGACGTGCTCTTCGCCGGCAGCTGACCGTTGGCTCGACGAGCCGACGCCATGACAGCTGGAGACTTGCCGAGCTGACGGCGGCTGATGGACGCGCACGTACTGTTCCTGCTGCTCGGACTCGGCACCGGCGCGGTCTACGCGATCCTCGGTCTGGGGCTCGTCCTCGAGTACCGCAGCTCCGGCGTCATCAACTTCGCCCAGGGCGCGCTCGCGATGTTCATCGCGTACGCGTACCTGGATCTGCGCCAGACCGGTGATCTCATGCTGCCCGTCGTCGGGATCCCCGACCGCGTGCACATCTTCGACGGGGGGCTCGAGACGTTCCCCGCGTTCGTCGTCGCGCTTGCCTACGCCGCAGTCCTCGGGCTGCTTATCTTCCTGCTGATCTTCCGTCCCCTGCGGGGGGCACCGCCGCTCGCGCGACTTGTCGCGTCGGTGGGGTTGATGATCGCCCTGCAGGCGCTCGTCGTCCTCAACCTCGGTGACGACGCGTTCAACATCTCCGGGTCCTCGGCGGGGAACATCCTGCCGAACGAGCCCATCGAGGTCCTTGGCACGATGGTGCCGCGGGACCGCTTCTACCTCGCCGGCATCACGATCGTCGTCGGCATCGTGCTGTGGGCCGTCTACCGCTTCACGACCTTCGGGCTGGCGACGCGCGGTGCGGCCGAGAGCGAGAAGGGCGCCGCGGTCTGCGGGTACTCGTCGACGCGACTCGGCGCGGTCAACTGGATCGCGGCGACCGTGCTCGCCGGCGCCGCGGGCATCCTGATCACACCGATCTCGGGGCTCGAGCCCGGCACCTTCACCCTGCTGATCGTGCCCGCGCTCGGCGCCGCCCTGCTCGGTCGGCTCACGTCGTTCTCGGTGACGCTCGTCGCGGGCCTGGTCATCGGCATGCTCCAGTCCGACGTGACCAAGCTCACGCTCGACTACGACTGGCTGCCGCGCTCGGGTGTCCAGGAAGGGCTGCCGTTCCTCGCGATCATCTTCGCCCTCGTCATCTTCGGACGTTCGATCCCCTGGCGGAACGTCCTCGTCGAGCGCGCGCTCCCCGCGGTCGGCCGCCCCAAGCACGTGCTGAGCACGGCGACGGGCAGCCTCGTCGTCGGCGCCATCTCCCTCGCCGTCCTCGGCAGCTCGTTGCGCCTCGGGCTGATCCAGAGCCTCATGACGGTCCTGCTCGGCCTCTCGTTGGTGCTGGTCACCGGTCTCGCGGGGCAGATCTCGCTCGCCCAGATGGCCCTGGCCGGGTTCGGCGGGTTCGCGTTCGGCATCATCGCCAACGACCTCGGGGTCCCGTTCCCGTTCTCGTTGCTCCTGGCCGGTCTCGCGACGGTGCCGCTCGGGATCCTCGTGGGCCTGCCGGCGCTGCGGACCCGCGGGCTGCACCTGGCGATCGTCACGTTGGCGGCGGCCGTCGCGCTCGACGCGTTTCTGTTCAAGAACAACGACTTCACCGGGGGTGCGTCGGGGCGCAAGATCCCGCCCGCCTCGATCTTCGGGATCGACCTCAACATCCGCAGCGCGCACGCCCAGGACTTCCCGCGCCCGGCCTTCGGCATCTTCGTGCTCGTCCTCGTGATCCTCATCGGGATCGCCATCGCGCTGCTGCGCCGCGGCGCGATCGGACAGCAGATGCTCGCCATGCGCGCGAACGAGCGGGCAGCCATCGCGGCGGGCGTGAGCATGCCGGCGACCAAGCTGTTCGCGTTCGGCGCCGCGGCCTTCGTCGCCGGTCTCGCCGGCTCGGTCATCGGCCTGTCGACCGGCAACCTCTCGGGCAACCAGTTCCAGGTCTTCGCCGGCCTCGTGGTGGTGGCGCTCGTCTACATCGGCGGCATCGCGCGGATCTCGGGTGCGGTCCTCGCCGGCCTCCTCTTCGCGCCGCAGGGGTTCGGCGCGACACTTCTCGACCAGTGGCTGGGCATCGGCGACTACGTCGTGCTCATCGGCGGCGTCGGCCTGATCCTGACGTCGATCCTCCAACCCGACGGCCTCGCCGCCGCGCTGGGTCAGCTCGGCCGGTGGATCAGCCGGCGGGCGTCGCACGGCCGGTCAGCCGCGCCACCGTTGACCGATCCGCTCGCGGTGCCCGCACCTGCACCACGCGAGCCGAGTCGAGCCGACGCATGACTGCCTCGGAGCAGACTGTGGCGGCCCTGCTGGAGCTGCGCGACGTCGTGGTCGCGTTCGGGGGGCTGCGTGCGGTCGACGGCGTGTCGCTGCGCGTCGAGCCGGGCTCGATCGTCGGGTTGATCGGACCGAACGGCGCGGGCAAGTCGACGATCATCGACGTCGTGACCGGCTTCGTGCCCATCGGGGGCGGTTCGGTGTGGTTCGACGGCGACGACGTCACCAAGGTGGCGCCGCAACGGCGGGCGCGGCGCGGACTCGTCCGCACGTTCCAGTCGCTCGAGCTGTTCGAGGACCTCACCGTCGGGGAGAACGTGCGCGTGCCGACGACCACCGAGCACTGGTGGCGCAACCTCGCTCGGGTGCTCTCGCCCCGTGCGACCGCCGACGACCCCAGGGTCGATGCCGCGCTCGCGCGG
>CAZKTS010000257.1:0-9315 GCA_964555735.1 uncultured Bifidobacteriaceae bacterium
GGTGGTGCGTGGGACAACGCGAAGAAGTACATCGAGGACGGCCACTACGGCGGCAAGGGCTCCGAAGCGCACAAGGCTGCGGTGATCGGCGACACGGTGGGTGACCCGTTCAAGGACACCGCGGGCCCCGCGCTCAACCCGCTCATCAAGGTCATGAACCTGGTGTCGCTGCTGATCCTGCCCGCGGTCATCGAGCTCCAGGACGACGGCGCCCGCTACATCATCGCCGGTGTCTCGCTCATCGTGCTCCTGATCGCGATCGCGTTCTCGAAGCGCAAGGGCGGCGGCTTCGCCGAGGAGTCCGAGGTCGTCGAGGAGTCGCTCGAGGACCACGGCGCGCCGGCGGGAGCGTCCGCGGGCGAGTAGCCCGCTAAGAACGCGTCAGGACGGTCGCGCGCGCGGTCGGGTCGGTGTACACCGGAGCCATGGAGAGAGGCGACGAGGGCACCAGCCTCGGCTACGTCATCGCCGGGCTCGGCCCGATCGCGGTCGCGGCCGCGCTCACGCTCGTGCGTGACGACGTGGCGAGCGCCAACCTCGCGCTAGTCATGGTCCTGGTCGTGGTGGTGGCCGGGGCCGTCGGTGGCCGCGGCCCCGGGCTGTTCGCCGCGGTCGTCACCACCCTGTCGTACGACTTCTTCCTCACCCAGCCGTACCTCTCGATGCAGATCGAGAGCACCGACGACGTCGAGACGACGATCATCCTGCTGGTCATCGGGCTCGTCGTCGGGCAGATCGGCATCGTCGCCCGTCGCCGCCGCAAGGCTGCGCAGCGCGGCTCGGACGACATCGCGCGGCTGCACCGCGTTGCTGAGCTCGCGGCGAGCGGCGCGTCCGTCGACGAGCTGACCGCCGCCGTCTGCGCCGAGCTCGAGGACCTCTTGGGTCTCGAGTCCTGCACGTTCGAGCGGGCACCCTTCGGCTTCCCGTTGGCTCGACTCGAGCGCGGCGGTGCCGTCACCGGATCGTCGGAGCACCGCTTCGTGGCGGGCGCGTTCGCGCTTCCCGGCGAAGGGGTCGAGATCCCGGTGCTCGGCCGCGGCGCGCAGGTGGGCCGGCTCGTGCTCGAGCCCGGCGAGGCGCCCGCGCGTGGCGTCACCGTGGAGCAGCGGATCGTCGCGATCGCGCTCTCCGACCAGCTCGGTGCCGCGATGGCGCCGGCCGACGGCGACCGCTCCGCCTCCCAGTAGCGCGGCGAACGCGTCAGTCCGGCGCACCCGCGCGTCAAGAGAGCATTAAGCCCCTTCCTCCCGATTCACGGGCTCGGTACAACGAGGTGCAGGGCGCTACGGCGCCTGACCGAGCAGTCGAGACGGGAGAGAGTGATGGCCGATCTGGTGGTCGTCATCGGGACGCTGGCGTTCTTCGGGATCGCCGCGTTGTTCGTCGTGGGGTGTGACCGCATCATCGGGCCCGACCCGGCCGACACCGCCGGCGATGCCGGCATCGGCGGGGACGCGCTCGTGGGACGCGAGGTGACCCCGTGACCGGCGACAACATCGCCGCGCTGGTGATCTGCGTGCTGCTCGCCGGCTATCTCGTCGCCGCCCTCGTCGCGCCGGAGAAGTTCTGATGAGCCGAGCAGGCGACCGCGCGCGCGCGACGACCATGTCTGCGAGGCGGGGCCCGAGCGGCCCGGCCCGTCAGGGCCAGGAGCGGACGAGATGACGGCAGCGGGCTGGGGCCAGCTCGCCCTCCTGATCGCGCTGGTCGCCGTCACCGCGCCGTGGCTCGGAAAGTTCATGGCCAACGTGCTCGAGGGTGGGCCGTCCCGGTTGGACCGGGTCTTCGGTCCGGTCGAGCGGGGGATCTACCGCGTGGCGCGCGTCGACCCGAAGCGCGAGCAGCGCTGGAACATCTACGCACTGTCACTGCTGGCGTTCAGTGCGGTGTCGTTCCTGTTCCTCTACGGGATGCAGCGCCTCCAGGGCGGCCTGCCGTTCAACCCGACGGACGTGAGCGCGGTGACGCCCGGCCTCGCGTTCAACACCGCCGTCAGCTTCGTCACCAACACGAACTGGCAGAGCTACTACCCCGAGACCACGATGAGCCACCTCACGCAGTCGCTCGGGCTCACCGTGCAGAACTTCGTGTCGGCCGCGGTCGGCATCGCGGTGATGGCCGCGCTGATCCGGGGCCTCGCCCGGGCCGGCCAGAAGACGATCGGCAACTTCTGGGCCGATCTCGTGCGGGTCACGCTGCGCATCCTGCTGCCACTGGCGATCCTCTTCGCGGTCGTCCTCATCGCCGGCGGTCTGATCCAGAACCTCGCCGGGTTCGACGAGGTCAAGACGGTCACCGGTGCGCACCAGGTCATCCCCGGCGGACCCGTCGGGAGCCAGGTGGCGATCAAGCAGCTCGGAACGAACGGCGGTGGGTTCTTCAACACCAACTCGGCCACGCCGTTCGAGAACGGGACTCCGTTCACGAACTTCATCGAGCTCTACGCGATCCTCATCATCCCGTTCGCGCTCGCGTTCACGTTCGGCCGCATGGTGAAGGACAAGCGACAGGGCTACGCGGTCTTCGCGGTCATGTTCGTGATCTTCATCGGCATCACGCTCGCGACCATCTTCTTCGAGGTCGACGGCAACCCTCGCCTGACCCAGGCAGGCGCGAACCAGACGGTGACCGCGCTCTCGCCCGGCGGGAACATGGAGGGCAAGGAGCTCCGGAACGGACCGACTGGTTCGGCGATCTGGGCGGCCGCCACCACGGGCACCTCGAACGGCTCGGTCAACTCGATGCACGACAGCTACACGCCGGCGGGCGGCGGGCTCGCACTGCTGCACATGCAGCTCGGTGAGGTCTCGCCGGGTGGCGTCGGTGTCGGCCTCAACGGGCTGCTGATCTTCGCCCTGCTCGCGGTGTTCATCGCCGGCCTCATGGTCGGGCGCACTCCGGAGTACCTCGGCAAGAAGATCCAGTCGTCGGAGGTGAAGCTCCTGGCGATCTACATCCTGGCGATGCCGTTGGTGGTCCTCGGCTTCCTCGGCGCGTCGATGTTCGTCGACTCCGTGTCGAACACGACGATCTTCAACCCGGGGCAGCACGGCTTCACGGAGGTGATGTACGCCTACACCTCCGCGGGGAACAACAACGGCTCTGCGTTCGCGGGCATCACCGCGACGACGCAGTGGATGAACACGACGCTCGGCATCGCGATGCTCGTCGGTCGGTTCTTCCTGATCATCCCCGTGCTCGCCATCGCCGGGTCCCTCGTGCGCAAGCAGCGGGTCCCCGCGGGCGCGGGCACGTTCCCGACGCACACGCCCCTGTTCGTCGGCTTGGTCATCGGGGTCATCGTGGTCGTCGGTGCCCTCACGTTCCTCCCGGCGCTCGCGCTCGGGCCCATCGTCGAGCAGCTCGGTCTCTAGGAGGCACAGCAGATGGCTCGTACCCAACGTCGAAGCCTCTTCGAGCCGGCGATCGTCCGCCGCGCGCTCGTCGACAGCTTCCTCAAGCTCAACCCCCGCACCCTCATGCGCAACCCGGTCATGTTCGTGGTCGAGGTCGGCAGCGTCTTCACGACCTTCGTGTTCGTCCGGGACCTCGGGAGCTCGTCGGCGAAGGAGAACGTCTTCGCCGGCCTCGTCGCGGCCTTCCTCTGGTTCACGGTGCTCTTCGCGAACTTCGCCGAGGCCGTCGCGGAAGGTCGGGGGAAGGCTCAGGCGGAGACCCTGCGCAAGACGCGCGAGGAGACCGTGGCCCGCAAGCGGCTGGCCGACGGCACCGTGCAGGAGGTGCCGGGCAGCTCGCTCACCCTCGACGACGTCGTGCTGGTCGCGGCGGGTGAGGTGATCCCGAGCGACGGCGAGGTCATCGAGGGCATCGCCAGCGTCGACGAGTCGGCCATCACCGGCGAGTCCGCGCCGGTGATCCGCGAGGCCGGGGGCGACCGGTCGTCGGTCACCGGGGGCACGCGCGTGCTCTCGGACGAGATCGTCGTGCGCATCACGGCCAAGCCGGGCGAGACGTTCATCGATCGCATGATCGGCCTGGTCGAGGGCACGTCGCGCCAGAAGACCCCCAACGAGATCGCGCTCAACATCCTGCTCGCGGGCCTGACGATCATCTTCTTGCTCGCGACCGCGACGCTGCAGCCGTTCGCGATCTTCGCCGACGCGGAGCAGTCGGTGATCGTGCTCGCCGCGCTGCTCGTCTGCCTCATCCCCACCACCATCGGCGGTCTGCTCTCCGCGATCGGCATCGCGGGCATGGACCGGCTCGTGCAGCGCAACGTGCTCGCGATGAGCGGGCGCGCGGTCGAGGCCGCCGGCGACTGCGCCACGCTGCTGCTCGACAAGACCGGGACCATCACCTTCGGATCCCGTCAGGCGGATGCGTTCGTCGCGGCCCCCGGGGTGAGCGACGAGGAGCTCGCCGACGCGGCGCAGCTCTCGAGCCTTGCCGACGAGACGCCGGAGGGCCGCTCGATCGTTGTCCTCGCCAAGGAGAAGTACGGCATCCGCGAGCGCGAGCTCGCCGGGGCCACGCTCGTCCCGTTCACGGCCCAGACGCGCATGAGCGGCGTCGACCTCGAGGACGGCCGGGTCGTCCGCAAGGGCGCGGCCGACTCCGTGCGCCGGTGGGTCGAGGAGCTCGGCGGCGACGTGCCGTCCGAGGTCGGCGACGCGGTGGACTCGATCTCCGGGCAGGGCGGCACGCCACTCGTCGTCGCCGGCTCGCCCTCGACGTCGACGCCGCCGCGCGTCCTCGGCGTCGTCTACCTCAAGGACATCGTCAAGCCCGGGATCGCCGAGCGCTTCGCGGACCTGCGGACCATGGGCATCCGCACCGTGATGATCACCGGCGACAACCCGCGCACCGCGGCGGTGATCGCCAAGGAGGCGGGGGTCGACGACTTCCTCGCGGAGGCGACGCCCGAGGACAAGATGGAGCTGATCAAGAGCGAGCAGGCCGGCGGTCGGCTGGTCGCGATGACCGGCGACGGGACCAACGACGCACCGGCGCTCGCGCAGGCCGACGTCGCGGTGGCGATGAACACCGGGACGCAGGCGGCGAAAGAGGCCGGCAACATGGTCGACCTCGACTCGGATCCCACGAAGCTCATCGACATCGTGGAGATCGGCAAGCAGCTGCTGATCACCCGCGGCTCGTTGACGACGTTCTCCATCGCCAACGACGTGGCGAAGTACTTCGCCATCATCCCGGCGATGTTCGCCGGCTTCGGCGCGGTGGCAGCGCTCGACGACCTCAACATCATGGGGCTCGACTCGCCGCGCTCGGCGATCCTCTCGGCAGTGATCTTCAACGCCTTGATCATCGTGGCGTTGATCCCGCTCGCTCTGCGCGGCGTGAAGTTCCGGCCGTCGAGCGCGAACGCGCTGCTCCGGCGCAACCTCCTGATCTACGGCGCGGGCGGCGTGGTCGCCCCGTTCATCGGCATCAAGCTCATCGACCTCGTCCTGAGCGGACTGGGAGTGGTCTGACATGCGTCGACAGCTGTATCCCGCCCTCGCCATGATCGTCGTCTTCACGCTGATCACCGGCCTCGTGTACACGTTCGCCATCACCGGGTTCGCGCAGGTGGTGTTCCCGCATCAGGCGAACGGCTCGCGAGTTCAGGTCGACGGCACGGACGTGGGCTCCGAGCTCATCGGTCAGGCGTGGGTCGACGAGGACGGCAACCCGCTGCGCCAGTACTTCCAGTCGCGGCCGTCGGCCGCGACGACGAGCTCCGACGCCGGCTACGACCCGTCACTCAGCCTCGGCTCGAACCTCGGCCCCACCAACCCGTGCTTCGTGCCGGACCCGAAGGAGCCGTGCCTCGACGACGAGGGCAAGAAGATCCCGCCGGTCGTCGTGGAGCGGGTGAAGGCGTACCGGGAGCTGAACGGGCTCGACGACACCGCGAGCGTGCCCGTCGACGCGGTCACCGCGTCGGCGTCCGGCCTCGACCCGGACATCTCGATCGCCAACGCGCGGCTCCAGGCTGCGCGCGTGGCCGACGAGCGTGGGCTCACGAAGGCGCAGGTCCTCGACCTCGTCGACGAGCACACCAGCGACCGGACCCTCGGCGTCCTCGGGGAGAAGCGCGTCAACGTCCTCGAGCTCAACCTCGCCCTCGATGCGCTGGCCAAGGACCAGAGGTGAGGATCAGCGCCGGGATCCTTAGGCTGGCCTGATGGCGCGCGGGAAGCTCCGCATCTACTTGGGAGCTGCTCCCGGCGTGGGCAAGACCTACGCCATGCTCAACGAGGGCTGGCGCCGGCACGAGCGCGGCACCGACGTGGTCATCGGGATCTACGAGACCCACGGCCGCGCGCAGACCGCGGCGCAGGTTCGTGACCTCGAGGTCGTGCCGCGACGGAAGATCGAGTACCGGGGGACGGTGCTCGAGGAGATGGACCTCGACGCGGTGCTGGCCCGGCGCCCCGACGTGGCCCTGGTCGACGAGCTCGCGCACACGAACGCGCCGGGCTCGACGCACGAGAAGCGGTGGCAGGACGTCGAAGCACTGCTCGCGGCGGGGATCGACGTGATCTCGACGCTCAACATCCAGCACCTCGAGTCGGTCAACGACGTCGTGGAGAAGATCACGGGGATCAAGCAGAAGGAGACGATCCCCGACGAGCTCGTGCGGCAGGCGGAGCAGGTGGAGCTCGTCGACATGACGCCCGAGGCCCTGCGCCGGCGCCTGGCCCACGGCAACGTGTACCCGCTCGAGCGCGTCGACGCCTCGCTCGCGAACTACTTCCGACTGGGCAACCTCGCTGCGCTGCGCGAGATCGCGCTGCTGTGGGTCGCCGACAAGGTGGAGGAGAACCTCCAGCAGTACATGGAGGACCACGGCATCGAGGCGTCGTGGGAGACGCGTGAGCGGGTGGTCGTCGCGCTCACCGGTGCACCCGGTGGCGACGTGCTGATCCGGCGCGCCGCACGCATGGCGCGCCGCGCCCAGGGCGACCTCGTCGGCGTGCACATCCGCCCGACCGACGGACTCGCCGAACGGTCCCCCGAGCTGCTCGCGAAGCACCGCCGGCTCCTCGAGGACGTGGGTGGCTCGTACCAGGAGGTCGCCGCCAGCGACGTGGGTGAGGCGCTCGTCAACGTCGCCAAGGCGGAGCGGGCGACACAGCTCGTGCTCGGGGAGAGCCGTCAGTCGCGCTGGGCGCACCTGATCCACGGCTCCGTGGTCTCGCGGGTGCTGCGCGCCGCGGAGGCCATCGACGTCCACGTGATCGCGACGGCCGCCTCCGAGGAGGTCGACGCTGCACCCGCGCGCAACATCCGAGTGCGTCCGCCGTCCATCTCCCGTCGCCGCCAGCTCCTGGCCGTCGGCGTCGCCGTGGTCGCGCTGCCGGTGGTCACGGTGCTGCTCGACCTGTCGCGGGAGCGGCTCAGCCTGCCGAGCGTGCTGCTGATCTACCTGCTGGTGGTCGTCGGGGTTGCTGCGATCGGCGGCTTCGTGCCCGCGATCCTCGCCGCGCTCGGTGGGTTCCTCCTCGCCAACTACTTCTTCACGCACCAGGTGCACACGTTCACGATCGCTCAGGACGACAACCTGATCGCGCTGATCGTGTTCGTCATCGTCGGTGTGGTCGTCGGGGACCTCGTGACCAGGGTCGGGCGGCGCAGTGCGCAGGCCGCACAGGCGCGCGCCGAGGCCGAGACGATCGCCCAGCTCAGCGGGTCGCTGCTCAGCGAGCAGGATCCCGTGCCCGCGTTGATGACCGGCCTGCGCGGCGCCTTCGGCTGCGCGTCAGTCGCGGTGCTCCGGCGGGATGGAGACTCGTGGCGCGTCGAGAGCAGCGCCGGAGCTCCGGTGCCGACGCGACCGGAGGATGCACCGGTGAGCGTGCCGTTGGACGCCGACACCGTCCTCGCCGTGTGCGGCGACGGTCTCGGCGAGGCCGACGTCCACACGCTGCGCGCCTTCACGGGCCAGCTCGCGCTCGCGGTCGAACGCCGCCGGCTGCGCGCCGAGGCCGCAGCCGCCGAGGGCCTGGCCGAGGCCAACCAGCTCCGCACCGCGTTGCTCGCCGCGGTGTCGCACGACCTGCGGACGCCGCTGGCATCGATCAAGGCGTCGGTGACCAGCCTGCTCCAAGAGGACGTCGCGCTCACGGACGACGCGCGCGACGAGCTGCTCGAGGCGATCGACGAGGAGACCGACCGGCTCGACCAGCTCGTCGGCAACCTGCTCGACATGAGCCGACTCCAGACCGGCGCGCTCGAGCTGGTGTGGAGCGACGTGGGCCTGGACGAGGTGGTGCCGGGCGCGCTCGCCGGCATCGCCGACGCCACGACGCGTGTCCTCGTCGACGTCCCCGAGACGCTGCCGCGCGTCCGTGCCGACGTCGGCTTGCTCGAGCGGGCGATCGCCAACGTGGTGGCGAACGCGCTGCACGCGTCGCCGCCCGATCGCCCGGTGCGCATCTTCGCCGGCCTGAACCAGGGTCGGGTCGAGCTCACGATCGCCGACGAGGGTCCGGGGATCCCGCGCGACCAACGGGAGCAGGTCTTCCGGCCGTTCCAGCGGCTCGGTGACAACCCGCAGGGTGACGGCGTCGGACTCGGGCTCGCGGTCGCGCGCGGCTTCGTGGAGGCGATGGGTGGCGACCTCCGCATCGACGACACGCCCGGCGGTGGCGCCACCGTCGAGATCAGTCTCCCGGTGGAGCCATGACTTCGACACGAGTCCTGGTCGTCGACGACGAGCCGCAGATCCGGCGCGCGCTCGGCATCAACCTGCGGGCGCGCGGCTACGAGGTGGACCTGGCGGAGTCCGGTGAGCAAGGCCTGGAGCTCGCGGCGCGCCACCATCCCGACGTGGTCGTGCTCGACCTCGGCCTGCCCGGCATGGACGGCGTGGAGGTGATCGAAGGGCTCCGAGGCTGGTCACGCGTCCCGATCATCGTGCTGTCGGTGCGCGACGCCGAGGCGGCGAAGGTCGCGGCGCTCGACGCGGGTGCCGACGACTTCGTGACCAAGCCGTTCGGCATGGACGAGCTGCTCGCGCGCCTGCGCGCCGCGGTGCGCCGGGCTGCGCCGGCCGAAGAAGAGGCGGTCGTGGAGACGCCCGACTTCACCATCGACCTCGCGGCCAAGCGGGTCACGCGCGGCGGCGAGGAGATCCGGCTGACGCCGACCGAGTGGCACCTCGTCGAGGTGCTGGTGCGCAACCGGGGCAAGCTCGTGGCGCAACGCCAGCTGCTCCAGGAGGTCTGGGGCCCGCAGTACCACGACGAGACCAACTACCTGCGGGTGTTCATGGCCCAGGTGCGGCGCAAGCTCGAGCCCGAGCCGTCGCACCCGCGCTACTTCTTCACCGAGCCGGGGATGGGCTAC
>CAZKTS010000258.1:0-3186 GCA_964555735.1 uncultured Bifidobacteriaceae bacterium
GACGCCGCGCTGCGCGCCGACCTGGCCGAGATGCGCACGCTGCTGCGCGACGAGGGCGCGCTGTCGGCGCCGCGCCTGGCCGAGGTCGACGCGCTCGCCGAGTCGCTCGTGCGCGCCGACGAGCTCGATGCCGAGGCAGCCTACGTCGAGTTGTTCGACCGCGGCCGCTCGACCTCGCTGCACCTGTTCGAGCACGTGCACGGCGATTCGCGCGAACGCGGCCCGGCGATGATCGACCTCGGGCAGACCTACGCGCAGGCCGGCCTCGTGCTCGCCGAGGGCGAACTGCCCGACTACCTGCCCGCGGTGCTCGAGTTCGCGTCGACCCAGCCGCCGGCGCAGGCGAGGGCTTTCCTCGGCGAGATGGCGCATATCCTGAACGCGATCTTCGGCGCGCTGCGCGAGCGCGAGAGCGCCTACGCGAGCGTGCTCGGCGCGCTGCTCGACCCGAGCGCGCCGTCGCGCTGAGCCGGTCAGCCCGCGTCGGCCGGCGGTGCGTCCTTCTCGAGGCCGGCCGCGAACACCGCAGCTTGGGTCCGGCGCTCCATTCCGAGCTTGCTGAGCAGGTTCGACACGTAGTTCTTCACCGTCTTCTCGGCGAGATGGATGCGGTCCGCGATCTGGCGGTTGGTGAGCCCCTCGGCGATGAGGTCGAGGATCCGGCGCTCCTGCTCGGTGAGGCGCTCGAGCCGTTCGTCGACCTTCGGCGGCGTGCGGAGGCGGTCGAGCACGCGCGCGGTGAGCGAAGGGTCGAGGAGCGACTGCCCCGCGGCGATGCGCTGCACCGCGTCGACGAGGTCGGTGCCGCGCACCTGCTTGAGGAGGTAGCCCGACGCGCCGGCCATGATCGCTTGGAAGAGCGCCTCGTCGTCCGAGAACGACGTGAGCATCACGCACCGGATCTCGGGGTGCTCGGACCGGATGTCGCGGCACACCTCGACGCCGTTGCCGTCGGGGAGCCGAACGTCGAGCACGGCGACGTCGGGCCTGGTCGCAGGGATCCGCGCCATCGCCTCTTCGGCCGTCCCCGCCTCGCCCACGACCTCGAGGTCGTCGGCGCTCTCGAGCAGCTCGCGGAGCCCACGGCGGACGATCTCATGGTCGTCGAGCAGGAAGACACGGGTGGCGGCCATCCGGGGAGTGTACGAGCGTCTCCCGACCCACCAACGAGACCCGAGTCCCCACCCGGTGGGACTTTCGGCCCTCCCGTCCGTCGCGCCCCCTCAGCACACTGCGTCCAGGTCATTTGCGGAGGGGAGCGTCTCGTGCAGCACGGTCATGACTCGATGCCAACGCCCGACGGCTCGACGCGGTCCGCGGGTCAGCCCTGGATCCTCGTCGGTTACCACAGCAAAGAGGGACAGACGCGGAAGATCGCCCAGCACCTGGCCGGCCGGATGCGGATGACCGGCGCGACCGTCGACGTGCGAGCGATCGCCGACGAGCCACCCATCCCGGCGTACGACGCGGTGGTGATCGGCGATCCCATCTACGCCACCAAGCACACCCGGCGGATGCGACGGTACCTGCGTCGGCATCGCGAGGAGCTCAGCGCCACACCAACGGCGTGCTTCCAGGTGAGCCTCACGTCGACCAACCCGGATGAAGACCACACGCGCACCGCCAACGCTCTCCTGGACGAGCTCACCGAGCAGACGGGCTTCGCACCGACCCTGCGGGCCTGCTTCGCGGGCAGCCTCGCCTACTCGCACTACGGTCCTCTGAAGAAGCGCCTGATGCGTTGGATCTCGAGCCACGAGGGCGGGGACACCGACATGAGCCGCGACTACGAGTACACCGACTGGGATGCCGTCGATCGCTTCGCGGACGACGTCATCGCGATGGTGAACGACCGGGTCGAGCACACGCGGGGCGTCCGACCCGCCTGATGCGCCACCACCGTTCGCGTCGGCGGCGCCTGCGCGGCGGTGGGTACTTCCGCCACCTCGGTCCGGGCTTCGTTACCGGCGCGGCCGACGACGACCCGTCGGGGATCGGCACCTACTCCCAGGTCGGAGCCCGGTTCGGCTACGGGCTCCTGTGGTCGGTGCCCGCGGTCGCGCCGTCGGCCGTGGCGGTGCAGGAGCTCTCCGCGCGCCTCGGACTGGTCACCGGGCGGGGCCTCGCCACGCTCATCCGGCGGCGGTTCCCACGGCCGGTCCTCGTGGGTGCGGTCGTGCTCACCGTCGTCGCGAACGTGTTCACCATCGCGGCCGACGTCGGCGCCATGGCGGCCTCGACGCGCCTGCTCGTGCCCGTGCCCACCTGGTCGCTGGTCGTCGTGCTGGTCGGCGTCATGCTCGGCTTGGAGCTCACGCTCCGATACCACCGGTACGCCCACGTACTGCGGTGGCTCGTCCTCTCGTTGGCCTCGTACGTGCTCGTGCTGGCGACGATCGATGTCGACTGGTCGGTCGTGGTCGACAGCGTGCTCCACCCGCACCTCGGTGGGAGCGCGGCGGAGCTCGCGGCGATCATCGCGGTGTTCGGGACGACGGTGTCGCCGTACCTGTTCTTCTGGCAGGCGAGTGAGGAGATCGAGGAGACCGAGGAGCACGGCGCCTCGGGCGGGTCGAGTGCCGGGCCCCTCGCGGTCGAGCACCTCCGGGCGATGCGCGTGGACGTGACCGGCGGGATGCTCTCCGCCGTCCTCGTTGCCTTCGTGATCATGGTCGTGACCGCGTCGACGCTGCATCCCGCCGGCGTCCTCGACATCACGACGCCGCAGCAGGCGGCCGACGCGCTGCGCCCGCTCGCCGGCGACGCGTCCGAGCTGCTCTTCGCGCTCGGCATCCTCGGCCTCGGCCTGCTCGCCGTGCCGGTCCTCGCCGGGTCGACGGCGTATGCGCTGGCCGAGGCGCTGGCGTGGCACGAGGGGCTGTCGGAGCGTCTGCGCGACGCGCGCGGCTTCTACACGATCGTCGCGCTCGCGATGCTCTCCGGCGTGTTGGTGGGCGCGGTGGGTCTCGATGCGATCGAGGCCCTCTACTACGCCGCGATCCTGAACGGTGTGGTCGCCCCGCCATTGATCGTCCTCATGATCATCCTCGGCCGTGACCCCGAGGTCGCGGGCGAGCACACGAGCGGTGCGCTGTCGACGACCGTCCTCGCGCTCACCGTGGCGGCCGGCGCCATCCTCCCGATCGCGTACCTGGTCGCACGGTGAACGGGCTCACGAGCGCCGAG
>CAZKTS010000259.1:0-7804 GCA_964555735.1 uncultured Bifidobacteriaceae bacterium
AGGCGTACGACGAGTCGCAGGTGCGGGACACGCGCGAGGAGGCCGCGCACGTGTAGGGCCTCCAGTACGTCGGCCTCGACGGCTACGTCGGGAGCATCGCCAACGGTGCCGGGCTCGCGATGAGCACCGTCGACATCGTGAGCCAGGTGGGCGGGAAGCCGGCGAACTTCCTCGACATCGGCGGCGGTGCCAACGCCGACGTGATGGCCGGCGCGCTCGAGGTGATCAACAACGACAGCGACGTGACGTCGATCTTCATCAACATCTTCGGCGGGATCACCAAGGGTGAGGAGGTGGCGAACGGGATCGTGCAGGCGCTCGAGCGCGTGAGCATCGAGTCGCCGATCGTCATCCGTCTCGACGGCACCAACGCCGACGAGGGGCGGGCGATCCTCGAGCCGCACCTGTCGGACCAGCTCCAGCTCCAACCGACGATGGTCGACGCGGCTCGCCGCGTCGTCGAGCTCGCCCAAGCGCGGGGCGGGAAGTAGGAACCGGAGGCGAGGAACTGCGGCGCAGGTACCCTGCGTCGCCCGAGCCGGGGCCCGAGCGGCCCTGCGAAGCAGAGAGCGGGAGAGATGTCGATCTTCGTCGACGAGACCACCAAGGTCGTGTACCAGGGCCTCACCGGGTCGCAAGGGAAGTTCTACGGGCTCCTGAACAAGGAGTACGGCACGCAGGTCGTCGCGGGCACCAACCCGAAGAAGGCCGGCACCGACGTCGAGGGCATCCCGATCTTCGCCAACGTTGCCGAAGCCGTGAAGGAGACCGGGGCCACCGCGTCGTGCGTGTTCATCCCGGCACCGGGCGTGAAGGACGCGGTGATCGACGCGGCCGAGGGCGGCGTCGAGTTCATCGTCGTGATCACCGAGGGCGTGCCCGCCCACGACGAGGCGTGGTTCTACAACAAGCTGCGGCGCGACCACCCGAACGTGCGCCTGCTCGGGCCGAACTGCCCCGGGATCATCAGCCCGGGCAAGTGCAACATCGGCATCACCGCGGGCCACATCGCCAAGGCGGGCGGGCCCGTGGGCATCGTGAGCCGTTCCGGCACGCTCACCTACCAGGCCCTCTACGAGCTCAAGCAGCAGGACATCGGCGTCACCACGTGCGTGGGCATCGGCGGCGACCCCGTGCCGGGCACGAGCTTCATCGACTGCCTGCGTGCGTTCGAGGCCGACCCCGAGACCAAGGCCGTGATGATGATCGGCGAGATCGGCGGCTCGGCCGAGGAGGAGGCCGCCGACTTCATCAAGGCGGAGATGTCCAAGCCGGTCGTCACCTACATCGCCGGCGTGACGGCACCGCCGGGCAAGAAGATGGGCCACGCGGGCGCGATCGTCTCGGGCGGCAAGGGCACGGCCGCGGCGAAGATGGACGCGCTCGAGGCAGCCGGCGCGAAGGTCGGGCTGAACCCCACCGAGGCCGGCGAGCTGATGGTCGGCGTGGTGTCGCGGCTCTAGGGTGGGCGCATGACCGCGATGCCCCCGCCGCCCGCACCTCCCGTCGGCGCGACCTACGCGCCGCCGTCCGGCGGCACGAGCGGCCTGGCCGTCGCGTCGCTGGTCCTCGGCATCGTCTCGTTCTTCTGCCTCGGGTTCCTGTTCGTGGTGCCGATCCTCGCGATCGTGTTCGGCCACGTCGCCCTCGGGCGCATCGCCGACTCGGGCGGCACGCTGCGCGGCCGCGGCCTGGCCATCGCCGGGCTGGTGCTCGGCTGGATCTTCATCGTGCCGATCGTGCTCGCCACCTTCGCCTGGCTCGGGTACGGCATCAGCAACAGCTGAACCCTCGCCGACCCACCGGTCGCCGACCCACCGGTTTGGAGAGCGGAGGGGGCAGCCGTTGCCCCCTGCGCTCTCCGCCAAGCGTCGCTACGCCGTGGCGCCGGTCGTCGCGGTGCCCTCGTCGCCGTCCGGTGCCTCGTCGAGGCGGGGTGCGAGCACGAGGCCGAGTGCGATGAGCAGCACGGCCATCACCGCGGCGAGCCCGGCGAACCCGAGGACGGAGTCACCGGCCAGATCGGCGCACACGACGATCAGGCCGATCACGACGGTCAGCACCCCGACCCACGTGGAGCCGCGGCGGTGCGGTCCGAGCCCGCCGACGAGTCCGACGACGACGCCCGCCCCCGCGGCGAGCAGGCCGCCCGCGAGCGCGCTCTCGTCGCTGCCGAGTGCGACCGCGCCGATGATGGCGTAGAGGGCGCCGACGGCGATGAACGGGGTGGCGATGCCGTGCTGCTTGCGGCGGTCGAGGAACGCGCCGATCACCAGCGCGCCGACACCGAGCACGAGGGCGATGATCGACGCGGTCGTCGTGTCCGGTTGCGAGAACGAGCTCGAGTCGCCGAGCGGCGTGCTGTCGAGCGGGGTGCTGCCCTGGCTGTCGAGCGTGGCTTGGAACGGGATCACCGAGCCGTCGCCGCCCTGCGCCTCCGAGGTGATCCACCCGAAGAGGAAGAGCAGCCCCAACCCGAGGAAGACGGCGCGCCCGCGCGTCCAGCCGAGGACGTAGAAGGCGGCGTACGACGCGATCGTGAGCAGGTAGACACCGGTCGAGTCGCTGCCACCGCCGTCGCCGAAGAAGACGAAGAACCACACCATCGGGGTGGCGAGCACGATCGCGGTGACGGCGGCGCTGCGCACGGGCCCGGACTCGACGAGCAGACCGGCCGCGTACGCCGCCGCCACGACGAGCAGGCTCAGGAGCACCCCCGGGAGCGTGAGGTCGTCGCCGCCGATCTCGCTGATGACGGCGGCGACGGCGAAGACCACGAACGCGCCGCCCCCGGCGGCCAGCACGTGGGCGAACCCCGGCTCGGGTCGTCGCTCGGCGCGCCAGCCGAGTCGCTCGAGCAGGTTCGGTCGGGGCGCCGCAGCGGCGCTGGTCGGGTCGGTCATGGTTGCTCCCCCAGCTCGGATGATCGACGTTCAGACGCGAAATGGTCCCCGCCGTGATGGCGGGGACCAGATCGGTTCACACGATGTGTTCGTGGTGCGTGGTCAGGCGGTCGGCGGCGTGGTGGGCCCGCCCGCGCGCTCCTTGGAGAGGAGGATCGCCCCGACGAGCGCGGCGATGCAGGCCGCCAGGATGAACCAGAACCCGATGCCCTTGTCGAGCCCCCGGTTGCTGGCGATCAGCCACGCGACGGCGTAGAGCGCCGCGAAGAACCCGAGGATCAGGTGGATCTGCAGCCACGTGAAGCCGGCGATCCGCTCGGGCAGGTTGACGTTGGCGAACTTGGTGAGTGCGATCTGCACCGCCATGATCACCACGAAGATCACCATCAGCGTCGCGACGGGGAAGAGGCCCTTGCCCCACGCGCTGACCGAGCCGCCACCGTCGACCGGCGACTTGTAGAAGGCGAAGAACGAGAAGATCAGTGCGACGACGCCGGCGGCCATGATCGTGATCTCGCCGGGTGTGGGCTTGGTGTCCACAGAGGTACCTCCATCAGGGTTCGTGCCCACACGCGGCGGGCGCCGTTCGGTAGCCGACCACGGATGCTTCGGCTTTGCAAGGATCCGGGCGCCCCTCCGGATCCAGGTTCTCGGTCAGGCGGTCGGAGGCACCGACGGCGGTGCCGCGGGTGCGTCCTCCTTGTACTTGAGGATGCCGCCCGCCAGGATCCCGATCGAGGCGATCAGCCCCAGCCACGCGCCGATCTCCTTCTTCGTGTCGACCGCGTCGTCGGGGAGCCCGGTGACCTCGTAGCCCGCGGTGAACACCAGCAACAGGATGGCGAGGAAGACCACGACGCTGAGGATGAGGATCGTGCGCTTCGCGGTCAGCGCCGGCGGCAGATCCACACCGAACGCGGGCAGCACCGCGAGTGCGGCGGTCGCGACGCCGAGGAGCACGGCGATGATCCCGAGGGTGAATCCCCAGGCGCTGTCGGACTGGCCGGCGAACAGCGGCGCGTTGGCGATCTCGGCGCTGAACCACTTGAAGAACGAGAAGATGAGCAGCGCGATGCCGCTCACGGCGATCACCTTGTCGCCGTTCGACAGCTTGGTCAGATCCACGTGGAGGCTCCCTCGGTCCGGTCGGGCGGTGCGGGGAGCAGAGCACGCGGAGCAGGGCTGCGCAAGCACCGGCCCGTTCAAACGGGCGGGGCCCTCGGCTACGTTCTGGCTCGTGCGGCGTCTCGGCGTGCTCGCGTCCGGCAGTGGGACGATCCTCCAGGCGCTGCTCGACGACGGCCTGCCCGTCTCGCTGCTCGTCGTCGACCGGCCCTGCGGCGCGGTCGCCCGGGCCGAGGCGGCCGGGGTGCCGGTGGAGGTCGTGGAGCGGACGTCGTTCGGTGCCGACTTCGATCGCCTCGCCTACACCGAGCGGGTGGTCGACGCCCTGCAGCGCCACGGGATCGAGTTGGTGGCCATGGCGGGATTCATGACCATCCTCGAGCAGCCGATGCACGACGCCTTCGGTGGTCGCATCACCAACACCCACCCGTCGCTGCTCCCCGCGTTCAAGGGTGCCCACGCGGTGGCCGACGCGCTCGCGGCGGGCGTGCAGGTGACGGGGTGCACCGTGCACCTGGCGACGCTCGAGGTCGACGAGGGCCCGATCCTCGCCCAGGAGACCGTGCCGGTCCTCCCCGACGACACCGCCGAGACGCTCCACGAGCGGATCAAGGAGGTCGAGCGCCGCCTCTACCCGAAGGTGGTCCGTTCCCTGGTAGAGGATGGGGCATGACCAAGCGCGCGCTGCTCTCCGTGCACGACAAGTCCGGGCTGGCCGAGTTCGCGCGCGGGCTCCACGACCTCGGCTTCGAGCTGGTGTCGTCGGGTGGGACCGCGAAGGCGATCGCCGACGCGGGCGTGCCGGTCCGGAACGTGGGTGACGTCACCGGCGTGCCGGAGATGCTCGACCACCGGGTGGTCACGCTCCACCCCAAGATCCACGGTGGGCTGCTCGCCGACCGCGGCAAGGACTCACACCTGGCCGACCTCGAGACGCACGACATCACGCCGATCGACCTCGTGGTCTCGAACCTCTACCCGTTCGAGCAGTCACCCGACATCGAGACCATCGACATCGGCGGTCCGGCGATGACGCGGGCCGCAGCCAAGAACCACGCGTTCGTGGGCATCGTGACGAGCCCGGACCAGTACGACGCGGTGCTTGTCGAGCTGCGCGACAACGACGGCTCGCTCACGCCCGACACCCGCCGCGCGCTCGCGCTCGCCGCGTTCGCGCGCACCGCGGCCTACGACGCCGCGATCGTGCGGTGGCTGGAGGGCGAGGATCCGCTGCCGGCCAACCTCGTGCTGCCGCTGCGGCGTACCGAGGAGGTGCTGCGCTACGGCGAGAACCCGCACCAGCGCGGTGCCCGGTACCGCCTCGCCGGCACCACGAGCTGGTGGGACGGCGTGCAGCAGCACAGCGGACTCGCGCTGTCGTACCTCAACCTCTACGACACCGACGCCGCGTGGCAGCTCGTGTTCGACCTCGGCGGTGGCGCGCTCGGGGATCGCCCCGGCGTGGCGATCATCAAGCACGCCAACCCGTGTGGCGTGGCGATCGCCGACGATCTCGCGACCGCGTACCAGCGCGCGCTGGAGTGCGACGAGCGGTCGGCGTTCGGAGGGATCGTCGCACTGAACCGTCCGCTCGACGCGGCGACGGCCGCGCTGATGGTGGAGGGCCCGCAGGCCGACGTGGTGATCGCGCCGTCGTACGAGGCCGGCACCGTCGACGCGCTCATCGGGAAGCGCAAGAACACGCGCCTGCTCGAGGCGCCCCGACCGGAGCCGTGGACGATGGACGTCCGCCAGATCTCGGGCGGGTTCCTCGTGCAGGAGCCGCACCACTTCGCCGCCGGGCGCGACGACTGGCAGGTCGTCACCAAGGTCGCGCCGACCGACGACCAGTGGCGCGACGTCGAGCTGGCGTGGCGGGTCTGTGGCCACGTGAAGTCGAACGCGATCGTGCTGGTGAAGGACGGCCAAGCCGTCGGCATCGGTGCGGGCCAGCAGAACCGGGTCGAGTCGGGCGAGATCGCGGCGAAGAAGGCCGCGGGACGGGCTGCGGGCGGTGCGTGCGCGAGCGACGCCTTCTTCCCCTTCCCCGACGGCATCGAGGCCGCGGCCGAGGCCGGCGTCGCGGTGGTCATCCAACCGGGTGGGGCGATGCGTGACGACACCAACATCGAGCGCGCCGACGAGCTCGGCCTCGCCATGGTCTTCACCGGCGAGCGCCACTTCCTTCACTGACGTGGAACGATGCGCTCCTCACGCCCACATCTGGATCTCAGGAGCGCATCGTGAGTGCTGAGCTGCTGGACGGGAAGGCGTTCCTGGAGCGCACGAAGGAGCGGTTGCGGGCGCGGGTCGAGGCGTTGGTCGACCGCGGCGTCACGCCGGGGCTCGGCACGATCCTCGTCGGCGACGACCCCAACAGCCACGCCTACGTGCGCGGCAAGCGCGAGGCGTGTGCCGACATCGGCATGGCGTCGCACCACCGCGAGCTCTCCGACTCGATCTCCCAGTCGCACCTGCACGCCGAGATCACCCAGTTCAATGACGACCCCGCGGTCGACGCCTTCATCGTGCAGCTCCCGCTCCCCGACCAGCTCGACGAGGAGACCGCGCTGCTCGCGATCGACCCCGAGAAGGACGCCGACGGCCTCCACCCGGTCAACCTGGGGCGCCTCGTCATGGGCGTGCCCGCCCCCCGGCCGTGCACGCCCCTCGGCATCCAGGCCCTGCTCGCCGACCACGGGGTGCCGATCGCCGGCAAGCGGGTCGTCATCGTGGGCCGAGGGCTCACCATCGGCCGCCCGCTCGCGCTGCTCCTCGCCTTGAAGGAGGAGCACGCCAACGCCGCCGTCACCGTCGTCCACACCGGGGTGCCGGACCTGGGCGCGTACACCCGGGAGGCCGACATCCTCATCGCGGCGGCCGGGCGGGCCTCGATCATCACCCCCGACATGGTGAAGCCCGGCGCCGCCGTGGTCAGCGGGGGCATCACGATGGACGGCCGCCGGGTGGTCCCGGACGTCGACGAGGCCTGCGCGGACGTGGCCGGCTGGATCACCCCCCGCCTGGGTGGCGTCGGACCCACCACGATCGCGATGCTTCTCGCCAACACCGTCGCCGCAGCAGAGAGACGCATGTCGTGAGCCAGGTCCAACCCCGTCCCGAGCCCTCACCGGAGGCGCCGCCCGCGTGCCCCCTGTGCGGGACGCCGGTCGACGCCACCGAGGCCCGCTGCCCCGACTGCGGCTTCGACCTCGCCGGGGTCGGTGCGAGGCCCCGGGCCGCGTCCCGCAAGGCGCTCCTTTGGAGTGCGATGAGCCTGCTCGCGGTGTACCTCGTTACCCTCGCCATCGTCGCGGCGACCCGCTAGCTCGCCGACCAACCACAGGAGTCCCCTCGCTCATGTCCGAGAAGATCACGCTGGTCGACGGCCAGCTCAACGTCCCCGACGAGCCCATCATCCCCTTCATCGAGGGCGACGGCACCGGCGTGGACATCTGGCCGGCCGCGCAGCTCGTGCTCGACGCCGCGGCGAAGAAGCACGGCAAGAGCATCGACTGGCGCGAGGTCCTCGCCGGGCAGAAGGCCTACGACCACACCGGCGACTGGCTCCCCGAGGAGACGGTCCAGTCGTTCCGTGATCACCTCATCGGCATCAAGGGACCGCTCACCACGCCCATCGGTGGCGGCATCCGCAGCCTCAACGTCGCCCTGCGCCAGATCATGGACCTCTACGTGTGCCTGCGCCCGGTCCGCTGGTTCACCGGTGTGCCCTCGCCGGTGAAGCACCCGGAGAAGGTCGACATGGTGATCTTCCG
>CAZKTS010000260.1:0-18346 GCA_964555735.1 uncultured Bifidobacteriaceae bacterium
CATGCCGACCGCCCGTGTGGTGGCGGTCGCGCCTGGTTCACCGGCTGCCGCGGCGGGTCTCGCCGCCGGCGACGAGCTCCTTGCGGTCAACGGTGAGGCCGTGCGCGACGTCATCCGGTACCAGCTGCACGTCGACGAACCCCGCGTCGAGCTCGAGCTCCGGCGCGGCGGGATCGAGCGCGACGTCGTGGTGGAGAAGGGGGCAGGCGAGCCGCTCGGCCTCGATCTCGCGAGCGCAGTGTTCGATCAGGTCCGCACCTGCGACAACCACTGCTCGTTCTGCTTCATCTACCAGCTGCCGTCCGGCATGCGGCCGAGCCTGTTCGTCAAGGACGACGACTACCGCCTCTCGTTCCTGTACGGGAACTTCACGACCCTCACCCGCTTCACCGAGGCCGACCTCGAGCGCGTGGTGAGCGAGGGCCTCGGCCCCCTCTACGTGAGCATCCACGCCACCGACCCCGAGCTGCGCGCTCGGCTCCTGCGCAACGCACGCGGCGCCACGAGCCTCCGCTGGCTCGCTGCACTCCTCGACGCCGGTGTGGAGGTGCACGGCCAGGTGGTGGTCTGCCCGGGGATCAACGACGGTGCCGCCCTCGACGACACCCTCCTCGGGATCCTCGACGAGTACCCGCGACTCACCTCGGTGGGTCTCGTGCCGCTCGGCGTGAGCGCGCACACGACCGAGCCCGAGCTCCGGCCGCACACGCCGGCCGAGGTCGACGCCGTGCTCGACGCCGTGGAGCGATGGCAGCCCCGCTTCGAGGCCGCGGTCGGTCGGCGACTGGTGCACGCGGCCGACGAGTACTACCTGCTCGGCGACCGTCCGTTCCCGGAGGCCGACGGGTACGACGGCTTCGTGCAGCACGAGAACGGGATCGGGATGGCGCGCTCGTTCGCCGATGACGTCGCCGCGGCGCTCGCCGGTGCCGCACGGGAGCCCACCGCGCCGTCGCGAGCCGGTGGGTTCTTCGCGTCCGTCGACGGTGCACCCGCCGACGGCTACCGCGCGACGAGGGATTTTGGCGTCACTCAACCCCAAATATCACGGGTACGTGACGCCAAGACCCCTGTAGCGATCGTGACGGGGGAGTACGGGGCGCGGGTGCTCGACCCGCTCGTGCCCGACCTCGCGCGCGCTGCCGGGGTGCAGGTCCGGCTCCTCCCGATCGCGAACCGTTTCTTCGGCGGCAACATCGCGGTCACCGGTCTCTTGACCGGCGAGGACATCGCGCGTCGGCTCGCGGCCGAGCCGGCAGGGGAGCGGTACCTCCTCCCGGACGTCGTGCTCAACGAGGGCCGGTTCCTCGACGACCGCACCGTCGCCGACCTCCCGCGCCCGGTCGAGGTCATCCCCACCGACGGCGCATCACTGGTCGCCGCGCTCCGTCCCTGACCGCCCGCTGATGAGCGTCCTTCCCACCGTCGCGGTCGTCGGCCGCCCGAACGTCGGCAAGTCGACGCTCGTGAACCGCTTCGTCGGCAGCCGAACCGCGATCGTCGAGGAGAAGCCCGGCGTCACGCGCGACCGCAAGGAGCTGCTCGCGTCGTGGAACGGCCGTCAGTTCCGTGTCGTCGACACCGGCGGATGGCTCCCACCGAGCGCGGCATCCGAGGATCCGGCCGTCCTCACGCGCCAGGTGAGCGCACAGGCCGAACGGGCGATCGCCGACGCCGACGTCATCCTCTTCGTCGGCGACGTCGCCGTGGGCGTGCAGGAGGAGGACGCGCAGGTCGCCAAGGTCCTCCACAAGGCGACCGCGCCGGTGCTCGTCGTCGTGAACAAGGTGGACGACGAGCGGCGCGAGGCCGATGCGTGGGCGTTCAGTCGCCTCGGCCTCGGCGAGCCGTTCGCCGTGTCCGCGTCGCACGGACGGGGGACCGGTGACCTGCTCGATGCGGTCACTGCGGCCCTGCCGCCCGAGCCGGAGGAACCCGTCGATGACGAGGCCGACCACGCCTTCGCGGTCGCGATCGTCGGCCGCCCCAACGTCGGCAAGTCGACCTTGTTCAACCGTCTGGTCGGCGACCAACGCTCGGTGGTGCACGACGAGCCCGGGACGACGCGCGACGCCATCGACACGGTCATCGAGACCGAGGACGGCCCGCTGCGCTTCGTCGACACCGCGGGCATGCGGCGGCGCAGTCGCATCGACGAGCCCACCGAGTACTTCGGGCTCCTGCGCGCACTCGAGGCCGTCGACCGGGCCGACGCCGCCCTCTTCGTCATCGACGCCACAGCCGGGGTCACCCACCAGGACCAGCGCCTCGCCGAGCGCGTCGACGGCGCCGGCACCGCGATCGTGATCGTGCTGAACAAGTGGGACCTGATGACCGACGCCGACGAGCGCGCACAGCTCCTCGTCGACGTGGCCGACCGCCTCGCCTTCCTCGGCTACGCGCCGATCCTCAAGGTCTCCGCGAGCACCGGTCGCAGCGTCGGGCGGATCCTGCCCGCGCTCCGTCAGGCCGAGGAGGCGTACCACCGGCGGATCCCGACCGCCGCCCTCAACCGCCTGCTCCAGGAGGCCCAGCAGGCCCACCCGCCGCCGACCGTCCGCAAGCGCCGCCCCCGCATCCTCTACGCCACCCAGGGCGCCTCGGACCCGCCCACCTTCACCCTCTTCACCAGCCACGAGCTGCCCCAGACCTACCTCCGGTACCTCGAACGGCGGATCCGCGAGGCCTTCGACCTCGGGCCGACCCCCATGAAGCTGCGGGTGCGCCGCCGGAGCGGCTGATCCGCCGAGCCCGACCGGGCCCCGAGGCTCAAGTCCCAAGGGCCTTCGTGCCGAAACGATCAGAAGGTCGCAGTCGGTGCAATCCCGCGGCAGCGTGCGGGGAGGTCGCGGTGGGACGGTCACGAGGGGGCTCGCGAGGTGCCGCGTTGGTGGAGACCGCCATCGTCGCCCCCCTCTTCTTCTTCATGCTCTTCGGGGTGATGGACGCGAGCTGGGCGTTCTTCAACCGCGAAACCGTCGACAACATGAGCGTGGTCGCCGCGCGCGCCGGTTCGGCGCAGGCCAACGATCCGCTGAGCGACTACCGCATCCTCCAAGCCGTCGACAACGGATGGTCGGGCTCGCGCGACGACGTCGAGCTCATCGTCGTGTACCGAGCCACCGGCCCGAACGACCGGATCCCCGAGACCTGTCTCACCGCCAGCGTCCAGAACTCGAGCATCACGCGCGGCTGCAACCGCTACACGGGCGCGGACCTCGCGTTGACCGCAGACGACTTCGGCTGCGTCGGACCACCCGGTCCGACGGTGAAGCTCGACCGCTTCTGGTGCCCGACCACCCGCAAGACCGCGATGCAGGGGGCCAACGGCCCGCCCGACTACGTCGGCGTGTACGTCCAGGCGTCCGGCCAGTCGCTGATCGGCCTGATGGACGACATCTTCGCCCTCGAGTCCGAGACCGTCATCCGCGTCGAGCCGAGGACGCTCACGTGATCCGGCGCTTCGCGCGCGGCGAGCGCGAACGCGGTGCCGCGATGGTCGAGCTCGCTGTGGTCGTGCCGCTGCTGGCCGTCCTGCTCTTCGGCGGCATCGAGTTCGGTCACGCCTGGGACTCGAAGCTGAAGGTCGAGACCGCCGCACGTGCCGGCGCACGGGTCGGGAGCAACCTCGGCTCGACGCGCCTCGCCGACTACAACCTTCTCCAGAGCGTGCGGTCGGCGCTCACCGACATCGGGCTCGAGAACGTCGACTACGTCACCGTCTACAAGTCGAGCGCGGTCAACGGCGATGTGCCGAGCACGTGCAGTGGCGACGCGCCCGTCTCGGTCACGGGCGTCTGCAACGTCTACACCGGTGATCAGCTCGAGAACCTCACCGAGGTCGACTTCGGCGGCACGACGACGTGCGCGGTGAACGCGCCCGATGTTGCCTGGTGCCCGACGTCTCGTCAGGACATCCAGCACCTGGGGGCCGACTACCTGGGCGTCTGGATCAAGGCCGACGCTCAGACGATCACCAACCTGTTCGGGTCACCGCTCGACATCGGCACGTCGGCGGTCAGCCGGATCGAGCCGAGGGGATGACCGTGCGACGGCCCCGGCGACGCTTCCGGAAGGACGAAGAGCACGGGATGGTGATGGTCGTCACCGTCATCGGGATGACCGTGCTGCTGATCTTCGTGGCACTCGCCGTCGACTTCGGGAGCTTCTACGTCCGCGCCGCGCAGATCAAGCGGGCGGCCGACGCCGCCGCGCTCGCGGGCGTCGTCTGGATGCCGGAGTTCGAGACCGCGGAGCAGGTGGCCCTGGCGACCGCGAAGCGCAACGGCTTCGAGAACGGGGTCGACGACATCCACGTCACCGCGGCGCGGGTCCCGGGCAAGAACCGCCAGCTGCGGGTGACGATCACCGACGACCGGGTGGACCAGTACTTCTCGCGGGTTGTGATCGATCGCCAGGGCGTCACGCGGTCGTCGACCGCGGAGTACGTGCTCCCCGTACCGCTCGGGAGCCCCAAGAACACGTTCGGCACCGGGGACCTGCTGTCGGGGACCAACCGCGAGAACTTCTGGGCGGCCGTCAACGGCTACTGCGCCGGGCACGAGAGTGGCGACGACAAGCTTGCTCGCTACGAGTCCTACTCGGGGAGCTCGGGGAGCACGCAGTGCAACTCGAGCCCGGCCTCCCCCCAGGCCGATGAGTACGACCCGAACGGCTACCTCTACGCGATCGAGCTCCCGCAGAACGCGACGTCGCTCAAGCTCGAGATCTACGACGCCGCCTACTACCGATCGGGTTCGCCCTCGGACATCGCGGTCGCGAGCGGGAGCCAGTCGGTGACGACGACGTTCGAGGTCTACGACCGCAACCCGACCCCGCTGGACCTGTCGAACCTCTCGCTGCTGAGCACGACGACGCTGACCACCGACCAGTCGGCGTCGACCTACCAGAACCGGTGGGTGAACTTCCGGACCTGGAACAACCCGCAGGCCGGGATCTACTACGTGCGGGTGAAGACGCAGGCCAACCAGCTCAACAGCCGTGCCTCGAACGGCTTCGCGCTCCGGGCGTTCACCGGCTCCTCGTTCGGGACCAACCCGTGCACGACGATCGTCGGCGCGACCGGCTACTCGGCGTCGTGCCCGAACGTCTACGGCGTGAACGACATGTCGCTCCTCGCGAACTTCGCCGGCACCAACGCCGACTTCTTCCTGGCTGACGTCGACCCCGTGCACGCGGGCAAGACCATGCGACTGCGCCTCTTCGACCCGGGTGAGGGCGCGAACTCGCTCCAGATCCTCGACCCCAACGGGAACCCGGCGACGTTCTCCTGGTCGACCCCGTGCAACCCGCCGACACCGCCCGCCGGCGGCTGCAGCGGTTCGGGATCGTCGCTCGACGTCTCGGGCACCGGCGCGCAGCCGTTCTCACCGATGGCGAGCAGCTCCAAGTTCAACGACCGAAGCATCGTCATCGACGTCCCGCTGCCGTCCAACTACACCGCGGTCTACGGCACCAAGACCTGGTGGAAGATCCGCTACGCCGTGGGCACGTCGCCGACCGACCGGACCACCTGGGCCGCCAACATCGTCGGTGACCCGGTGCACCTCACGGACTGATCGTCCGCCGTCGGGCGATCGCGGCGCCGCCGACCCGGCGTGGTGGAATGGCGTCGTGCCCTGGTGCGGGTCGTGTGACCGCTTCCTCTCGCCGTCGAGCGTGCGAACCGACGGCACCTGCCCGACGTGCGGGCGCACGGTCGACGCCGGCGGCGCGCACGCTCCGGCCGTCGCGACCGAGGAGGAGGAGCTCGACCCGATCCCGTGGCACTTCAAGCTGCTGCTCGGCGCCGCCGCCCTGTACCTCGGGTACCGCGCGTTCCAGGGGATCGAGTGGGTCGCCCGCCAGCTCTGAGCCCGACCCGGTCTCTCCGAGGCATCGGCCGGTAGCATCGCCCCCTGCGGTGCGCCCCTCGAGGGAGCACCTGCGGGCTGTGGCGCAGCTTGGTTAGCGCGTCGGTCTGGGGGACCGAAGGTCCCGGGTTCGAATCCCGGCAGCCCGACCACCGAACATGCAGATCAGGGCGGTGTGCATGAGTGCGATCGTACGCCCGAGCGGGCGCGACGCCAGCCATTTGACAGCGCGATCGCTGCGGCCGGCGAGTGTTCGCATCGACCGCACGCTAGATCGACCGTCGGTCGAATGACGGAAGGGCAGGCTCGAGCGCTGTGACGGGTCGGACTTCCCTCATCGGGTGCATGCTCGCCGCGGTTGCCCTCGCAGCCTCAGGCGCGCCCTCGCGCGCTTTGGCTTCCGACAAGCAGGCGTCGTTCTGGCCTGCCGATCCTGCTGATGTCGCCATCGTCGCGAACGACCAGCGAATGGCTATCACCGACGGCGACACAACGATCGATCTCGGCGACCTTCCAGGCGGCGGTCTGCACCGCTGGGAAGAATCCTGGTCGGGATCGACTGCGAGCGCCGGCGACTTGGTTGCCTTCCTTCCAACTTTTGAGCGGCGTGACGAACTTGTCGTCGTCAACCTCCGCACTGGTGAGGTCATGCGTACGGCGTGCGGTGACTGCTGGGGAGTGGGCGTGGTGGACGACCACGTTGTGACGGTGATCCACGAGTCCGTTAGTGAGTCCGGGGAGCCGCTCAACGTTGGCGACACCTGCCCGCGCCCCGACTGCGCCGCCGTGACGACCGAGTTCGCGAGCCTGAAGGTGTTCGACGCCAATCTCGTCGTTCAGTCGGTTGTCCCGATCGCCCTTGTCACGGAGCCGCTGAGTGCCAGGAAGATCCGTCGCGACGAACAGTTCCCGGTGGTTGAGGGGACGGCGAACGGGCAGGTTGTCGTCTCCTACATCACGACGAATGGGATCTCTCGAGGCGGACCATCGGTCGTCGGCCTCTATGCGCTCGACGGAACACTCGGCCGATATTGGACCGTCGATGGCGCGGTGTACGGAGTTGAAAGCAGCGCTGACGGGAGATTCCTCGGGCTCGGCGTCGGGGGCTCGGGCGGTGCCTGCAACTCCTCCGCAACGCCAGTGGCGATCGACACACAGTCTCCAGACCCGGTTGCCTTGGCACGTCACACTTCGGCTGCCCGCTGGAACTACGTCACGACGGACCTGTGGTGGAACGGATCCCAGCTCGTCACTACCGGCGTCGTTCAGAACCCCACCGGCGGCCACCCATGCGTCGCTCATCGGGACCTGCGCCAATTCGCGCTCACGGGCGAGATCTCGGCGGCGGATACACCTCACCTCGAGCAATACCGCTTGCTTGGCGCGGGGTGTGACCGTGCGCTCGTTTCCACTACGCATGGACGCGAACGACTCAACGGATTCAAGACTCGGCTGTACGTCGCCTCGGCGGGCGAGCGCCGCAGGCTGCGTCTTTACGAGTCGATTCTCTGGAGTCCCCCGCGGGCGCAGAACTGCGACGTCTTCCCGGAGTTCAGCGGCCGGCCCGCGCGCTATCACCCCTCCAAGACAGCGAGCTGAAGCCGCGCAGCAGGCACCGAACATGCAGATCAGGGCGGGGTGCAGAGGACTGCCGATCGGGGAGCCTCACGCCCGTTGGCGGCAGCTGCGTTACGCTCCCGCCGTCCTACCGACCTGGGAGCGGGAGAGCGTGCAGCGAATCGTGCGGGTCGGTGTGGTGGCCCTCGTTGCACTCTCGGCCGTTGTGCTGGCAGGGCCGACGCCTGGTGGGTCGTCGTCGTTCCCCGGGAGCAACGGGCTGATCGCGTACTCGGGCTTCAGCGGTGGCCAGCACATCTGGGTGATCCAGCCGGACGGCGCCGGCGCCACGCAGCTCACTACCTTCCCGCGGGGCCTCGAGTACGACCCGAGCTGGTCGGCCGACGGCACGAGGATCGCGTTCGTCCACGCCGAGGCGAACACGGACGTGTGGATCATGAACGCCGATGGGACCGGCCAGACCAACCTGACGAACTCCGCCGCGAACGAGACGGCGCCGAGCTGGTCACCCGACGGCACGAAGCTCCTGTACACGTCGGACGTCGACGGCTCGAAGCAGATCTTCGTGATGAACGCCGACGGGACCGGTCAGACCAACCTGAGCAACGCACCTGGCACCGACGACGATGCCGCGCAGTGGTCGCCGGACGGCAGCACGATCGTCTTCGTTCGCACGGCCCCCGCGTCGTTCCCGCGCCTGTGGGTGATGGGTCCCGATGGTTCCGGGCAGGCACCGCTCGAGCCGCCGCACGACGGGGGACAGGACCTCGAGCCGCACTGGTCGCCCGACGGCACGAGGATCGCGTTCATGAGCGACCGCGACTGCTGCACGTTCGACATCTTCGTGGTCGACCGCGACGGCTCCGGAGCGGTCAACGTCACCAACACCCAGACCGACGCCGAGTCGGAGCCGACCTGGGCGCCCGACGGCACCAAGCTGGTGTTCAGCGGCTTCACGACCGGCCCCCGCCTCTTCCTCATGAACACCGACGGCAGTGATCGCGTGCTGGTGTCGGACGTCGACGCCGGGTTCCCGGACTGGCAGCCGACCGCGATCCCGACTCCCATCGCGGTCCCGGAGCTGCGCTTCACGGGGTAGCCGCCGCGCGCGGAGCGCGTGTGCCCGACCACCACCCGCGACCTGCCACCAGAGTTTCCCATGTTGTTGGTGTTGTTCATGTGGTGTCGGCGGACGGGGGTCGGGTTGTGCACGCCGGTGGGAACGGAAAGACTGCAGACACCCAGCCCCGTCCACAGGTCTTCCACATGGCAGTCCACAGACCCGAGCTGCCGCTGAGCGGCGAGCACAGCCTCCCGGTGGGGTACTTCACGATCAGCCGCTGCCGTCGCTGCGGGATCGTGGTCGGGTACGGCGACCGCTGCGACTTCTGTCGGGACCGTCCGAGCGACCACGTCGACGCGCCGGGGGAGTACATCGGCCGTCACCACTCCGAATGGGCGCCGACGGTCGACGAGCTCATCATCCAGGGCGACGAGGATGAGGCGGAGTTCCTCCTCTGGAAGCTGATCGACGCGGCCGAGGCCGAAGCGCTGCTCACCGGCGTCGCGCCGTTCGACCGGCACTTCAACCGGCTGGCGTCGCTCGCCCGCCGTCGAGGTGACGACACGCTCGCGTCGCGGGTGCGCTCCCGCTACGAGGACTGCTGCGCGGTCGCCAACGAGAAGGGCCGCGCCCAAGCCGGCTGACGCCCCGCGCGTCGCTCAGATCCCGTTCTCGGCACGTTGCGTCAGACATGGACTGACGGAACGTGCCAAGAAGCGGCTCTGGCCCTTGCCCTTCGCTCCTGAGCTTCGCTCCTGACTTGCGCTCCCGGCGCGTACGCTTCAGCGCGTACCGACGATGTCGAGGTCGATCCGGCGGGCGACGGGGTCGACGGCGCGGAGCCGGACGTCGAGCTCGGTGCCGAGAGGATGGTCGGCGCCCTTGATGCGCGCGATGACCGCCGGCGAGTCGAGCAGCACGGTCGTGCGGTCGTCGGCCACGTCGACGACCGTCGCCGCGAGCACGTCACCGACGCGCGGCTGGAGCACGACCGCCTCGGCGAGGTCGACCACCGCGCGGGCGACGGACGACGCCCTTCGACTCGCGTCGCCCATGAGGTCGGGGAGCGCCGGCATGGCATCGAGCACCCAACCGGGGATCGGCCGACCGGCGAGGTGCGCGACCACCACCTCGTTGTCGAAGCGGTCCGCGAGGCGACGGAGCGGCGCGGTCACGTGCGCGTACGGCGCCGCGACCGCGCCGTGCTCGGGGATCGGTGCACCCGGTGCGGGGACGAGCTCGTACCCGGCGCCCCGAAGCGTGCGCACCGCCTGGGTGAGGAACGCAGCATGCGCGGGCTCGTCCGGGCGCAGGTCGCGCACCTGGGCCGCGTAGGAGCGCTCGGCCGGCCAGTCGATGCCGAGCGCGCGGGCCGTCACCCGCAGGCGATCCACGGCATCCCCACCGATCGGCGGGAGGGTACGGAGCACGCCCACCCCCGCGTCGACCAGCACCTTCGCCGCGCACATCCCGGCGAGGAGCGAGATCTGGGCGTTCCAGCCCTCGACCGGCTGCTCGCTCTCGTAGACGAGGACGTAGCCGTCGCGCCGGCGGCGCACCTCCTGGGTCGGCACCGCGATGCTCACACCGCCGCGCGCCTGCTCCTGGTCCTCACGGAGACGGCCGATGTCACGGAGCAGCATGAGCGAGGCCGATGCCCGCTCCGCTGCGATCGCCCGGCCCACCTCCCGGTACGAGAGCGCCTCGCGGCTGCGCACGACGGCCCGCTCGAGGTGCCAGCCCGTCGCGGTGCCCGACTCGTCGAGGTCGATGCTCCACAGCAGCGCGGGCCGATCCTCGTCCGGCAGCAGGCTGGCCGCGCCTTCGCTGAGCTCGGGTGGATACAGCAGGGCCCGAGCGTCCGGCAGGTACAGAGTGACGCCCCGTCGGTGCGCCTCGGCGTCCACCGCGTCGTGCGCGTCGACGAACGCGGCCGGATCCGCGATCGCGTACCAGACCCGGTAGCCCTCGTCCCGGCGCACCGCGCCATAGGCCTGGTCGAGATCGCGGCTGCCCTTCGGGTCGATGGTCACCAGCTCGAGGTCGCGCGCGTCGCGTCGGTCCCCGGTGTCCCGTGCCCCTCGGAGCGCGCCGTGCTCGGCGGCGAGCGCGACCGGCACCGAGAACCCCGACGGCACGTCGAAGTCGGCGCGGATGCGGTCGAGCCCGGCGCGGAGATCGGGCGACGTCTCGGGGATCCGGACCGGCGGTGACGGCACGCGAGCTCAGCGCTTCCGGAGCGGTGCGGCGGCGGGAGTCGGCGCCGGGGGAGCGAGGCTGAGGATCGCGTCCACCGCGTGCGGCACGTCGTCGACGACCCGGACGAGGCCCGACCAACCGCCCGCGGCCGCAAGGGAACGCAGGGACTCGACGATGCCCGGCCGCTCACGTTCGTAGTGCTCGGCGCCGAGGAAGACCATCGGGCTGCGCACCTCGTACATCGTGTAGTCGTTCTGCGCCGCGTCGGTGAAGATCTCCTGCGCGGTGCCGCTGCCGCCCGGCGTGTACACGACCCCGCCGAGGGCGATGGCGAGGAGGCCGTTCTCCCGGATGCTGTTGTGGAAGTACTTCGCGATGTGCGTCGCGAACTGGTTCAGCGGCTCGTCGACGTACACCCACGTCGGGACCCCGAGGCTGGTGCCACCGTCCGGCCAGCGGGCGCGAACCGCCAACGCTCGTTCGAGGAACGCGGCCGCGTTGCCCGGGTACGACGGCACGGCCGCGAGCAGCGCGATCGCCTCGTCCAGCGCCGCGTCCCCGTGGGGGGCGAGCCACGCGCCGAGGTTGGCGGCCTCCATCAGGCCGGGGCCGCCGCCGGTCGCGACGACGAGGTCGGCCCGGGCCAGGCTGCGGCCCAGCTCCGCCGCCTCGCGGTACGCCGGCGCGTCCCGCGGGGTCCGATGGCTGCCCATCACGCCGACCACCCGCTTCGGCTGCTCGTCGAGGAAGCGCATCAGCGCGGCGTCGATGCCCACGTCGTGCATGCCCTGCGCGAACGCGTCCCGCGCACTGCCGTCGAGGGCGGCGACCACCCCGATGCGGGCGTCGAGGGTCGACCCGGCGTCACCCGGCACGTAGCCCGCCATCAGGTCGTCGTTCGAGTACAGCGCAGCGCGGTACGGGTCGAAGGGCAGATCGTCGAACGGCGCGAGGACGGCGGCACCGTTCTGCGTCAGCACGTCGCCGACGCCGACCGGGAGCCGGCAGCCGGCGAAGGTGGTGCCGACCACCGAGAGCCCGGCCCAGTCGATCGGGGCGTCCCGGAGGTCGAGGCCGGCGATCCAGGCACCGTCGAGCGCCGGCAGCCGCTCCCTGAGCGCCGCCATGGTGGTGACGGGGCTCGTCACCGGGGCAGCAGGGGGGCGGGGTCCATGGCAGGCGGGACGCTATCCCCGGCCCGGGCCCTGCCCGGACCGGCCGAGGCGACGCGTCGGGCCCGGCGGACGGCTCGCGCGAGGGTAGAGAGGAATGGCGGATCTCCTGTCCTCGTTCGGGGCCCCGAACGCGTCCTACTCGTGATGGTGGCGGGGCGCTGATGACATCCGAAGCCGTACCCGAGCTCGCGCTCGTGCGGCCCGGGGTCGACGCGCGCCCGCGTGCCCGCCGACGGGAGGCCCGTGAAGCCGTTCTCGAGCTCTACAGCGAGCACTACGCCTCGCTCGTGCGCCTCGCCCACCTCATGGCGCACGACCCGAGCCAGGCGGAAGACATCGTCGGCGACGCCTTCCTCAAGCTCTACGGCGCGTGGCAACGGATCGAGGACGCCGACAAGGCCCTCGCGTACCTGCGCGCCACCGTCGCCAACGGGGCCCGCGGGCGAGCCCGACGCCACCTGGTCGCGCTGCGGCACCGCCCCGCGGCGCCGGCCGACGCCGCACCTGCCGAGGACGGCGCCATCGTCCGCGAGAGCCAGCGTGAGGTCGTGGACGCGCTCCGCACCCTCCCGGCCCGCCAGCGCGAGTGCCTCGTGCTGCGGCACTACGCCGACCTCTCCGAGAGCGAGATCGCGAGCACGCTCGGGATCTCGGTCGGCTCGGTGCGCACGCACGTGAAGCGCGGCTACGCCCGGCTCGAGCGCGACCTGGGAGGTCTCCGATGATGGAGCTCCGCCTCGGCGACGCGCTCCGCGCGAGCGTGGCCGGCCTCGACCCGACGCCCGATCTCGCCGCGTTCGGTGCCGCGCTCACGCAGGCCGACCGCAGCCGCCGCAACCGCACCGTCGCCGCCGCGGCCGGGCTGGCTGCCGCGGCATGCATCGCCGGGGTCGTCGTCGCGCAGGCGTCCGACTCGTCACGCTCGGTCGACGTCCCGCCCGCCGACCGGACCCACGCCGACGGCTCCGACGTGGACATCGCGATCCCGAGCGTCGTCACTTCGACGACCGCGCTCCCCGGTGGGCTCGGCGCGCCCGCGTCGCCGGTGACCGACCGCCCCGACCTCGCGGTGCCCGAGGTCGCGGCCGCGCCGGCGGGGACCACCACGGTCACCGAACGGATCCCGCCCCCGCCGCCCGCATTCACCGCGAGCGCGCAGCGGGCATCGGGCAGCGATCCCACCAACGGCTACTTCGGCACCGCCCCGGCCGGCCAGACGGTGAACATCACGTCGGCGTACGGCGGTGGCTCCACCGTCGCCGACGGCAGTGGCCACTGGTCCAAGCAGGTCTCGTTCCCGGGCGTCGTCGGGTCACCGGGCACGACGTTCCCCGTCACCATCAGCACCACCGGCTTCACCGCTCAGATCACGTTCACCTACACCGGGCCATAGCCCGGTGTGGTGAGAGGCGAGCCCGCCCCAGCCCCGCCCCAAGGGGCTCGCCTCCATACCGCCGATGCCGCGGTCCCACTGCCCCGGGACCGCGGCATCGGCGCATCTCGACCCGGGCATCTCGACCCGGGCATCTCGATCCGGGCATCTCGATCCGGGGACGCGCGCCGCGCCGTAGGCTGCCCGGCCGTGGCCCGGCGTCGACTCCGCTTCCCGCGCGCCGCGGTCGCGACGCCGCACTACCTGGCCTCGGCCGCGGGCGCGGCCACGCTCGCACGCGGCGGGAACGCCATGGACGCGGTGCTGGCCGCGAACCTCGCGCTCGGGGTCGTGTCGCCGTACTTCTGCGGCTACGGCGGCGACATCTTCGCCATCGTCTGGGACGGGGCGTTGCACGGCTACCTCGGCTCGGGCCGGTCACCTGCCGCCGACGATCTGGACGGGCTGCGTGCCCGCGCCCCGCACGGACACATGCCGGTGTTCGGGGGGAACGCGGTCACCGTGCCCGGCGCGATCACGGGATGGTTCGAGCTCCTCGATCGGTGGGGCACACGCAGCTTCGGTGACCTCGCCTCCGACGCGGTCACGCTGGCTCGCGACGGCTTCGAGGTCACCGAGGGCGGCGCGATCCCGTTCGCGGAGGGGCGCCAGATGTACCGCGGCGCGGGCTTCGAGGCGTGGCACGCGAAGTACGGCGAGGTCGAGGCGGGCACCGTGCTGCGCCAGCCCGAGCTCGCGCGGCTCATCGAGCTCCTGGCCCGCGACGGACCCGACGCGTACTACCGGGGCCCGGTCGCCGAGGCGATCGCCGACGCCGTCCGCACCGCGGGCGGGGTCATGACCACCGCCGACCTCGCCGGGCACGAGGGGGAGTGGGCCACGCCGCTGCGCGCGGCCTACCGCGACCTGGAGATCGCGGAGCTGCCGCCTCCGACGCAGGGCGTCACGGTGCTCGAGACCCTGCGCATCCTCGACGGCTTCGCGCTGCCGGCCGCGGGCGTCGAACGCGAGCACCTGCTCATCGAGGCGCTGAAGCAGGCGATGGCCGACCGCGATCGTTGGCTCACCGACCCTGTGCACATGCCCGAACCTGCGACCGCGCTCCTCGCCGACGGGTGGATCGATGCCCGGCGCGGCGCGATCGACCCGAGCCGCGCGGTGACGCCCGACCCCGGCCTCCCGCAGCCCGGCGGGACCGCCTACCTCTGCGCGGCCGATGCCGACGGCCTGATGGTCAGCCTCATCCAGTCGAACTTCATCCACTTCGGCGCCGGGGTGCACGTACCGGAGTGGGGGATCAACCTCAACAACCGCGGCTTCTCGTTCTCGCTCGACCCGGATCGCCCGAACGTCTATGCGCCGGCGAAGCGGCCGATGCACACCCTCATCCCCGCGATGGCGCTGCGTGACGGCGCGCCGGTGCTCGTGTTCGGCAGCATGGGTGGCGATGCACAGGCCGGTGTGCACACGCAGCTCCTCGCGGGCATCGTCGACGACGGCCTCGACCCCGCGGACGCGGTCGCGGCACCGCGCTGGCGCGTGGATCCGATGACGTGGGAGCTGCGCGCCGAACCCGGGCTCGATCCGGTCGTCGAGGGCCTGCGCGCACTCGGGCACGTCGTCACGACCACCGCGGCGCTGGACGCCGGCATGGGGCACGCGCACGCGATCTGGCCGACTGCCGGGGGGCTGGGCGCGACCTTCGACCCGCGCAGCGAGGGTGCCGCACTCGGCTGCTGAGGCGCCGCACCGTCCGGGCCGGCGCTCGGTCGCCGGTACGATCAGTGCGTGGAAGGGGTCGCGGCATGCCGGACGTGAAGACGGTCGACGACGTCCAGGACGCCCTGGCGGCGCACGACTACCTCGCCGACGAAGGCCTGGCGACGGCGGTGTTCCTCGCGCTCCGGCTGGAGCGACCGCTGCTCCTCGAGGGCGAGGCCGGCGTCGGCAAGACCGAGATCGCCAAGGTGCTCGCCCGCTGGACCGGCGGCGAGCTGGTCCGCCTCCAGTGCTACGAGGGCATCGACGCCGGCCAGGCCGTCTACGAGTGGGACTACGCCCGCCAGCTCCTCCACCTGCGCGCCGCCGAGGCCGGGGGAGGCCCGGTCGTCGAGGACGAGCTCTACGCCGAGCGGTTCCTGGTTCGCCGGCCGCTCTTCCGGGCCATCGCCTACGAGGGCGACCAGCCGCCGGTGCTCCTGGTCGACGAGGTCGACCGCGCCGACGACGAGTTCGAGGCGTTCCTCCTCGAGATCCTCTCCGATTACGCCATCACCGTGCCCGAGCTCGGCACGTTCACCGCGTCGAAGCCACCCGTCGTCGTCGTGACCTCGAACCGCACCCGCGACGTCCACGACGCGCTCAAGCGGCGGTGCCTCTACCACTGGATCGGGCACCCGGACTTCGAGCGCGAGCTCGCCATCCTTCGGGTGCGCGCACCCGAGGTGCGCGAGGAGCTCGCTCGCCAGGTCGCCGCCGCGGTCGAGACCCTGCGAGAGCTCGACCTCTACAAGCCGCCCGGTGTCGCCGAGACCATCGACTGGGCCGAGGCGGTCGCCGCGCTCGGTGCGTCGGAGCTGGACGCGGCGACGGTCGACGTGACCCTCGGGACCGTCCTCAAGTACCGCGAGGATCAGGAGCGGGTGCGCGCCCACGGCGTCGAGGAGCTCGTGCGCGCCGCCGCGAGCCGAGATGCCTGACGACGACGGCACTGCCGCGGATCGCCTGGCCGTCGCGTTCGCGCGCGTCCTGCGTGGCGCGGGCGTCGATGTGCCGGTCCACGCCACGATCACCTTCGCGGAGGCACTCGCCGCGGTGGGTCTCGAGCAGCGGTCGCGCGTCTACTGGACCGGTCGGGTGGCGCTGCTCCGGGCCCCCGAAGACATCGCCACCTACGACGTCGCGTTCGACGCCTTCTGGACCGGCCTGGTGCCCGCAGTCGACGGGTCCCTCGTGGTCGAGGAGCAGGTGACGGTCGCGTTCGACGAAGGCTCCGGCGACGAGCCCGCACCCGACGCGGCCGACGACGACGCGGGGGATGATCCGGTCCTGCGGGTGCGGTGGAGCCCGGCCGAGGTGCTGCGTCGGCGCGACTTCGCGGCGTACACGCACGCGGAGCTCGCCGAGGCCCGGCGGCTCATGGACGACATGCGCATGGCCGGCGCGCTCCGCCGATCCCGACGCCGGCGGCCGAGCAAGCGGGCGCGGGGTCGCCCCGACCTCCGACGCACGCTGCGGCGCTCGATGCGTGCCGGCGGCGAGCCCGTCCGGCGGGCGTTCGTCGCCCCGTCCACCCGTCCGCGTCGCATCGTCCTGCTCTGCGACGTCAGTGGCTCGATGGAGCCCTACTCCCGTGCGCTGCTGCGCTTCGTGCAGGCGTCGGTCGCGGGCCGCGGTCGGGTCGAGGCCTTCACGATCGGGACCCGCCTCACCCGCCTCACCCGAGAGCTGAGCTCACGCGATCCCGACGCGGCGCTCGCCGCGGCGGCCCGGCGGGTCGACGACTGGTCCGGTGGCACCCGGCTCGGCGAGAGCCTGCGCGCGTTCAACGACCGCTGGGGCGCGCGGGGCATGGCGCGCGGCGCCGTCGTCGTCGTCCTCTCCGACGGTTGGGATCGCGGTGACCCCGACGTGCTGGCGGCCGAGATGGCGCGGCTCCGGCGCGTCGCCCACCGAATCGTCTGGGTGAACCCGCTGAAGGCGACCCCGGAGTACGCGCCGCTCGCGCGAGGCATGGCGGCGGCGTTGCCGTACGTCGACGAGTTCATCACCGGTCACTCCCTCGAAGCGCTCGACGAGCTCGCGGCGGTCGTGGCCAGATGAGGGACTGGCGATGAAGGAGATCATCCGCGACATCGACCGGTGGCGTGCCGCCGGCAAGCGAGTGGCGGTGGCGCGCGTCGTCGGCCTCGAGGGCTCCGGACCGCGCGATCCCGGCGCGGCCATGGCGGTGAGCGAGGACGGCGAGGTCGCCGGCTCGGTCTCCGGTGGCTGTGTCGAAGGCGCGGTCGTCACCGAAGCCCTTGCGGTGCTGGCCGGCGACCACCCGCGCGGCATCGTCACGTTCGGGTACTCCGACGACGAAGCCTTCGCGGTCGGGCTCACGTGCGGCGGCACCATCCACGTCTACGTCGAACCGCTCGACTGGTGAGCGACACCCCCGTCTACGACGCGCTGCGTGCGGCCCTCGACGCCGAGCGCCCGGTCGCGCTGGCGTCGGTCGTCGGCGGCCCGGGCCTGGGCGCCAAGCTGCTCGTGGGACGCGACGGCACGACCGCGGGCTCGCTCGGGAACCCCGATCTCGACCGCGTGGTCTCGCGTGATGCGCTCGGCGAGCTCGAGGCCGGGCTCACCGTGACCCGCCACTACGGCCCGCGAGGTGAGGCGCGCGAGCGCGTCGTCGAGGTCTTCATCGAGTCCTTCGCGCTTCCGCCGCAGCTGGTCATCTTCGGGGCCGTCGACTTCACCGCGGCCCTTGCCCGCGCGGGGAAGCTACTCGGCTACCGCGTGATCGTCTGCGATGCGCGGGAGGTGTTCGCGACGCCGGCGCGCTTCCCGATGGCCGACGAGGTCGCGTGCGAGTGGCCCGACCGGTTCCTCGCCCGGGTCGGGCCGTCCCTCGGCCCGCGTGACGCGGTGTGCGTGCTCACCCACGACGCCAAGTTCGATGTGCCCGCGATCGTCGCCGCACTCGCGACCGACGTCGGCTACTTGGGCGCGATGGGGAGCCGGCGCACCCACGAGCGGCGGGTCGAGCGCCTTCGAGAGGCCGGCGTCGACGACGCGGCTCTCGGACGCGTCATGGCGCCGATCGGCCTCGACATCGGAGCCCGCACCCCCGAGGAGACCGCCATCTCGATCTGCGCGGAGATCATCGCCCGCCGCACCGGCCGCGCCGCTCCATCGCTGCGCGACGGCGCCGGGCCCATCCACGCCTCCCGGGGGGACGGCACGTGAACCTCGGCATCGAGGGCCGGAAGGCCGTCGTCGCGGCGTCCTCGCGTGGGCTCGGCCCCGCGGTCGCGGTCGCGCTCCGCCAGGAGGGGGTCGAGGTCGCGATCTGCGC
>CAZKTS010000261.1:0-13934 GCA_964555735.1 uncultured Bifidobacteriaceae bacterium
CAGCAGGTCCTTCACCGCCGAGATCTTCGAGCTCACGAGGAGCACGTAGGCGTCGTCGAGGACGGCCTCCATGCGCTCGGGGTCGGTCACGAAGTACGGGGAGATGTAGCCCTTGTCGAAGCGCATGCCCTCGACGAGGTCGAGCTCCATGCCGAAGGTCTGGCTCTCCTCGACGGTGATGACGCCGTCGGTGCCGACCTTCTCGAGCGCCTCGGCGATCATCGAGCCGATCTCCTTGTCGGCGGCCGAGATGGCCGCGACGTTGGCGATCTGCGCGGGGTCGGTCTCCACCTTCTGGGAGCTCGACTTGATCGAGTCGACCGCCGTGACGACCGCAGCCTCGATGCCCTTCTTCAGGACCATCGGGTTCGCGCCCGCCGCCACGTTGCGAAGGCCCTCGCGGACCATCGACCACGCGAGCACGGTCGCCGTCGTCGTGCCGTCACCGGCGACGTCGTCGGTCTTCTTGGCGACCTCCTTGACGAGCTCCGCACCGATCTTCTCGTACGGGTCCTCGAGGTCGACTTCCTTGGCGATCGAGACACCGTCGTTGGTGATCGTGGGAGCGCCCCACTTCTTCTCGAGCACCACGTTGCGGCCCTTGGGGCCGAGGGTGACGCGCACGGCGTCGGCGAGCTTGTTCATGCCCGCTTCGAGCGACCGGCGGGCGCCCTCCGCGTAGGCGATCTGCTTCGGCATCGATGTCTCCTGGAGTCGTCGGTGGGGTTCGCGTCGGATCGAGTAGCTCTGCGACGTTGGCACTCAGAAGTCGTGAGTGCTAAGCGCCATGTTGGCACTCTCACCCCGAGAGTGCAAATGAGCCTACGGCGGATCGGTCGAGGGCATGGGGAGGATCCAGGGCTGGTGGGGGCGCCAGGGCTCTCGGGCGAGGTCGACGTCGGGATCGATGATCCGAGCAGCCGGGCGGCCGTCGAGCGACACGAACGCGTCGGCCCGCACCGCGACCCGCCGCCCGTGGTCGGCCTCCCGCTCCGCGATGGCGTGGGCCGCCTGACGGATCAGCTCGGGCTCGGTCGTCATCGCCCGCCACTGGTTCGGCGTGTAGAGGTCCTGGGCCGTCGTCACCCAGTGCCGCCCCGAGTCGCGGTCGTGGACCCGGAAGCTCACGTCGCCGCCCTTCTCGGTGAGCAGCACCACCCACGCGAACCGGTAGCCCTCGTTGGTCCAGCGGTAGTCGCCGGGGACGAACCAGTGCCGCAGCGGCAGCGCGACCTGCACCGCCACCCACACCGCCGCGAGCACGAGGACCCCACGGGCGAGCGGGCGGGCCGGCGTCGGGCTCGGCGCGACGCCCACCGGCGTCGCCGTCGGGCGCCCGCGCAGCCGGCCGACGAGGCGACGCGGCCAGTCGGGCGCGAAGAAGACGGTAGAGCCGGCGATCATCAGCCACGGGAAGACGCCGATCGGGAACAGCCGCCAGGTCGCGACGTGGAAGACGACGACCGCGGCCCACGCGAACGGCCGGGTTCGGCGCCACAACAGCGCCGGCACGACGAGCAGGTCGAAGGCGGCGCCGGCCCAGCTCAGGGTGATGCCGAACCACGACTCCCCGAGCAGCGGGCCGACGAACGCGAGGTCGGAGCGCGCGGGCAGCCAGATCCGCAGCGGCATCCCGTGGAGCAGCCAGTCGGCGTTCAGCTTGGCGAGGCCCGCGAAGACGTAGACCACGCCCACCTGCACGCGCACGAGCCAGACCGCGAGGAGCGGCACCGGCCGCGCGCCGACCCGCCGAGCATCGAGCGACCACTCGGCGGACGCGGGAAGCGCGAGCAGGAGCAGGCCGAGCAGGCTCACGAACCAGTAGTGGTTCAGGTACGTCGTGACCTCGATGAGCTCGATCCACGCGAACCCCAGGAGGAAGACAACGAGAGCCGCGCGCGTGCGCCACCCGAGCGCGACCAGCGCCGCCGCGACCCCGACGACCGCGAGGAGGAGGTACATCCCCGCCACCGACGGCGCCGGCACCCACTCGAACCCGGTGTAGGTGAAGTGCCGGGCCGGGCCTGCGTAGACCGACTCGACCCACCCGTACGCCGTCGTGCGCACGACCACGGCCACGCCGACGAGCCCGAACGCGATCCGGACCACCGCCAGCGACGCGCCGTCGACCGGCAGCGACGCACGGGCGGCGAGACGCGTCCACCGACCTCGGCCCGCGATCGGCACCGGCGTTCGCACCGCCGCGCTCGTGGTCAAGTGAGGCTGCCCTTCCCTTTCGTGCTCAAGTGAGGCTAACCTCCCTCTCCCGGTGCCGCCGTGGCGGCGCCGGACCCTCGCACACCCCTCGGAGGATCTCACGATGACCGTCCTTCCCGCCCTCCGGCGCGGGGCCGCCGCCATCGTCGTCGGTGCACTCGCCGTCGGCGTCGTGGTCGGTGCCGCGGCCCCGGCCGGCGCCCAGTCGACCCTCAAGGGCGTCAGCAACGCCGACGCCAAGGCGGCGGCCGAGACCTACGCCGACCTGGTCCGCGCCTCGTACGACGCGTCGATCGAGTCGGCCACGGCGATGCAGTCGGCCATCGCGGCGTTCGTCGCCGACCCCAACGACACGACCCTCGCGGCGGCGAAGCAGGCGTGGCTCGACGCACGCACCGACTACTCGCCCACGGAGGCGTTCCGCCTCTACAACGGCCCGATCGACGACCCGAAGACCGGCCTCGAGGGCCAGATCAACGCGTGGCCGCTCGACGAGGCCTACATCGACTACGTCGAGGGTGACGCCGAGGCGGGGATCATCAACAACACCGCCGACTACCCCGACATCGACACCGACGTGCTCGTCGAGGCGAACGAGGAGGGCGGCGAGACCAACATCTCGACCGGCTGGCACGCGATCGAGTTCCTCCTCTGGGGCCAGGACCTCGCCGAGGGCTCGCCCGGCAACCGCCCGGTGACCGACTACACGACGTCGCCCACGGCCGCCCGCCGCGCCGCGTACCTCACCGCCGCGACCGACCTCCTCGTGTCGGACCTCGAGCAGGTCCGCTCGGAGTGGGACCCGGACGCCAAGTACCCGAAGCAGTTCGTCAAGAACCCGAAGAAGGCCGTCACCAACATCCTGCGCGGCATCGGTGCGCTGAGCGCCGGCGAGCTCGCGGGTGAGCGCATGGCCGTCGCCTACGACACCAAGGACCAGGAGGACGAGCACTCCTGCTTCAGCGACAACACCAACAACGACATCCTCGGCAACGCCCAGGGCATCGAGGCGGTGTACCTCGCGCGCTTCCCCGACGGCAGCACGGGCGCGAAGAGCATCAGCGACCTGGTCGCGTCGGTGAACCCGAAGCTCGACAACCAGCTCAAGGACCAGATGGCCACCTCGGTCGCCGACATCCAGGCGCACCCGACGTCGTTCGAGCAGCTGCTGCCCGGTGACGACGACGCGCCTGGCAGAGTGGCGCTGCTCACGTCGATCGAGTCCCTCGAGAAGCAGGGCCAGCTCATCGCCAAGGTGGCGAAGCAGCTCGGCGTGCGCATCACCCTCGAGGTCTGACCAATCGGTACGAGCACCAGGACGCGAGCATCACGGCGGCGGGGCTTCGGCCTCGCCGCCGTGCTCGCGCTCGCCCTCGCCGCGGCGGCGTGCGGGGGCTCGGACGCACCGACGGACTCGGCGGTCGGCGACGCCCGCTCCGGCGGCGACATGACCGTGTTCGACGACGGGGCGGGCGCGTTCGCGCAGCCCGCTCCGTCGCTGGACGCCGTCGAACGGCGCGCGTTCGCGGTCGGCAACAACTTCTTCAACGACAACTGGGTGACCGCCCCGTCGTCCACCGAGGGGCGCGACGGCCTCGGCCCGGTCCTCAACGCGCAGTCGTGCTCGACGTGCCACTTCCGCGACGGCCGCGCCGCGCCGCCCGACGGCGAGAACGACCCGGCGCGCGGGCTGCTCTTCCGGCTGAGCGTGCCCGGCGAGGACCCGCACGGGCAGCCCGCGCCCGAGCCCACCTACGGCGGCCAGCTCCAGGACCGGTCGATCCAGCGGGTCGCGCCCGAAGGCTCGGTGCGGATCACCTACGAGGAGGTGCCCGGCAAGCTCGCCGACGGCACGAAGTACTCGCTGCTGAAGCCGACCTACGAGATCACCGACCTCGCGTCGGGCCCGCTCGCCCCCGACACGATGATCTCGCCGCGCATCGCGCCCGCGGTCTTCGGTGTCGGCCTGCTCGAGGCGGTCCCCGACGCGACGATCCGCGCGAACGCGGACCCCGACGACCGCGACGACGACGGCATCTCCGGACGCGCCAACACGGTGTGGGACGTCGCCAAGCAGCAGATGGCGCTCGGACGCTTCGGCTGGAAGGCGAACGTGCCGACGGTCGAGCAGCAGAACGCCGGCGCGTTCCAAGGCGACATCGGCATCACCAGCGAGATGTTCCCCGAACAGCCGTGCACGCCGGCGGAGACCGCGTGCCTCGCCGCACCGAACGGCGGCGAGCCCGAGCTCGACGCGCACAAGCTCGACCGCGTGACCTTTTACACGCGCACCCTCGCGGTGCCGGCCCGGCGCGGCGTCAAGCAGGACGAGGTCAAGCGCGGCGAGGAGCTCTTCCGCAGCATGGGTTGCTCGTCGTGCCACCTCCCGACCCTCGAGACCGGCGAGAGCGACATCCCCGAGCTCTCGAACCAGACCATCCATCCGTTCACCGACCTGCTGCTCCACGACATGGGGCCGGGGCTCGCCGACGGGCGTCCCGACGGCGAGGCGACGGGTCGCGAGTGGCGCACTGCGCCGCTGTGGGGCATCGGCCTCCAGTCGACGGTGAACAAGCACACCCGCTTCCTCCACGACGGGCGGGCGCGCAACCTCGAGGAGGCGATCCTGTGGCACGGTGGCGAGGCGAAGGCCGCCCAGGAGGAGTACGTGCAGATGCCGGGAGAGGATCGCAAGGCCCTGCTCGCGTACCTGCGGTCCCTGTGAGACAGCGAGCGGTTCGCGTCGGCGCGGCGGCGGTGCTGGTCGCGGTCGTTGCCGCCGCGTGCGGTGGCGGCTCGGACTCCGGCCCGTCGGCGAACCGCCGCGAGGTCTTCGCCGATCTGACCACGGAAGTGGTCGTCCCGCTCTACGACCGGCTCGCGGCGACCACCGCCGACCTCGCCGACGCCTCGGCCGCCTTGTGCGCGGGGACCGGCTCGGTGGAGGCCACGAAGGCAGCGTGGGACGAAGCCTGGGAGGCGTGGAACACCACCAAGGCCTTCCGCTTCGGACCGCTCACGACCCTCCGCACCAGCAACGACGTGGCGTTCATGGTCGACACCGACAAGATCGACCGGCTGCTCGCCGGCAGCAACCCCGCTGTCGGCCCGCCCTTCACGCCGGCGTCGCTCGACGCGACGGGGCTCGACGTGCGCGGCCTCGAGGGCGCCGAGCACGTGCTCTTCGTGCGCGACCCGAGCGACCCCGACACCTGCGCCTACCTCGCGGCCACGAGCGCGCTCGTCGCCGAAGCCGCGGGGCAGGCGGCGACGGCCTGGACCGACGGCCTCGAGGGCGGGACGCCGTACGCGGACGAGGTGCAGCATCCCGGCGGCGACGTCTACGCCGACTCGCAGGCCGTGCTCGACGACTTCGTCAACGGCATGGCGATGGCGCTCAGCGAGGCGACGAAGGAGCTGGCCGCGGCCGAGGCCGCGCCGCCCGGCGAGCGGGACACCCGGGGCGGCCACAACGGCGACCGCGTGCGCGCCGGCATCGCCGGAGCCGAGGCCGCGTACGACGGCTCCCTCGACGGCACGGACGCAGACGGCATCGGCGCGCTCGTCGCCGCGATGTCCACCGACACCGACGAGCGGGTGCGCAGCGCGCTCACCGACGCTCGCGCCGCGGTGCGCGACCTGCCGTCCGACCTCAACGAGGCCACGCCCGCGGAGGTGGAGCGGGCGTACACGAAGGTGCGGGCGGCCAGCCGGATCGTGCGCGCAGAGGTGGCCAGCCTCCTCGGCGTCACGCTCAGCCTGAGCGACTCGGATGGCGACAGCTGAGCGGACGCGACGGTTCCGAGGGATCGCCCTCGTGACCCTCGCGGTCGTGGTCCCGACCGCGATCGCCTTCGTGCTGCTCCGCCCCGACGACGCCGACGACGATCCTGCAGCCGTCGCGCCGATCGTCGTCGAATCGAGCACGCGCCACCGCTTCACCGAGCTCGAGCAGATGGTCACCGCGAGCGACCTCGTCCTCCGGGGCACCGTCCTCGCCGTCGAGCCCGGCCGCCTCTTCGGCGGGGTCGACCCCTCTGGTGACGCGAGCGACCAGGGTGTGCGCTCCCAGGTCGTCACCCTCCGCGTCGACGACGTGCTCGCGAGCGTCGACCCGGTCACCGATCCCGCGCCCGGCACGGTCGTGCTCGTCGAGGAGGAGGCCACGCTGGCCGACGGCACTCCGCTCCGGGTCGATGGCGCCCGGCCCGCCCGGACCGGCGACGAAGGCATCTGGTTCCTCGTCGCCTCCCACGACCCGGACTTCCCCGGCTTCACCGTCGTGGGCTCCCAGGGCCGCTACCTGCAGCCCGACGGCGGCGACGCGCTCCGCGGCGCCGACCGCAGCGACGCCCTGGTGCGGTCCCTCGAGGCGCTCGGCGCGGCCGGGCTCGCCCGGGCCATCACCACCCCGGCGGAGGGCTGACCGACTCCCGGCCTTGACCCGCTGACTTAGGTTAGGTAGACCTAAGTAACCCTCGTCCTCGGGAGCGTCATGTCCCCAGAGTCCTCTTCCTCCGCCACCGCGCTCGTCAGCTCGAGCCTCCGACGCCTCCGCCTGGCGGCGACGTTGGCCCACGGGCTGCCCGGTGCACGTCTGCTGATCCACGACGGCGACCATGTCCGCGCGGTAGCGCGGACCCAGGCCGACGTCGCTCCCTGCACGCTGCGATTCGCCATCCGCGAGGCGGTCGACGCCGGCTGCGTCGACCCCGTGACCAGCCTGCTGCGACTCGCCGCCGACACCCCGCTCGAGTGCCGGCTGCTGCTCACCGATGCCGACGTCACCGATCTCGACGGCGGGCTCTACGCGATCCGAAGCGACGGTCTGCTCGGTGTGGTGTTCGCCACGTTGCTCCCGCCCGACCTCGCGCGCAGCACCGCTCGCGATGCACTGCGCGCCCGCGGGGCCGGGGCCACCCCGTGCACCGACGGGCACCGACCGCTCCGCGTGTACCAGGACCGGGCAACCGACACCACGGTCCTCATGGGTCAGGTGGCGAGCGGTGACCCCGGCGCGACCGACTTCGTCGCCGGCGCGCACATCGCGGCGGAGGCGTGCGTGATCGAGGAGCTCGTCGCCGGGGTCTGACGACCCGGCGGAGATGTCGACGAGAGAGCCCGGCCGAGGCGACGCGCTGGTTCCTCCCCCGGGCCCCGCCGCCGCGGCCGGGCTCCTCGTCGACCCACTCAGTCGAAGAGCGTCTCGCCCACGTACCCGCCGCGCGTCGCGCCGGGCGGGCAGGCGAAGACCGCGCTGGCGGTGTGCTCGATGAACCGGTTGAGCGCGTCGTGGTCGGCGAGTCGCGCCTGGATGGGCACGAACTGACGGCGCGGATCGCGCTGGTACGCGATGAAGAAGAGGCCGGCGTCGAGACCTTCGTCGAACGAGTAGCCGCGACGCAGCAGCCGGGCCCCGCCGTTCTCCGACGGCGCCGCGAGGCGCACGTGGGCGTCGACCGGGATGACGGGTTCGCCGTCGATCGCGGCATCGAGATCCACGGGCGCGTGCTCGAGCCCCTGTCCGAGCGGCGCGCCGGTGTCCTTCACGCGACCGACCGTGCGCTCCTGCTCGTGGACGTCGGTGCGCGCCCAGTCGTCGAGCCGCATCCGGATCCGTCGGACGACCACGTACGAACCGTCCTCCATCCATTCGGGCCCGTCGCCGGCACCGACCCACACGTCGCGCCGGAGCGCCGCCGGCTCGTCGGCGGTGATGTTGTTCGTGCCGTCCTTGAACCCCATGAGGTTGCGAGGCGTCGCCTCCTCGGTGCTGGTGGTGGACGTCGGGGCGAAGCCGGTCTGCGACCACCGCGGGCGCACGCGGCCGGCACCGACGCGGGTGAGCACTCGCGCCGCGCCGGTTGCCGCGACGGCATCGTCGGCGCACACCTGCACCGACACGTCGCCACCGCTGCGGGCAGGGTCGAGGGCATCGCCGGCAAAGCCGGGGAGCTCGACCAGCGCGTCCGGCAGCTCGCGCCCGAGGCCGAAGCGCGCTCGCCCCTCACGGCGGAACAGCGACGGCCCGAAGCCGAACGTGATCGTCAGCCGATCCCGGTCGCGCGCGGTCAGGCGCGCCGCGGCTCGCGTCCAACCACGCAGGAGCTCGATCAGCTCCGTGCGGTCGGCAGTCGCCACGTCGTACGCCGCGTAGACGAGGCGCTGCTGGACCGGCGTCGCGATGCCGGCCTGGTGCCGGCCGTGGAACGGCACCGGCTGGACCGGCGCGAGGCCGGCGACGCGCGCGAGCAGCACATCGGGTCCGAGCGCCGACGCGGCGAGGAGGGCGCCGCCCCCGAGGGCACCAGCGCCCAGGAATCGGCGACGGCTCACGCCTCCGCGGCGGGTGGCGCTCATGGGCCGATCGTGGTCAGCGGCTGCGGGCAATGCAAGGCAGGCTGCCCGGAGGGCGACGGCCGGGCGACCGGTTAGGTTTCTCCCCGTGGCCGAGATGCACGACACGACCGAGGAGTACCTCGAGACCATCCTCGAGATCGAGGAGGAGGGCGTCACGCCGATGCGGGCCCGCCTGGTCGAGCGGCTCGGGCTCTCTGCCGCGGCGGTGTCCGAGACCGTGCAGCGCCTCGTCGACCACGACTTCGTCGAGCTCCGCACCGATCGGAGCCTCGCCCTCACCACCAAGGGCCGCACCCTCGCCACCACGATCGTGCGGCGCCATCGCCTGGCCGAGCGCCTGCTCGTCGACGTCATCGGCCTCGAGTGGGAGAAGGTGCACCGCGAGGCCGACCGCTGGGAGCACGCGATCTCCGCCGACGTCGAGGAGAAGCTCGTGGAGCTCCTCGGCGACCCGGCCACCTGTCCGCACGGCAACCCGATCCCCGGCTCGAAGCGCAAGGTCACGAGCGGGCCCGCGGTGCCGCTGCGCGAAGCGTCACCCGGTCGCTACACGGTGGCGCGCATCAGCGAGAAGCTCGAGCTCAACGACGACGGCCTGCGCCTGGTCGCCGCCGCGCAGCTCACCCCCGCGTGCAACGTCGAGGTGGTCGACCGCGACACCGACGGCGTCTCGGTCCGCACCGACGCCGGCAGCCACACCGTCCCCGACGACGTCGCCGCCCAGCTCTTCGTCTCGGCCGCGTAGTTTCCCGCTCTCGGCGCTGCGCGCCGGGCCGCTCGGGCCACGGCTCGGGCGGCGAAGGGTACCTTCGCCGCTGATCCTCGCCTCTGGGCCTCTAGCCGCCCGCGACGGCGGGGACGATGCTGAGGGTCTGACCGTCGGTCACCGGCGTGTCGACGCCCTGGAGGAAGCGGATGTCCTCCTCGGCCACGAAGACGTTGACGAAGCGGCGGAGCCCACCGCCGTCGTCGAAGAGCCGCTCCGCGAAGCCGGGGTGCGCGGCGTCGAGCGCCTTGAGCACCTCGGCGACGGTGGCCCCCTCCAGATCGACCTGCGCCTCGCCGCCGGTGAGCGTGCGGAGCTGCGTGGGGATGCGAACGGTGACTGCCATGGCGCTCAGGCCTCCAGTCCGGGGAAGGCGTGGTCGAACGCCTCGAGGGTCGGCGCGATCGTGACCGTGGCGCCGGCGTCGGCGCCGAGCGCGTCGAGCGTCTTGAGGCCATGGCCGGTGACGTAGGCCACGACCCGCTCGTCGGATCGGATCGTGCCGTCGCCGGCGAGTCGCGCCAGCGTGGCGATGGTGACGCCCGCCGCGGTCTCACCGAAGATGCCTTCGGTGCGGGCGAGGAGCCGCATCGCGTCGACGACCTCGTCATCGGTGACCGCGGCGAACGAGCCGCCGCTCTCGCGCACCACGTCGACGGCGTACGGCCCGTCGGCCGGGTTGCCGATCGCGATCGACTTGGCGATCGTGTCGGGCTTCACCGGCGTGATCGTGTCATGGCCCTCGGCGAACGCCTTCGCCACCGGCGAGCATCCCTCGGCCTGCGCACCCGACACGCGCACGCTGGGAGCCTCGTCGAGCAGGCCGACGGTGTGGAGCTCGTCGAAGCCCTTGCGGATCTTCGTGAGCAGCGAGCCACTGCCGACGGGCACGACCACATGATCCGGGGTCTGCCAACCGAGCTGCTCGACGGTCTCGAACGCGAGCGTCTTCGAGCCCTCCGCGTAGAACGGTCGGACGTTGACGTTGACGAAGCCCCACGGCCGGTCCGACGCGAGCTCGGCACAGAGCCGGTTCACGTCGTCGTAGTTGCCGTCGATGGCGACGACCGCGCCTCCGTACACCGACGTCGTGACGACCTTCCCGGCCTCGAGGTTCGACGGGATGAACACGAAGCTGCGCAGCCCGGCGCGCGCCGCGTGCGCCGCGACCGCGTTCGCGAGGTTGCCGGTGGAGGCGCACGCCACCGTCTTGAGCCCGAACTCCACTGCCTTCGTGAGCGCGACGGCCGTCACGCGGTCCTTGAAGGAGTTGGTGGGGTTGCGGGTGTCGTCCTTGATCCACAGCTCGCCGAGACCGAGCTCGGCGGCGAGCCGGTCGGCGCGCACCAGCGGCGTGAAGCCGACCGGCAGCGTGGCCCCCGGGGTGTCGACCGGGAGGAGGTCGGCGTAGCGCCAGATGGTCGACGGCCCGGCGGCGATCGACTCGCGGCTCACCGACGCGCGGATCGCGTCGTAGTCGTAGGCCACCTCGAGCGGGCCGAAGCACCACTCGCACGTGTAGACGGGGGCGAGGTCGTAGGTGCGCCCGCATTCGCGGCATCGCAGGGAATCGACGTGCGCCATGATGAGGGTCCTCCTGAGGTCCGGGCTCGTCTGTTCTGACGCGCTCGGAGCGCTGCCAGCGGAGGACCGCTCGCAACCACTCATCGTCCAGGAGAACCTGGCAGGCATTGGCACCTGGTCCCGGGGGATCGCTCTCCCGGAGCTGGTTGCCGCGGCGTCACAGGGCCTGTCCCTCAGCCGCTCTCGATGAGCGCGTTCCCGACCAGGATAGCCGTCGCCCCTCCTAGGCTTCCATCCGTATGCCGCCCTCTCCCGACCCCGACGCCCTGGCCGAGACCAAGGCCCGCCTGGGCACGACGATCTCCGTGTGCCTGCCCGCGCGCGACGAGGAGGCCACGGTGGGCCACATCGTGGCCACCGTCCGCCGCAAGCTCGCCGAGCAGGTCGCGCTGGTCGACGAGGTCGTCGTGGTCGACGACGGCTCGACGGACGCGACGGCCGAGGCCGCCCGCTGGGAGGGGGCCAAGGTCCACACGGTCAGCGAGATCCTCCCCGACCTCCCCGCCGGGTCGGGCAAGGGCAACGCGCTCTGGTGCTCGCTGTACGTGACCGAAGGCGACATCGTCTGCTGGGTCGACGCCGACGTCCGCAACTTCCACCCCGAGTTCGTGACCCGGCTCGTCGAGCCGCTGCTCACCGAGCCGTCCGTCGGCTTCGTGAAGGGCTACTACCGCCGCCCCCTCCACGGTGAGCCGACCGGCGGAGGACGCGTGACCGAGCTCATGGCTCGACCGGTGCTGTCCGCGCTCTTCCCGCACCTCGCCCGCTTCGTGCAACCGCTGTCGGGCGAGTACGCCGGTCGCCGATCGGTGCTCGAGGCGGTGCCGTTCGTCGAGGGCTGGGGCGTGGAGCTCGGCCTGCTCGTCGACGTCGCCGCGCAGTTCGGTGCCGACGCGATCGTGCAGCGCGACCTCGGGGTGCGCGAGCACCGCAACCGGTCGCTCGAAGACCTGGGCCCCCAGGCGATGGCCGTGCTGATCACTGCGCTTCGACGCGCCGGCTGCGCGCCGAGCCAGCTGCCGTCGACGCTCGTGCGCTTCGACGAGCACCACCAGGAAGTGCTCGTGCCGGTCGAGACGCGCGAGCGCCCGCCGATGGTCTCGATCCCCTCCTACTGCCAGAAGTTCGGCAAAGCAGACATCGCCTGACCGTCTCGGTCGCTCGTTGCGGCGGGGGATACCCCCGCCGCGGGCGCTCGCTCCCTGGCGAGTGCCTCCGCTTCGCTTCGGCACCGCATCACGCCACGTCCTCACCGCCCCTCGCGGCGTGGGCCGCTTCGATGGCGGACTCCTCCACGAGCTGCTCGGCGCGGGCGAACGCCTCGCCGGCCTGCCACACGCGATCGGTGAGGACGAGCAGCTGCGCGGGTCCGTGCACCGCGAGCTCCTCGCGTCCTTCGTCGCTCGCCTGGCCCACGATCACCGCCCGATGCGCGACGTCGAGGTCGGCGGCCCACTCGAGCACGCCGCCGACGACCTTGCCCGCGAAGCTGGTGGCGTCGAGCCGACCCTCGCCGGTGACCACGAGGTCCGCGCCGTCCAACGCCGCTTCGAGCCCGGCCGCCTGCGCGACAACGTCGAAGCCGGGCTCGAGGCGCGCACCGATCGCGGCCAGACCGCCGGCCAGACCGCCCGCCGCGCCCCCGCCCTCCAGCGTGGTGACGTCGACGCCGGTGCGGCTCGCATACTGCTCGGCGACCCGAGCGAGGCGTCGGGTGAGGAGCCCGACCTGGGCGTCGCTCGCGCCCTTCTGCGGGCCGTAGACCGTCGCCGCCTCCAGGAACGGGGTGGTGACGTCGCACGCCACGGTCACCTCGGTGCCGGCGAGCGACCACCCCAACGCCTCGACCGCGGCCAAGCCGCCGTCGGTGGTCGCGCTGCCCCCGACCCCGACCACGATCCGGCGGGCTCCCCCGCGCCGCGCCGCGGCGATCAGCTCGCCGGTGCCGCGCGTCGAGGCGCGCAAGGGGTCATTGCGCCCCTCGACCAGCGCGAGCCCGCTGGCCCGCGCCGCCTCCACCACACCGGTCCCGTCCGGCAGCAGGAGCCACGCGGCATCGACCGGGTCGCCGAGCGGTCCGGTGACCCGCGCCGAACGGCGAGACCCACCGCGCGCGGCGAGCAGGGCGTCGAGGGTGCCCTCGCCACCGTCGGCGAGGGGCAGCTCCACGACGTCGGGGACGCCCGCGGCGCGAAGCCCGCGAGCGATCGCGGCAGCCGCCTCGGCCGCGGTCAGCGTTCCGCGGAACTTGTCGGGGCAGGCGACCGCGAGAGTCGGAGGAGTGCCGGGCACGACCGATAGATTGGCCGCGATGACCGGGCTCCCGCGCACCGCTCGCGCCTGAGGCGTCGATGCTCGAGCGCGTCCCCCTCCTCGAGAAGGACCTCGGCGAGTACGCCGACATCGTCGGCCAGTCCACCGTCGACCGCATCTGTGCCCTGGCCGAGCCGCTCAAGGGCGCCCGCGTCCTCCATCTGAACGCGACGGCCTACGGCGGCGGCGTCGCCGAGCTCCTCGCCACCCACGTGCCGCTGCTCCGCAGCGTCGGCGTCGATGCCGAGTGGCACGTGATGCACGGCAGCGACGAGTTCTTCGCGGTCACCAAGCAGGTGCACAACGCGCTCCAGGGCGCCGAGATCGAGTGGACCTCGGCGATGCAGCGCACGTACCTCGAGCGGGTCCTCGACAACGCGCTCGAGCTCGAGCAGGGCTGGGACTACGTCGTCGTGCACGACCCACAGCCCGCGGCGATCCTCAGCATGTTGCGCGACTCGCCGCTCACCCGCGCCGACACGCGCTGGATCTGGCGTTGCCACATCGACCTCACCGACGCCAACCCCGAGGTCTGGGAGTTCTACCGACCGTTCGTCGAGCAGTACGACGCGTCGGTGTGGACCATGCCCGAGTTCGTGCCCGCGTCGCTCGGCAACACCGAGTCCGTCGTCTACGCGCCGCCGTGCATCGACCCGCTCTCGGTGAAGAACCTCGACCTCGCGATGCCGTTCTG
>CAZKTS010000262.1:0-8138 GCA_964555735.1 uncultured Bifidobacteriaceae bacterium
TGCACGCTACGCGCCGCTTCCACCCCGGGTGCCACTGCAGCGCCCAACTACGATGGGCTCTCGAGCGCCCCTAGCTCAACTGGTTAGAGCAAGTGACTCTTAATCACTAGGTTCAGGGTTCGAGTCCCTGGGGGCGTACCAACGTCGGGGGCGTACCAACGTCGATCAGACCAACGACCCTTCATCACTAGGTTCAGGGTTCGAGTCCCTGGGGGCGTACCAGTGCTCGATCCACTCTCATCGTTCCGCCTCGACGGGCGGGTGGCGATCGTCACCGGAGCCAGCTCGGGCCTGGGTGCACGCTTCGCGAAGGTGCTCGACGCGGTCGGGGCGTCGGTCGTGCTCGCGGCCCGACGCGCCGACCGGCTGGAGCAGCTCGCCGCCCACCTGCGCGACCCACACGTCGTCGCGTGCGACCTCGCCGATCCCGATGCACCCGCAGCGCTGATCGACACGACCATCGAACGATTCGGACGGCTCGATGTCCTCGTCAACAACGCGGGCGTCAGCCGGGTCGGGCGCGCGATCAACGCCTCCCCCGAGGACGTTCGGGCGGAGATCGAGCTCAACCTCACGACGCCGCTCCTGCTTGCATCGCTCGCGGCCCGCCACATGCTCGAACGCGGCTCGGGATCGATCGTCAACATCTCGTCGATCTGGGCTGCGGTCGGCTCCAATCGCATCCCCGACGCCGGGTACGCGGCGTCGAAGGGAGGGCTCAACGCCGCGACACGCGAGCTCGCGTCCCAGTGGGCGAAGGGTGGCGTGCGCGTGAACGCGATCGCACCAGGATGGTTCCGCAGCGAGATGACCGATGGGAAGATGTTCGGCAACGAGGACGGAGAGCGCTGGATGTTCGAGAACACGCCGATGGCTCGGGGCGGCGACGAGCACGAGCTCGACGGCGCGCTGTTGTTCCTCGCGTCCGACGCGAGCACGTTCGTCACCGGCACCGTCGTCACGGTCGACGGCGGCTGGAGCGCGGTCTGATGCACGCCCGCGCCCGGACCTTCGCCGCGAGCGCGGCCGTCTCGCTGCTCGTGCTCGGCGCCGCGTCGTGCACGACCACCACGACGAGCTCCACGTCCACGGACTCCGGCGACGAGTCGAAGCTGCCCGACGACCTGTTGCACGTGCCGAACCAGGCGAACAAGGCGCTCACGGCGATCCTGCAGAGGGTCGGCGCCGATCCGGCACGGGTCTCGGAGGTCGACATCTACGGGGAGTACCTGATCGCCGAGGTGCAGGACCCCGCGAACGCCGAGCACATCGACTCGTACACCTGGCGGGACGACGCAGTCGACGCGCCCACACCCGTGCACCTCAGCGGGCCACAGGAAGAGGTGGAGGCTGCCCTCTACTCCAGCAACGCCGTCCGGTGGCAGGACATCCCGAAGTTCGTGCGCGAGGTGGAGAAGGCCGCGGAGACCGCCACGCCGATCCGGATCGAGGACGCGGTCGTGAGCTACGTCTACGTGGAGCGCTCGACGTCGTCGGACCTCGACGGCCGCGTGGTCATCCGGATGTCGATCTCCGGGCCGCGACGCAGCGGCTCGGCGGAGATGACCTCGAGCGGCGAGATCCTCTCCCTGACCGTCAGCTAGGCCGCAGCCTTCTCGAGGATGTGGATCGCGCAGGAGGAGCCGAGTCCGATCACGTGGGCCATGCCGACCTTGGCCCCCTCGATCTGACGATCCCCCGCCTCGCCGCGCAGCTGCGTGGTGATCTCGAAGACGCCCGCCGCGCCGGTCATGCCGATCGGGTGGCCCTTCGAGAGGAGTCCGCCACTCGCGTTCACGGGCGTCGTGCCGTCGCGCCACGGTGCGCCCGAGTCGATGAACGCGCCCGCCCCGCCCGGCTCGCAGAGCCCGAGGTTGTCGTAGTGGAGCAGCTCGGCGGTGGCGAAGCAGTCGTGGAGCTCCACGAGGTCGAGCTCCTGCGGCCCGACACCGGCCTTCTCGTAGGCCTGCTGCGCCGCGTTGCGGGTCAGCGTGTTGATGTCGGGCTGGGCCTGGCCGCCCTCCGTCCACGGGTCGGTGGTGAGCACGGACGCGCTGATCTTCACCGCGCGCTTGCGCTGCTCCGCCGACAGCGTCTTGAGCTTCGCGTCGGACACCAACACGACCGCGGCCGCTCCGTCACCGGTGGGGCAGCACATCGGCAGCGTGTTCGGGTACGCGACCATGCGCGCCGCCATGATCTCCTCGAGCGAGAACTTCTTCTGGTACTGCGCCAGCGGGTTGAGCGTCGAGTGCGCGTGGTTCTTCTCCGCGACCTTGGCGAACTGCTCGAAGCCGACGCCGTCGTGCTCGTAGGCGTACTCCTGGCCCGCCTGGGCGAACACACCCGGCATCAGGGTGGTGCCGAGGATGCCCTCGACGCCCATCACCGAGCCGTACCGACCGCTCGGCTCGTAGACGTGCCGCTCGCCCTTGGCCTGGCCGCCCGGGCCGAGCAGGCCCATCTTGCCCATCTGCTCACAGCCGATGGCGATGCCCATGTCGACCTCGCCGGCGAGGATCGAGAGGTGCACCGTGCGCACCGCGGTGGCGCCGGTCGCGCACGCGTTGACGACGTTGTAGACCGGGATGCCGGTCTGGCCGATCTGCTGCTGGACGCTCTGGCCGATGCCGGCCATCGCCTGGAACATGTTGCCGACACCCATGACGCCCATGTCGCGCATGGTCACGCCGCCGTCGGCGAGCGCGTCCATGGCCGCCGTGGACGCGAGGTCGACCACGTCCTGGTCGGGGTACCGACCGATCTTCGTCATCGATGCCCCGAGCACCCACACGTCGTCGCTCATCGGGAGTCCTTCCTCAGCCGGCCGGCTCGAAGCCGAACGCGATCGCTTCCGTGCCGTCGTCGTCGGTCCCCACGGGGAACGTCGTGAGCTTCACCTTCATGCCCAGAGAGACGTGCTCCGGGTCGGCTTCGGTGTTCACCACGTTCGCCTTCACCGCACCGCCCCCGTCGAGGTCGACGACCGACGACACGTAGGGCACCGGCACGCCCGGGGCGGCCTGGTGGATGATCGTGAACGACCGCACCACGCCCGTCGTCGCGAGGTCCTTGGGTGCGAACACGGTCGCACTGCAGTGCGCGCAGGCGTTGCGCCGATCGAAGTAGAGGGCGCCGCACTGCTTGCACTCCTGTGCAACCAGGTGCGGATCGCCGTCGAGGGACAGGTATCCGACCATCGGGATCTGGTTCGCCACGACCCGGAAAATAGCGGTGCGAGCGGAGGGAGTCGAACCCTCAAGCCCCGAAGGACACCGGGACCTAAACCCGGCGCGTCTGCCGTTCCGCCACGCTCGCTCACCTTGTTTCGGTCGCTTGCTGCCGCGCAGGGTACCTGCGCCGCTCGTTGCGCCTTCGACGACCTCGGCCCTACTTGCGCTTCTTGCGCTTGCCGAAGCGCTTCTTCTTCTTGGAGCCGTCGAAGTCGGCGAGGATGTCGGGTGCCGCGGCGTTGATGATGTCCTCCGCTGCGTCGAGGAGGGCGCTCACCTCGGCGCCGTCGGGCTCGGGCTCCGGGGCTTCGCCTGCGGTCCGCAGGCTGCCGTAGTGCCAGCCGGCGTCGAAGGTCCGGCGGTCGAACTTGGGACAGTCGTCGGGGCACCGCCAGGGGGCCTCGGGCGCCAGGTCGAGACGGCACTTGCGCACCACCTCGCCCGACCCGTAGGTGCGGCTCTCGTAGTGGCGACAGTCGGCACGCATCGGCATCCGCCTATTCTGACCGGCGGGCTGGGGGCGCCCGCAGACACCGGTGGGGCAGCCGGGCGGGTGCCTGCCCAGGAGCAGGCAGTGGCAACAACCCCTTCACCGGGGTCGGGCCGGTCGTCGGACGACCTCGCACCTGACGCGGGTGCATCACACGCGCCGCTGGTCGAGCTGCTGCCCGAGCCCGCCCTGCTCGTCGACGCGGTCGGGACGGTCCTCGCCGGCAACCAGGCCGCCGCCGCGCTGCTCGGACGGCCGATCGAGGAGCTCCTCGGCACCTCCGCGCTCGAGGTGGTGCACCCCGAGGACCAGGGGATGGCGCTCGAGGCGCTCGACTCCACCGCCGAGGGCGCCGGCGCACACGACCCGATCACGATCCGGGTCGTCGACGCCGGCGGCGCCGCCCGCTTCGTCGAGGTGATGGGCAACAACCTCCTGCACGACGCCCGCGTCGGCGCGATCGTGCTCTCCGCCCGCGACCTCGAGGAGCGGGCGCGCTCGGACGAGGACTTCGCGTCCCTGGGCCGCCGGTTCGAGATCACCTTCGAGCACTCCCCCGTCGGCCGCGCGCTGGTCTCGCTCGACGGCCGGATCACGCGCGCGAACCGCGCGATCTGCCAGATGACCGGGCTCTCCGCCGAGGAGCTCGTCGGGACGAACGTCTTCGAGCTCGCGCACCCCGACGAGATCGAGATCGACCGCGAGATGGGTGCGGCCATCTCGCGCGGCGACTTGGAGGTGCACGAAGGCGACCGCCGCTTGCGACACGTCGACGGCTCGTGGCGATGGATCCGTCGCACCGTGTTCGTGATCAGCGACGCGAGCGGCGCGCCGCAGTACGTCTCCCTCGATGTCGTCGACGTGACCGAGCTCCGCGAGGTGGCCGACGGTCAGCAGCGGGCGGAGGCCCAGCTCCGCGCCCTCCTCGACGCCAGCTCCGAGATCGTCACCGTCCTCGACCCCGACGGCACCTGGCGCTGGACCAGCGGGGCGATCGAGCGTCTGCTCGGCTACGACGCGGCCCGGGACCCGACCGCGGAGGGCGGCGTGTTCGCCATCGTCCATCCCGACGACGCCGAGCTCGCGGCCCGCGCGTTCGAGGTCCTGGCGTCGCGGCCGCCCGGACCTGGGCGCTCCCAGGACGACGCGCTGACCGTCCGGCTCCGTGCCGCCAACGGCGAGTGGCGGTGGTTCGAGGTCCGCGGCCGAAACCTCATCGACGATCCCGCCGTGAACGGGATCGTCCTGCTCTCGCGCGACATCACCGATCTCCGGGAGGCCCAGGCCCAGCTCTCGCACCAGGCGACCCACGACCCGCTGACGAAGCTGCCCAACCGCGTACTGTTCCAGGAGCTCGGCGACCAGGCGCTCGCCCGCGCGGACCGCGACGGCACGCTCGTCGCGGTGCTGTTCCTCGACCTCGATCGCTTCAAGCGGGTCAACGACACCTACGGGCATCAGATCGGCGACGCCCTCCTCGTCGAGGTCGCCCAGCGTCTCCGGAACTGCGTGCGGCGCGGTGACGTGGTCGCTCGCTTCGGTGGCGACGAGTTCGTGATCCTCTGCGAGCATCCCGCCGGCCAGCTCGAGATGCTCGATCTCGCCAACCGGCTCATCGCCTCGGTCGCAGCACCCACCGAGATCCCGGACATCGAGACCGAGGTCGGCGTCAGCGTCGGCATCTCGATCGGCGCCGGCGGGCGGGTCACCGTCGACGCCCTGCTGCGCGACGCCGATGCGGCGCTGTACCAGGCGAAGGATCTGGGCCGTGACCAGGCGGTCATCTTCGGGGCCCACCGCGTCCCGTGAGCCCGTTGCCCCACAAGGGCGCCGGCCCCGGCTCAGGCTGCGCACAGGATCGGCCGACAACCATCGTGACCGTATGAGCCCGAATCCCCCTGTCTGACGTGCCCCGCACCCGCGACCCCGAGTTCCTCCGCGCGGTCCTGGAACACGCGACCGACGTGGTGGCGGTCGTCGACGCGAACGGACAGCTCGAGTACGCCAGCCCGTCCGGGCGTTGGGTGCTCGGGTACGAGCCCGACGCGATGGTCGGCACCAACGTGCTCGAGCTCGTGCATCCCGACGATCTCGCCGACGCCACCGAGGCCCTCGGGCGCTCGTTGGCGAGCGGGCCCGGCCTGCTGCCCGTCAAGCAGCTCCGGCTCCGCCACGCGGACGGCAGCTACCGCCACGTCGAGGTCGCCAGCTTCAACCTGCTCGCCGACCCGATCGTCGATGGCTACGTGCTGAGCGTGCGCGACGTCACCGCGCGGGTCGAGGCCGAGCGCGAGGCAGACCGTCGGTCGGCCGAGTTCTCGGCGCTGATCGAGCAGTCGTCGGACATCGTGACCGTGCTCGAGGCCGACGGCACCTGGCGCTTCTCGAGCGACGCCGGCACCCGCCTGCTGGGCCATCCGAAGGGGATCAGTCCCGCCGGCGGCATCTTCGACCTGCTCCATCCCGACGACGTCGAGGCCGCCGGCACCGCGTTCCAGGAGGTCCTCGACGGCACGCGCGGACCCGAGGACCCGCTGCTGCTCCGAGCCCGCTCGGTGACCGGCGAGTGGCGCTGGTTCGAGACCGTCGCCCGGGACCTGACCGACGACCCCGCGGTCCGGGGCATCGTCCTCAACTCTCGCGACGTGACCGAACGGATCGAGGCCGAACGAGCGCTCCGCGAGACCGGCGCCCGCTTCCGTGCGCTGGCGGAGCACGCCACCGACCTCGTCACCGTGACCGCCGCCGACGGCACCTTCTCCTACGTCAGCGAGTCCGTGACCCGGATGCTGGGGTGGACACCCGAGGAACTCGTCGGTCAGCCCAGCACCGTCTTGATCCACCCCGACGATCGACCGCTCGCCCGCGACTCGGTCATGGAGTACCTCGCCGGGCGCAGCGAGGCGCGCCCGCTCGAGCACCGCGTCCGTCACAAGGACGGGACCTGGCGGGTCGTGGAGAGCATCACGACGAACCTGACCGACGAACCCAGCCTGGGCGGCCTGGTGACGAACGCGCGCGACATCACCGAACGGCGCCGCGCCGAGGCGCGCGCCCAGCAGCTCACCGACGTGCTCGAGCAGTCCAACGAGGTCGTCGTGCTGTCCGAACCCCACGGGCGGCTCGTGTACGCCAACCAGCGGGCGCGCGAGCTCCTCGGGCTCGGCATCGGCCAGGACGTCGGTGAGCTGTCGAGCCTGGAGTCGCGCCAACGGCTCCGCAACGAGATCATGCCGTTCGTGCGGCGCCACGGGCTCTGGAGCGGTGAGCTCACGCTCCGTACCACCGCCGGCGACGAGGTGCCGATGCTCGCCACCGTCCAAGCCCACCGCCAGGATGGTGAGATCGTGCTGCTGTCGACGATCGCGCACGACATCACCGAGATGAAGCGGACGCAGCACCGCCTCGAGTACGAGGCGACGCACGACGCGCTGACCGGTCTCCCGAACCGCGCCATGTTCAACGAGTTCGGCGAGCAGGCCCTCGAGCGGGCCGGACGCCACCGCACGACCACCGCCGTGCTCTTCCTCGACCTCGACGGGTTCAAGGCGGTCAACGACTCCCTTGGCCACGATGCCGGCGACCGCGCGCTCGTCGAGGTGGCGAAGCGCCTCCGGGTCGCCGTGCGTGGCGGTGACCTCGTCGCCCGTCTCGGCGGTGACGAGTTCTGCGTGCTGTGCGAGCTCATCACCGGCGAGGACGAGATGCGTGAGCTCGGGGAGCGGATCGTCGGCGCGGTGAGCACGCCGCTGCGCATCCACGGGCGCGACGTCGAGATCGGCACCAGCATCGGGATCGCGGTCGACGTCCGGGGTGAGCAGACGCTCGGCAACCTGGTGCGCGACGCCGACGTCGCGCTGTACCACGCGAAGCGCGGCGGCAAGGGCCGGGTCGAGGTGTTCAGCGACCGCCTCGACGAGCACGGTCGCGCCTGAGCGGTCCGGCGCTCAGCCGAGCCAGTCCTGCGCCTCGCGCAGCAGGTGCCGGCTCACATCGAGGCACCGGTCCAGCAGCTCGCAGGACACCGCGTCGCCGTCGCGGATGTGGAGCAGCGACACCCGCTGGTGGGCCACGACTCGCAACGCCCGTTCCGCCGCCTCGGTCGCAGCGGGGATCGAGTCGATCGCCGAGACCTCGAGGGGCAGATCAGGACCCCCGATCCCGGCCAGCTCGGTGGCCGCGACGAGCAGGTCCGGGCCGTGCGGCAGCGGCGGGAGCCCCCTCGTGAAGTTCTGCGGGAAGTGGTACTCGTCGGGCGGGTCGTCGCCCTCCTCCCGGGCGATCACCGCGTCCTCGAACCCGAGCAGGACCCTCGGATCGATCTCGAGCGACAGATAGAGGTCGACCGGACCCTCACACCCCTCCTCGGGGTGGACGTCGACCTCCCACGTCTGGCGCAACGAGTAGCTCTCCAC
>CAZKTS010000263.1:0-2825 GCA_964555735.1 uncultured Bifidobacteriaceae bacterium
CGGCTCGGGACGCCCTTGAAGTACCAGATGTGGGTGACGGGCGCGGCGAGCTCGATGTGGCCCATGCGCTCGCGACGGACCTTGGAGCGCGTGACCTCGACGCCGCAGCGCTCACAGATGATGCCCTTGAACCGGACGCGCCTGTACTTGCCGCAGTAGCACTCCCAGTCCTTGGTCGGCCCGAAGATCTTCTCGCAGAACAAGCCGTCCTTCTCGGGCTTGAGCGTGCGGTAGTTGATCGTCTCGGGCTTCTTCACCTCGCCGTTCGACCACATGCGGATCTGCTCCGCAGTGGCGAGGGCGATGGACAGGTTCGCGGACTCGTTCACATCCAGCATTCGGTCCCCTCAGCTCCTCTTCCGCGTCGTGTCGTCGTCGTCGTTCGTCAGTACCGGGCGGACTCGCGCCGGCGCTCGGCCTCTCGGGCCGCGTCTTCCTCGTCGGTGCCGCGCTCGGGTCGAGAGAGGTCGATGCCGAGCGCCTCGGTGGTCCGGAAGGCATCCTCGTCGAGCTCCCGGATCTCCACCTCCTGGCCCTCCGCGTTCATCACGCGGACGTTGAGGCAGAGCGCCTGCATCTCCTTGATGAGCACCTTGAAGCTCTCGGGGATTCCCGGCTCCGGGATGTTCTCGCCCTTCACGATCGCCTCGTACACCTTCACGCGGCCGAGGACGTCGTCGGACTTGATGGTGAGGATCTCCTGGAGCGCGTACGCGGCGCCGTACGCCTCGAGCGCCCACACCTCCATCTCCCCGAACCGCTGGCCACCGAACTGCGCCTTCCCACCCAGCGGCTGCTGCGTGATCATCGAGTACGGGCCGGTGGACCGGGCGTGGATCTTGTCGTCCACGAGGTGGGCGAGCTTCAGGATGTAGACGTAGCCGACGGTGACCGGCCGGTCGTAGGGCTGACCGGTGCGGCCGTCGTAGAGCAGCGCCTTGCCGTCGGTGCCGACGAGGTGCTGACCGTCCGCGCCGTCGGGGTTCAGCGTCTCGAAGAGCCGCTGGATCGTCCCCTCAGGGCCGGACTGCTCGACCTCGTCCCAGTGCGCGCCGTCGAACACCGGGCTCGCGACCCACACGGACGGCTCGGTCTGCGGGCGCGTCTTGTGCTCGCCGAGCGGGGCGGGCCGCTGGCCCTCCCACCCGTACCGCGCCGCGTAGCCGAGGTGCGCCTCGAGCACCTGGCCGACGTTCATGCGGCTCGGCACGCCGAGCGGGTTCAGCACGATGTCGACCGGGGTGCCGTCGGCGAGGTACGGCATGTCCTCGACGGGCAGGATCTTGGCGATCACGCCCTTGTTGCCGTGGCGGCCGGCGAGCTTGTCGCCCTCGCTGATCTTGCGCTTCTGCGCGACGTAGACGCGCACCAGCTGGTTCACGCCCGGCGGGAGCTCGTGGCCCTCTTCGCGGGAGAACTTCTTGACCGCGATGACCTTGCCGTTCTCGCCGTGGGGCACCTTCAGCGAGGTGTCGCGCACCTCACGAGCCTTCTCACCGAAGATCGCACGCAGGAGGCGCTCCTCCGGCGTGAGCTCGGTCTCACCCTTGGGCGTGACCTTGCCGACGAGGATGTCGCCGGGGCCGACCTCGGCGCCCACGCGGATGATCCCCCACTCGTCGAGGTCCTTGAGGATCTCCTCCGAGAGGTTCGGGATGTCGCGCGTGATCTCCTCGGCGCCCAGCTTCGTGTCGCGGGCGTCGATCTCGTGCTCCTCGATGTGGATCGACGTCAGCACGTCGTCCTTCACGAGGCGCTGCGAGATGACGATCGCGTCCTCGAAGTTGTGGCCCTTCCACGGCATGAACGCGACCAGCAGGTTCTTGCCGAGCGCGAGCTCGCCGTTGTGGGTCGAGGGGCCGTCGGCGAGAACGTCGCCCTCCTTGATGGCGTCGCCCACGTCGACCAGGGGCTTCTGGTTGATGCACGTGCCCTGGTTGGAACGGCGGAACTTGGAGAGGTGGTACGTGACCTTGCCCTTGCGGGTGCCGCCGTCGTACTCGACCTGGATCGCGTTGCCGGAGACGTCGACGACCCGGCCGTCGCCCTCGGCCAGGATCAGGTCGCCGGCGTCGCGGGCCGCACGGGCCTCGACGCCGGTGCCGATGAACGGCGCGGTCGGACGCAGCACCGGCACGGCCTGCCGCTGCATGTTGGCGCCCATGAGCGCGCGGTTGGCGTCGTCGTGCTCGAGGAACGGGATGAGCGCGGTCGCCACCGACACGATCTGCTTCGGCGACACGTCCATGTAGTCGACCTCGTGCGGGTCGACGTACGCGAGCTCACCGCGCCGGGCCCGGACGAGCACGCGCTCGTCGAGGAACCGGCCGTCGGCATCGACCGCGGCGTTCGCCTGGGCGATGACGTAGCGGTCCTCGTCGTCGGCCGCGAGGTACTCGATCTTGCGGGTCGCCTTGCCGCCCTCGACCTTGCGGTAGGGCGTCTCGATGAAGCCGAACGGGTTGATCCGCGCGTACGACGAGAGGTAGCCGATCAGGCCGATGTTCGGCCCTTCGGGCGTCTCGATCGGGCACATCCGGCCGTAGTGGCTCGGGTGCACGTCGCGGACCTCGAAGCCCGCGCGCTCGCGCGAGAGACCGCCGGGCCCGAGCGCCGAGAGGCGTCGCTTGTGGGTCAGGCCGGCCAGCGGGTTCGTCTGGTCCATGAACTGGCTGAGCTGGCTGGAGCCGAAGAACTCCTTGATGGCCGCGACCACGGGCCGGATGTTGATGAGCGTCTGGGGCGTGATCGCCTCGACGTCCTGCGTCGTCATGCGCTCACGCACGACCCGCTCCATCCGGGACAGGCCGACGCGCACCTGGTTC
>CAZKTS010000264.1:0-2898 GCA_964555735.1 uncultured Bifidobacteriaceae bacterium
GCGTTCGCCGAGGGTGTCACCGAGGTCACGAACGGTGCCGAGCTCCGCGTCAAGGAGAGCGATCGCATCGCCACCCTCGAACAGGAGCTCACAACGCTCGGCGTCGCGGTCGAAGCGCACGCCGACGGCCTGCGGGTGACCGGCGGACGCACGCGGCCGGGCACGTTCAAGAGCCACGGTGACCACCGGGTCGCCATGGCGGCCGCGGTCGCCGCGAACGCCACCGCTGGTGCGTCGTCGGTGCGCGGGTGGCAGGCCGTGCCCGTGTCGTACCCGGGCTTCGCCGACGACCTCGACACCCTCGCCGGAGGTGCCTCGTGAGGATCGTGGCGATCGACGGTCCGTCGGGCTCGGGGAAGTCGACGATCAGCCGCGGCGTCGCCGCGGCGCTCGGGCTCGACGTGCTCGACACCGGTGCGATGTACCGGGCCGTGACCCTCGTCGTGCTGGACCAGGGAGTCGACCCGACCGACGCCGATGCGTGCATCGCTGCCGCCCGCGACGCGGTTCTGGAAGTGGGGGAGCGCGTGCTGCTCGGCGACCGCGACATCACCGACGCCATCCGCACTCCGGAGGTGACCGCGGCGGTCTCCACCGTCTCGGCCCATCCGGGGGTGCGCACGATCCTGGTCCAGCGTCAACGCGACTGGGCCGCCGAGCGGGGTGGAGGTGTGGTGGAGGGTCGCGACATCGGCTCGGTCGTCTTCCCCGATGCCGCAGTCAAGGTCTTCTTGACGGCCTCCGAAGAGGAGCGGGCCCGGCGCCGCCAACGCGACGAAGCCGCGGCGGCGCGCGACGTCGATGTCGCGGCGGTGCGCGACGCCATCGACCGCCGCGACCACCTCGACTCGACGCGTGCCGTGTCGCCGCTGGTCGCCGCCCCAGGCGCGCTCACCATCGACACGACCGGGCGGACGCCCGACGACATCGTCGCCGAGATCGTGGCCGCGTTCACCGCCGCCACCACGCCGACCCGATGACCTTCTACCGGTTCGTCCGCGCGCTCGTGCTCTCCATCTGCAAGGTGCTCTTCCGGGTCGAGATCATCGGACGAGACCTCGTGCCCAAGGACGGCGTCTACATCGTCGCCCCGTCGCACCGGTCGATCCTCGACATCCCGTTCGCGGCGTTCGTGACCAAGCGTCGGATCCGCTTCATGGCCAAGAAGGAGCTCTTCTCCACCAGGATCGGCGGCTGGCTCTTCTCCGCGCTCGGGGGCATCCCGGTCGACCGGGAGGCCACCGACCGCGCCGCGCTGCGCGTCTCGCAACAGGCGCTCGAGGCCGGCGAACCACTCGCGATCTTCCCCGAAGGGACCCGCGCCAGCGGTCCCGAGCTGGCCCGGCTCTTCGACGGCGCCGCCTACCTCGCCGGGCGCCTCGACATCCCGATCGTCCCGGTCGGCGTCGGCGGCAGCGAGAAGATCCTCGCCAGCGGCAAGGTCATCCCGCGCATCCACAAGGTCGTCGTGGTGGTGGGTGCACCGATCGTGCCGCCCGCCGCGGAGGGTCGCCGCAAGCGCTCGGAGGTGCACGCCATCACGGCGACGCTGCGCGAGCGCCTCCAGGACTGCTTCGACCGCGCGCAGGTTGCCGCGGGCGTCCGCCAGGACGACTCAGCGAGCGAGCGCCGAGAGAGCGTGTGACGCGTCGGCCTCACGGTCGGCGCTGAAGGCACCGCCGAGCTCGCGCGCTGCCGCCGGGTCACCACCGAACAACACGGCCGCGAGCGTGTCCAGCGCCGGCACCAGCTCCCGCAGCTCGCGCGGCGGCGGGAAGTACTCGTCTTCCGAGGTGACGAACACCGGCTCCACGCCGTCGCGTGGTGCGAGCTTCGCGACGACCGCCTGCACGAGATCCTCCGGTGCGCTCGCACCGGCGGTCACCCCCACGACGCGCGCTCCCTGGAGCGCGTCGAGGTCGAGCTCGTCGGGGCCGTCGACCCGGAGGACGAGGGGCGCGCCGGCGGTGGTGGCCACCTTGGTGAGGGCGATCGTGTTGGAGGAGTTCGACGAACCGATCACGACGACCGCGTCCGCGTCCGCGGCGATGGTCCGCAGCGCGGCCTGGCGGTTGGTGGTCGCAAAGCAGAGGTCGTTGCGCGACGCGGTCCAGAGGTCCGGGTACTCGGCGCGCGCCTCCTCCATGATCCCCTCCCAGTCGTGGAGGGCGAGCGTGGTCTGCGCGAGGAGCGCGACCTTCTCGGGGTCGCCGACCTCCCCGAGGACGTCGGGCAGGTCCTCCTCGTGCTCCACGAGACGGATCGCCTCGGGCGCGACGGCGAGGGTGCCCTCGGCCTCGTCGTGCCCCGCGTGGCCCACGTAGAGGATCGTGTAGCCCTTACCGGCGCGGACCTTCGCCTCGTGGTGCACCTTGGTGACGAGCGGGCACACGGCGTTCACCACGAAGCGGTCCCGGGCTCGTGCCGCGGCGACGACCTCGGGTGCGGAGCCGTGCGCAGACAACATGAGCGGCGCGCCGTCGGGCACTTCGTCGACGTCGTCGACGAAGACCACGCCGAGGTCGCGAAAGCGGTCGACGACGAGTCGGTTGTGCACGATCTCGTGGTAGCAGTAGACGGGCGGCTCGAAGACCCGGACCATCCAGGCCAGGGCCTTGATTGCCATCTCTACGCCGGCACAGAACCCGCGCGGCTCGGCCAACAGGACGCGCTCGACGGGGCTCTCGACGGCAGCGGCGCGGTCACCCGGCATGCCTCCGAGGGTACCGGCGGTGTCGCGGTCCCGTAGACTCACCCCATGCCGACCGCCCGTGTGGTGGCGGTCGCGCCTGGTTCACCGGCTGCCGCGGCGGGTCTCGCCGCCGGCGACGAGCTCCTTGCGGTCAACGGTGAGGCCGTGCGCGACGTCATCCGGTACCAGCTGCACGTCGACGAACC
>CAZKTS010000265.1:0-16884 GCA_964555735.1 uncultured Bifidobacteriaceae bacterium
ACGGTCACGGTCGTGGCGAACGGCCGGCGCTCGACGACGTCCGTGTACGCGCTCGGGTACACCGGCGACGACCTCAGCGAGGAGCAGCTCGACAACCGCGCGGCGCTGCGCAGGTTCCTCGACGCGGCCGCCCGGGGCGAGCCCACCGCCGAGTACGAGCCGACGGCTCTGGCGGTGCTCGCCTGGCGCGCCGACGGCACCGGTCAGGACGACGCGAAGGCATGGCCTCTGCCCGCGCCGCCGGTCGTCGCCGCGGGCGACGGCTACGGCCCTGGCTGCACCCTGCTCACCGGTGCCGACATGGCTGCCGTACTCCAAGCGGCGGCGAGCGCGTCGACGCAGACCGCCTGGACCTCCGGCGGCGACACCTACGAGGTGGCCTTCCACCCGCTGCTGCCGTACGAGCACACCTGCAACGACGTGCTCGGCTAGCGGACCTCCACGCGCCGCGAGCCGCGGCCGTCGTGCCAGGACTCCACCACGAGGTGGTCGGCGGGATCGCCGATGTGCACGAGCGAGACCTCGCTCACGTCGATGCGGAAGAAGTGCGAGCCCTCGTACTCGGCCGGGTCTCGCGAGTCGGTGCCGAGGAAGCCGGCGATGGCATCGATGTCGGTCTCCTCGACCGCGCGTCCGCCGATCTTGGCGTCGCCGTCGGTGAGCTCGGGGTCGACGGTCGCGCTGTGGATCGCGACGCGCGGGTCACGCAGCAAGTCGGCCGCCTTGCGCGCCGCGCCCATCGACCCGATCCAGAGGTCGCCGTCGTGGAAGGTCGCTTCGGTCCCGCTGATCCGCGGGCCGCCGTCGGCGCGCACCGTCGCCATCGTCTTGTGCTTGTGCGCATCGAAGACGCGACGGGTCACCGCGGCGAGGTCGGGAGCCTGGGCCTCGACGTCACGCCAGCGGGCCACGGGGCCGCGTCCGGTGCGTCAGTAGGTGGCGGTGCGGCGCAGCGCGAGGACCGTGGCCTCGCGCGGGGCCTCGACGTGCGACGGCGCGACCTCGCGCCGGTGCGCCTCGAGGTGCGCGACGTTGGACGCCATCGCGGGCCGCGGCGCGTAGGCCGGACCGGGCGCCTGCTGGTAGGCCGGGGCCGGGTACGACGAACCGGAGTAGCCGGGCGCGGGCTGGGCCATGGCCGTGGCGTTGCGGTGCTTCATCTGCACCAGCAGGTAGACGTAGCCGGCGAGGGCGACGTCGGCACCGAGCTGGAGGACCCAGAAGATCGGGGAGCCGCCGAAGAACGCCATCATGAACGTGAGCCCCACCGCCACGAGCAGGCCGATGAGCACGTCGCGGCGCCGCTTCTGCTGGGGCGACATCCCGCCCGGCACCCGGACCGGGCCGGAGGGGCCACCCGGGCCGACGGGGCCCATGGCGCCCATCGGGCCGACGGGACCGCCGACGGGGCCCATGATCGGGTTGAGCGGGGGAAGGCCGCCACTGTCGTTGTGGTGACCGAAGCCTTGGCGCAGCTTGTTCATGAAGTCGCCGATGCCGCCCACGGATCCAGAGCCGTTGCGGGCCCGAAGGATCGGCGGCAGCAGCACGGCTGCCCACAGGACTGCCAGCACCAGAATGACGAGAATCGCCAAGGCTCCCCATTCCTCCCTGCTCGACGACCGTAACAAGACACGACGGTACCCAAAGGGACCGCCGTGGATGGAGGAATGGTACTGCGGGCCCCGACCCGAGGGTCAAGCCCTGGCGGCCGATTTTCCTCAGGAATCCAGGGCTGAGTGGTCGGCTGCGCGCCGAAAGTGACCGGAGCGGCCGCCGGTCTTCTCCCACAGGGCCAGCTCACCGATCGTCATGTTGCGGTCCACCGACTTGCACATGTCGTAGATGGTGAGCGCGGCGATGGCACACGCGGTGAGCGCCTCCATCTCCACCCCGGTGCGGTCGACGGTGTCGACGTGGGCCTCGACGGTGACGTGGGCCTCCTCGATCTGGAAGTTCACGAGCACGGCGCCCACGAGCAGCGGGTGACACAGCGGCAGGAGGCTCGGCGTCTGCTTGGCCGCCTGGATGCCGGCGACGCGGGCGACGGCGAGGACGTCACCCTTGGTGATCGCACCGCTGGCGATCTTCGACGCCGTGTCGGGCTCCATCGACACCTTGCAGCGGGCGACGGCCCGGCGGTGGCTCGGCTCCTTGGAGGTGACGTCGACCATCCGGGCCCGACCCAACGGGTCGAGGTGCGTGAACTCCGATGCGGACACGGCCGAGAGTGTACGGCGCCCCGGCGGCGCGGCCCCGGGGTTCGCGCCAGATTGCGGTCAGCCGCCGATCTGGCTCATCGACCGGGGCGGGCGGACGAAGTCGACCCGTCCGATCGAGTGGCCGGCCCACTTCTGGCCGACCGCCGCCTCGATGGCGGCGGCGAGATCGGCGTCGGTGCCGCCACCGCGGAGCACCGCCCGGAGGTCGGTCTCGTCGAGCCCGAACAGGCAGGTGCGGAGCGTGCCGTCGGCAGTGATGCGGATGCGGTCGCAGTCGCCGCAGAACGGCTCGGTGACGCTCGGGATGACGCCGACGTCGCCCCGGCCGTCGGCATAGGCGTGCAGCGCCGCGGGCTCGGGATGCGCGCCGACCGGCGCCGCCTCGACCAGGGAGTGACCGTCCGCGGGTGGGGTATCCCCGCCCGCAGGGAACGACCCAGCGAGAGGAAAGATCGCATGGATGCGGTCGAGGATCTCGCGGGCGGGCACGACCCGGTCCATGGTCCAGTCGCCGGCAGCGTCGAGCGGCATGAACTCGATGAACCGGACCCCGACGCCGCGGTCACGCCCGTAGGCGGCGAGGTCGACGACCTCGTGGTCGTTGACGCCGCGGATCACGACGCAGTTGAGCTTCACGGGGTCGAGACCGGCGTCGAGCGCGGCGTCGATGCCCGCGAGCACCCGATCGAGCTCGTCGCGGCGGGTGAGGGCGAGGAAGGTCTCCGGGCAGAGCGAGTCGAGGGACACGTTCACCCGCTGGAGACCGGCCGCCTTGAGGTCGTGGGCGAGCTCCGGAAGGCGGACGCCGTTGGTGGTGATCGAGAGGTCGGTGCCGAGCGGGGCGAGCAGCTCGAAGAGCCGGGGCACGTGGGCCCGGACGAGCGGCTCCCCGCCGGTGACCCGGATCGCCTCGAAGCCCCACCGCTGCACGCAGACCGCCGCGATGCGAGCCTGCTCCTCGTAGGTGAGCACCTCCGAGCGGTCGAGCCAGGTCATCCCCTCGGCCGGCATGCAGTAGGAGCAGCGGAAGTTGCACCGGTCGGTGATCGAGATCCGCAGGTCCTTGACCCGCCGCTCGAAGGGGTCCACCAAGTGCTCCACCGGCCCGAGACTAGGCGCCGCATTGCACCACGGAGAGTGGAACCACGAACAACAGGGGTTGACACCTGACCACTCTCCGTGGTCAACTCTTCGGGTCCCACCGAGAGGTGGGGCCTTCGATGACAACCGAGCCCTCTCTCTCGGGGAGGCGATGATCCGTCGGCTGCCAACTGGTCGCTGAGGCTGACGGGGAGCCAGGCGAAACCGGCCCCTTTCACTAGGTGGCCGGTCGTCGTCGTCGTTCAGACGACAACGAGAGGGATGCATCGTGGCTCGGACGTCTCGTCCGTTCGGACGTTCTGTACGTGGTCGGCGGCTGGGTGCCGTCCTCGCCACGCTCGCGGTTGCGGGCGTCGCGGCCGGCTGCGCGGCTCCCTCCGTCTCCTCTGGCCCGGCAACGGGCGAGCGGACCGTCGTCTGCGAGTCGGACACGGTCAGTCGCGACGGCATCGACACCTCGTCGTCGTTCGTCGTGAAGGTGCCGGCTGGGACGCCGACACCTCCGGGCTGCCGGGAGGCCTGACCGACTCGGCACGAGCGCTCCGGCCTTCTTGGGGCGGGCCGGGGCGTGCACACAGGGGCGGGGCACCAGGGGCGGGGCGAACCCTGGGGCGGGGCAATGGGTAGGGGCAGCACATGGCCGGGAGCGCGAGCTCCCGGCCGTGGCGCGTCCGGGCCCGCTCGTGCGCGGCGCCTCAGTGATCGGCGGGCGCGTCGAGGAGCATCACCGTCAGCTCCTCGCCGGCGCGCACACCGTCACCGTCGGGGAGCAGTGCGAGCGCGTTCGCCGCGGCCGTCGCCGCGAGCTGGTTGCTCGCCTGTCCGCCGGTGCGCGCCGCCGTGTAGCCCTCGGCGGTCCAACGCACGCGCACACGGTCCAGGTGGAGCTTGCCGTCCGGCGATCGGGCAAGGTCCTCGGCGGCACGCGCGGTCACCTCGGGACGGAACCGGTGCGGGTGGCCGCCGAGCTGCAGCAGCGCCGGCCGCGCGAACAGCTCGAAGCTGACGAGCGACGACACCGGGTTGCCCGGCAGCCCGAAGACCGGCGTGTCGCGCACCACACCGAACGCGAGCGGCTTGGCCGGCTTGATCGCGATCTGGCGCCACTCGAGCGACCCGAGGCGGTCGAGGGCGGCCTTCACGTAGTCGTAGTCGCCCACCGACACTCCCCCGCTCGTGAGGACGGCGTCGCAGCGACGGAGCGCGTCCTCGAGCAGCCCGGTGATGGTGTCCTCGTCGTCGGGCGCGCGGCCGAGATCGACCGCCTCGAGGCCCGCCTCCCGCACCAGCCCGAGCAGCATCGGGCGGTTGGAGTCGCGGATCTTGCCCGGGGCCAGGGGCCCCGCCTCGACGAGCTCGTCGCCGGTCGAGAGCACGCCCACCTTGGGGCGCGGTACCACCCGGAGCTCGTCGACACCGACGCTCGCCAGCACACCCAGGTACGCCGCGCTGAGGCGGGTGCCGGCCGGGAGGACGATGTCGCCGGTGGTGATGTCGCCGCCCGCGGCGCGGACATGACGGCCGACCGCGACCTCGAGGTCCACGATCACGTCGTCACCGTCGACCTCGGTGCGCTCGACCATCACGATCGCGTCCGCACCCTCGGGCATCGGGGCGCCGGTCATGATCCGGATCGCCTGGCCGGGGCCGACCGGCGTGCTCGGGGCGTGGCCCGCCGGCAGCTCGCCCACCACGCGCAAGCGGACGGTCGCGCCGGGCGCGGCGCCGGCGGTGTCGGCCGCGCGCACCGCATACCCGTCCATCGCGGTGTTCGCGAACGGCGGCACGTCCTCAGGTGCGACCACGTCGGCCGCGAGGACCGTGCCGTGCGCGTCGGCGCGCGCCACGGTGACAGCGGGGAGGGTCGTGACCGCGGCGAGGATCTGCTCGCGGACGACGTCGAGCGCGACGAGCGGGCTCACCCGATGCCGCGGTCGCGCATGATGGCGCGGAGCATGTCCTCGACCTCGGGGCCGAGGTCGGGGCGCGCGAGCGCGAGCTCGAGGTTGGCGCGCAGGAAGTCGAGCTTCTGGCCGATGTCGTAGCGACCCTCGCTGAAGGTGACACCGAACACCGGCATGCCGTCGTCGACGAGGACCCCGATGGCGTCGGTGATCTGGAGCTCGCCACCGACGCCGGGCGGCGTGCGCCGGATGGCGTCGAAGATGTCGGGTTCGAACACGTAGCGGCCGATCACCGCGAGGTTCGACGGCGCGTCCTCGGGGGCGGGCTTCTCGACGATCGACCGGACGCGCATCACGCCGTCGCCCACCGGCTCGTAGTCGACGCTCCCGTACGCGGAGATGCGCTCGATCGGGACCTCGAGGAGTGCGAGCACCGTCGCCGACTCCCGCTCGTTCACCGCGAGCATCGAGCGGAGCAGCGCCGCGTCATCGATCATGATGTCGTCGCCGAGCAGCACCGCGAACGGCTGTCCGCCCACGTGGGGCTCCGCCACCGAGATCGCGTGCCCGAGGCCGAGCGGCCGCTGCTGGCGGATGTAGTGCAGCTCGGCCAGCTCGTCGATGGCCTTCATCTCGGCGAGAAGCTCGGCTTTCCCGGTCTCGGAGAGCTGCTGCTCGAGCTCGACGTTGCGATCGAAGTGGTCCTCGATCGCGCGCTTGCCCCGACCCGTGATGACGAGCACGTCCTCGAGCCCCGCCCGCACGGCCTCCTCGACCACGTACTGGATCGACGGCCGATCGACGATCGGCAGCATCTCCTTCGGCTGACTCTTGGTCGCGGGCAGGAACCGGGTGCCGAGGCCGGCCGCCGGGATGACGGCCTTGGTGACGCGGGCGCTACCCATCCGCACTCCTGGTGTCGTCGGCAGGCTCCTGGCCGAGGCCGTGCTCCTGGCCCTTGACGAGTCGGCGCACGTTGTTGACGTGGCGGAGCAGCACGATGAGCGCGAGGCCGGTCGTGACGCACACGTCGAGCGGACCACCGCCGCGCAGCAGCACGATGACCGGGAACAGCACCGCACAGACCATCGACGCGATCGATGCCTTGTGCAGACCGCGCGCGATCGCGACCCACACCACCGCGAGGATCGCGATCACGAGCGGGAAGACGACGACGAGCACGCCCGCGCCGGTCGCGACGCCGCGCCCGCCCTTGAACTTGCGCGTGATCGGGAACACGTGACCGAGGACCGCGGCGACGCCGAGGATGTACGCGCCGCGGTGGCCGTCGAGCGCGAGGCCCACGCCGGCCGCCAGCGCGCCCTTGCCCATGTCGAGGAAGAGCACGATCAGCCCGGCCTTCCAGCCGAGGAGCCGGAAGGTGTTGGAGGCGCCGGGGTTGCCCGAACCCTCCCGGGTGACGTCCCGGCCCGAGGCCGAGGCCACGATCGACGCGCTCGGGAACGTCCCGAGGAGGTAGGCGAAGGGCAGGAGCGCGAGGACTTCGGGCATGCGGGCCCATTCTGGCGGGCGGCCGGACGCCAGGTGCCGCCGAGGCGCTACCATTAGCAGTCGACCATCACGAGTGCTAGCGGCGAGCCGCCGGCGCTCGGACCCGATCCCCGCCGGAGCACCGATGCCCACCTACCGATACCGCTGCAGCACCTGCGGTGACGAGCTCGAGGTGTGGCAGTCGTTCTCCGAGGAGCCGCTGACGGTCCACGAGGGGTGCGGCGGCGAGCTCCGCAAGGTGCTCTCGCCCGCCGGGATCGTGCTCAAGGGCTCCGGCTTCTACAAGACCGACAACCGGTCCGGGTCCAACGGCGGCCGGTCGAAGTCCTCGGAGAGCAGCGGCGGCGACGCCGGCTCCACGTCCACGTCGTCCGACAGCGGGTCGTCGAAGAAGTCGGACTCGTCGTCCGGCTCGAGCTCGTCGGGCTCCAGCTCCTCGGGGTCGGGGTCGTCGGGCTCGGGCTCCGGGTCGTCCTCCTCCACCTCCTCGTCCTGACGCCGCCGCGTCCGCGCGGCACCGGCTCACACCTGCACGCCGCGACCGTCTGGTCGGCGGGAGGTGCAGCCGAATGCTCCGTCGATCTCCACGCGCCCTGGTCCTGTGGGCCGGCGCGATCGTCGTCGCGGTCGGGACCGCGGCGATCGTCGCGTCCGACCTCGCCACGCTCCACCGCCGAGCCGGTGACCTCGGACCCGAGCGGTCGGTCCTGGTTGCCCGCCATGCGCTCGCAGTCGGCACGGTCGTCGACGACGCGGATCTGCGCCAGCGCGATGTCCACGCGTCGCAGCTGCCGCCCGGCGTGCTCACGGATCGCGCCGAGGCGCGCGGCCGGGTGGTGCGCGTGCCGGTGCTGCCCGGCGGCTTCGTGGCCGACGCCAACCTCGCGCCACGACGGCGCTCGGGACTCGACGGCGTCGTCCCCGAGGGCCGACGCGCCATGCGCGTCGTGGTCGTCGACGCGGTGCGGCCTCGTCTCGGTGCCGCGGTCGATCTGCTCGCGAGCTCCGAGACGGTCGACCCGGCCACGGCCTCCGGCCTGGCGACGGTCGTGGCGAGCGGCGTCCCGGTCGTCGCCGTCGACGACGCCCGCACCCTGGACGGGGCCTCCGGCCTCGGGGTGACGGTGCTGCTGAGCCTGCGGGAGGCCCGGGCGGTCGCCTTCGCCGTCGCCACCGGTGACGTCACCATCGTGCTCGTTCCCCCCGAGGAGGCCCGCGGCCCCTAGGTTCTGCGGCGATGTCGGTGCTCCACGCGATCATCCTGGGAATCGTGCAGGGGCTCACCGAGTTCCTGCCGATCTCGTCGAGCGGCCACCTGCTGCTCGTGCCCGACCTGCTGGGTTGGAACGACTTCGCGCACGCGCCCGAGCTCGAGAAGGCCTTCGACGTCGCGCTGCATCTCGGCACGTTGGTCGGCGCGGTCTGGTACTTCCGGCGCGAGGTGAAGAGCTACCTGCTCGGCGCGCTGCGGTCGCTGCGCCGGCGCTCGATCGAGACGACCGACGAGCGGATCGCGTGGCTCCTCCTGCTCTCCGCCGTGCCCGGTGCGATCGTCGGCGCGCTGCTGTCGAGCACGATCGACGAGGAGCTCGGTGATCCGATCCTCATCGGCGTCATGCTCATCGTCGGTGGCGCCATCCTCTACTGGGCCGACCACCTGCCCGAGCGCAGGGGCTTCGACCAGTTCCGCACGCGCGACGCGGTGCTCATGGGCACCGCGCAGGCGATCGCCCTCCAGCCGGGCGTGTCGCGAGCCGGCATCACGATCTCCGCGAGCCGGTGGCTCGGCTTCGGACGCGACGCCGCGGCCCGGCTGTCGTTCCTGATGGCCCTGCCGATCATCGCCGGGGCGGGGCTCTACAAGGGGCTGCAGGTGGTGCAGGACGGCGGCATCCCGTCGGACTTCGTCGCCCCGTTCGTGTGGGGCACGATCGCCGCGGGCGTGAGCGGCTGGGTCGCGATCTCGTTCCTGCTGCGCCTGCTGCGGACGCACTCGTTCACGCCGTTCGTGATCTACCGCTTCATCGTCGGCGCGATCGTCATCATCGTCTTCGCCACGGGGATCCGGTGAGCTGCAGCGGAGCCGTGGCCGGACGGCCGGGACGGCGGAGCGGAAGCGACCAGACGAGATGAGCTGCAGCGGAAGCGACCGGCCGAGGTGAGCGAGCGGCCGGTCGAGCTGGTGATCTTCGACTACGGCGGGGTGATCTCGGAGCGCGTGCTCGACGACATGGCCATGTTCGACGAGCTCATGGGTCTGCCCGTGGGTTCGCTCGACCGGCTGCTGTTCGGGGAGATCCCCGAGGGCGTCGTCACCGACGGCGACCCGATCGACGGCGCGTACGACGAGCCCGGCACGCCCGTCCACGACTTCCACCTCCTCGAGACCGGCGACATCAGCTTCGACACCTACCTCGAGGGTCTGGTGGCGCGCGCCCCGGCCGTCATCGGCCGCCCCCTCGACCCGGAGGACTTCTTCACGTTCGCGGCGTCGACCCCGGTGCGGATCCAGTGGCCGATCATCCACGAGCTGCGCCGACTCGTCGCCGAGGGTGTGCCGCGGGCGCTGCTCACCAACAACGTCAAGGAGTTCGGCGACGGCTGGCGTTCGTCGTTCCCCGTCGCCGAGCTGTTCCCCGTGGTCGTCGACTCGTGCGAGGTCGGCATGCGCAAGCCCGACCCGCGCATCTACCAGCTCACGTGTGAGCGCTGCGGGGTGGAGCCCGCGGCGGCCGTGTTCCTCGACGACAACGCCGACAACGTCGCCGCGTCGCGCGCGCTCGGGATCGAGACCGTGCACGTGACCGGCCACGCGCTCGAGACCATCGCCGAGCTGCGCGCCATCCTCGACCGTCGAGGGGTTCTGGCGTCAAGAACCGGCGCATAGCGCCGGTTGTTGACGCCAAAACCCCTCTAGGCGCCGGCGATGGCCATGTCGGCGATGAGGAGGGTGACCCCGGCGGCGCCGCCCGGGAGCCAGACCTGGTCGTCGGCGACCTCGGCGACGTCGAGCAGCATGCGCGGGAGCGTCGACGCGATCGTGAGCTCGCGCACCGGCTCGGCGAGCTCGCCGCCCCGCACCATGAGTCCTTCGGCACCGACCGAGAAGTCACCGCTCACCGGGTTCGTGCCCGAGTGCAGGCCGGAGACCGACTGCACGTAGAGCGCGTCGCCGACGTCGGCGAGCAGCGCGGCAGGGGGGCGGGTCCCGGGCGCGAGCGCGAGGGCCCGCGCGCCGGTGCCCGGCGTCGAGGCGTACCCGCCGCGCACCGCCGAACCGTTCGTGACCGTCTCCGCTCGGCGGGCCGTCGTGGTGTTGTGCAAGAAGCCGAGCAGCACGCCACGGTCGAGCAGGACGTTGCGGCGCGTGGGCACCCCCTCGGCGTCGTGGGCGGCGGCGCCGAAGGACTCGGCCACCGTCGGGTCGTCGACGAGCGTCACCACTGGGGCCGCGATCGCCTCGCCCTCGCGCCCCACGAACACTGAGCGGCCCTTGAGCACCGCCTCCGCGCCGAGGGTGGCGCCGACGATCGCGAGCAGCGACCGCGTGACCAGCGGGTCGAGGATCACCGGGAGCCGGCCCGAGCGGGGTTGCGTCGCGCCGAGGAGGCGCGTGGCGCGCTCCGCCGCATCGCGCGCCGCTTCCGACGCGTCGAGGTCGGCGAACGATCGCCCGGCCGAGAAGCCGTACCCGGTCTGGGTCCTGTCGTCGTCGCCGGCGAGTGCGAACGACGAGCACGAGCAGATGGTCCGACGGGCGGTGGCGGTCACCCCGGTGGAGGTCGCGATCGCGGCCTCGACGAGCGCGTCGCCGTAGCTCGTGGACTCGACGCCGCGGACACGCGGGTCGGCGGCGAGGGTGGCGGCTTCGACCTCGAGCGCGAGCGCGACCTTGTCGGCGGTGGGGACGGACGCCAGCTCCTCGCGCCAGAGGTCGAGGTCGGCGACGGGCGTGCCGGCGACGTCGGCGGGCGTCGACACGCCCTGGTGCTCGTCGGGCGTCGCGAACTCCGCGTTGTCGCGTGCGTCGGCCAGCACCGCGTCGACCACGTCGGGCTCGAGGGAGCCTGCGTACGCGAAGCCCTGACGACCGTCGACGACCACGCGGACGCCGACGCCGGCGCGCTCGGCGACGGTGAGCGACTCGACCTCGGCCGAGAACACCTTCACGTCGGTCTCGCGCACCCGGGAGGCGTAGACCTCGACCGCCTCGCCGGGTGCGGCGCGCTCGGCGATCGTGCGCGTGAGCGCGTCGAGATCGGTCACGCCGCGGTGCCGCCGACGGTGAGCTCGGCGACCCGCAGCGTCGGCTGGCCGGACGACACCGGCACGCCCTGCCCGTCCTTGCCGCACGTGCCGGCCCACGTGTCGAAGTCGGAGCCGACCGCGTCGACGAGACGCAGGGTGTCCGGGCCGTTGCCGATGAGCTGCGCAGCCCGCACCGGCTCGGTGATCCGGCCGTTCTCGATGAGGTAGGCCTCGGTGACCCCGAAGACGAAGTCGCCCGTCGCGGTGTTCACCTGGCCGCCGCCCAGCGCCGCGCAGTAGAGGCCGTGCTCGGTGTCGGCAACGATGTCGTCGGGATCGGTGTCGCCGCGGGTGAGGAACGTGTTGGTCATCCGCACCATCGGCAGGTGCTGGTAGGTCTCACGTCGGCCGTTGCCGCTGAGCGGCCGACCTTCCCGCCGAGCGCGCACGAGGTCCCACATGAAGTCGGTGAGCACACCGTCCTCGATCAGCACGTTGCGCTGTGCGGGCGTGCCCTCGTCGTCGATCGCGAACGCGCCCCACTCCTTGGCGAACCGGCCGTCGTCGACGACGGTGACGAGCGGGGACGCGACCTGCTCGCCGATGCGCCCGCGGAAGACGGACGCGTCCCGGCCCACGAGGTCGGCCTCGAGCCCGTGGCCGCACGCCTCGTGGAACAGCACCCCGCCCGCGCCGCGCCGCAGGACGACGGGCAGCGGACCCGACGGTGCCGGGCGCGCGCGCAGCATCGCCAGCGCGCGGTCGGCCGCGGTGGTGGCCACGGCCTCGGGGTCGATCTCCTCGAAGAGCTCGGGACCGAGCGTGCGCCCCGGTGCCTCCATGCCCGTCTGCATGCCGGTGTCGGCGACGGCGACGCACTGCACGAAGAAGCGGGTGCGCACCTGGTCGTCGGTGGCGAGGACGCCGTCGGAGTTCGCGACGAGGATCCGGCGACGGCCGTCGGCGTAGGACGCGCTGACCTGGCGGATCGCGTCGCCGCGGCTGCGGGCGGCGTCGTCGGCCTCGCGCAGCAGCTCGACCTTGCGGGCCTTGGGGACATCTTCGGGCAGCACCGCGACGTCGTGCGGCGGGGCGACGACCCGGGACTCCAGTGCGACCGTGGGTGCGACGCCACCACCCGCCCGAGCCGCCGCCGCGGCCGCGTCGGCCGCGGCGCGCAGACCCGCCTCGGTGAGGTCGGTGGTATGGGCGTACCCGGTCGTCTCGTCGCGGACGACGCGGATGCCCGCGCCGCGGGACCGGCCCGAGATCAGCTCCTCGATGCGGCCGTCGTCGAGGCGCGCGTTGGAGGAGGTGCGGTCCTCGGCGAACACCTCGGCGAAGTCGCCGCCGCTCGCCAGCGCATGCTGGAGGGTGCGCTCGAGGGTGTCCGTGTCGATCAGCTGGGTCCCGGCCATGCCTGGTGCAACACCTCTTCGCTCGTGGCGTTCCCGCAGGCGGGTCCGGCCCGCCCCGTGATCAGGGCGCTCTATAAGGTAGGGCAATGCCTCTGCGCCCTGGTCTGAGTGCGACCGCGTCGATCGTCGTCGGTGACGCGGACACCGCCATCGCGCTGCGCACCGGCGACGTGCCGGTCGTCGCCACCCCCCGGGTGGTGCAGCTCGCCGAGGAGGCGTCGGTCCAGGCCGTCGACGGCGAGCTCGCCGAGGGCACGACGACCGTCGGCTACCGCGTGCAGCTCGACCACCTCGCCCCCACCGCCGTCGGCGGCACGATGCACGCGGAGGCGACGCTCGAGACCGTGGAGAGCCGCCGACTCACGTTCCGGGTGTCGGTGAGCGACGGCCGCGGACTCGTGGCGGCGGGCAAGATCACGCGGGTCGTCGTGGAGCGCGCCCGCTTCCTCGAGAAGGCGGCCGGCGCGTGACCCCAACCGAACCTCCTGGCGAGCCCACCCCCACCGACGGCGGACCGGGCGAGACCGACCCGGGGTGGGCCGCGCCGGGCCTCCCGCCGCGCGAGCCCGCGGACACGAGCGCGGGTGCCGCGCCCGGTGAGCCGACGCCGGCGACGCCGCCCCCGCCGACCACCCCGCTGCCGCCGGTCGCGCCGGCCGCCCCCGCCGCGCCGCCCCCGGGCACGCCGCCCGGTGCCCGCCCCCGCAAGCGGCGCGTGTGGCTCGTCGTCCTGCTGGCCGTGCTCGGCGTCGGTCTCGTCGCCGCGATCGCGGGCACGGTGCTGTTCGTCGAGAACACCAAGCCGCCCTACGACGCGGCCGAGGACTTCCTCGACCTGGTGCGGCTCAACCAGCGCGAGCGCGCCGCATCGTCGCTGTGCGCGGCCGACCGCGACGACGCGTCGTCCGCGCTCGACAACGTCAAAGAGACCTACAGCGGTGGGAAGCGCTTGATCGTCAACGTGCTCGGCGTGGACGTCGACGGTGACCGCGCGTGGGTCGAGTACGAGATCGAGCTCCGGTTCGACGACGGCTCGCGCACCTACCGGCTCCCGCTGGTCAAGGAGGGCGGCGACTGGCGCCCGTGCCCCGGGTCCGGGATCGAACGCGTCTGAGTCAGCCGAGGTTGCTGCTGCGCGGGTAGGCGTCGGCGGGATCGGTCAGCACGTTCACCACCGACAGGCCGTCGTGCGCGAATGCCCGATCCAGCACCGGCCCGATCGCATCGGGTTCCTCCACCAGCTCGCCGTGGGCGCCGAGCGCCTCGGCCACGAGGTCGTAGCGGGTCCCCGGCCGCAGCTCGGCGACGACGTCGTAGCCGAAGATCAGCTGCATCGGGTGCTTCTCGAGCCCCCAGATCCCGTTGTTGCCGATGATCGCGGTGACGTTGACGTCGTGGCGCACGAGCGTGTCGAGGTCGCCGAGGGTGAACCCGATCGCACCGTCGCCGTACATGGTGACGACCTGCCGGTCGGGGTGCGCGAGCGCGGCTGCGAGGGCGTAGCCGGTGCCCGCGCCGAGGCAGCCGTAGGGCCCGGGCCCGAGGAAGCATCCGGGCGTGAACGTGTCGATGTACTTCCCCGCGTACGAGACGAAGTCGCCCCCGTCGCCGATCACCACCGCATCGCGCTCGAGCCGCGAACGGAGCTCGCCGTAGATCCGGGCGGGGTCGATGGGGCTGGCGGCCGACTCGAGCCGCGCTGACTCCGCGTCGCGCCGAGCTATCTCTTCGTCGCGGAGCCGGACGATCCAGGCCTCCCGCGCGCTGCGAGTCGCTGCAGCGGTGGCCGACGGCACCTGCTCGGCGAGCATCGCGAACGTCGCCCGCAGGTCTCCCACCACCGACGCCGCGACCTCGACGTGGTCGGCGACGCCGTCGGCAGCATCCACGAGGTGGACGACCCGCGCGGCGCCGAACGAGCCGAACCCGAGGCGGAAGTCGAGCGGTGTGCCCGCGACCACCACGAGGTCGGCACCCTCGAACGCGGGCTTGCGGGCGCGCGAGAACGCGAGCTCGTGGTCGGCGGGCAGCACCCCGCGTCCGAGATCGTTGGCGAACACCGGCAGGGTCGCACCCTCCGCCAGCGCGAGCACCTCACCCTCCGCGCCCGCCCAGTAGACGTCGCCGCCCACCATGAGGACCGGTGACCGGGCCGCGCCGAGCAGCTGCACCACCGTCGCGACCGCCCCGGGATCGGGCTCGGCGCCGGCCAGCTCGGCGGCGGTCGGCGGCCCGATGGCCGCGGTGTCGGTCGCGCCCCACGCGTCGAGGGGGACGTCGACGAACGTGGGGCCACGGTGCGGCGTGCGCGCGGCACGGAGCGCGCGGTCGAGATCGCCGGCCATGGCATCGGGTGCGGTGACGGTCGACGCCTGCTTGGTGATCGAGGCGACGATCGGCACGTGGTCGAGCTCCTGGAGCGAGCCCGAGCCCCAGCGCGCGCTCGGCGCCCGGCCGCCGATGACCAGCACCGGCGATCCGTTCAGGTGCGCGCTCGTGATCGCGCTCACCCCGTTGGTGACACCCGGTCCGGCGGTGAGGGCGGCGACGCCGGGACGGCGGGTCACCTTGGCCCACCCCTCGGCCGCGAACGCCGCGGTCTGCTCGTGGCGCGTGTCGACGAGGCGGACATCGGCCTTCACACAGCCGTCGTAGAGCGGGAACAGGTGCCCGCCGCTCAGGGTGAAGAGGGTGTCGACGTCGTGCGCGAGCAGCACCTCCGCCGCGACCAGGCCGGCGTCGCGCGGGCTCATGCGGAGACCGGCTCGGCGAGCGAGCGCACGAAGCCGTCGACCGCGCGGAACCACGGTTCCGGGGCCTCGAACTGCGGCGAGTGGCCCGCGTCGGCGATCACGCGCAGGGTCGCGCCCGGCACGACCGCGGCCATCGCCTCGCTGTCGGCGAGGAAGGGCGTGTCCTGCTCACCCACGACGACAAGGGTCGGGCACGCGACGGCGCGCAGCGCCTCGAGCTGGTCCGGCTGCTCGACGATGTCGCGCGCCAGGCCGGCGTAGGCGGCCGGTGCCATCGCGTCCCACTTGCGGTCGCCGAACTCGATGTAGCCGGGCCGCTCCGCCCGCACGCGCTCGTCGGCCTCGGTGCCGAGCGGTCGCACCTCGTCGACGAGGACGCGCAGCGCGGCCATGCCCTCGGTGAGCGCGACTTCGCCCGCGAGCAGCGCCAGCTGCGGGTCGATGCTCTGCGGCGGTCCGTGGGAGGTGTCCATGAGGACGAGAGCCTCGATGCGGTCGGGGTGCTGGAGCACGACGTGGCGCGCCACCATGCCGCCCATGGAGTGACCGAGCAGCCGGACCCGATCGAGACCGAGGGCGTCCATGACCGCCACCGTGTCGTCCGCCAAGCGTTCGAGGGTGTAGCTCGCCGGGTCGTCGGGCTTGTCGCTCACCCCATGACCCCGGTGGTCGAACGTGACCACCCCGAGGTGCTCGGCGAACCGGGGGGCGTGGTCCTCGAAGTCCTCTTTGGCGCCCGTGAACCCGTGCACCATCACGAACGGCGGGCCCTCGCCGAGCCGCTCGACCTCGAGCCCGACGCCGTCGTCGGTCGTCACGCGCATGTGAACTCCTCGTCTCCGGCCCGTAATCTACGGCCATGGCGCCTTCGGAGACGGTCCCGGCGCGCCACGGGCGGCATCACGCCTGGGTCAAGTGGGGCCGCCCGATCGTGAGCGTGGGGCTGCTCGCGATCCTCCTCACCAAGATCGATCCCACCACCCTCGTCCCGGGCGACCGCAGCCTCCCGGGGGTGCTGGCGTTCCTCATCGCCGGGATCATCATCATGTTCGGCAGCTTCGTGCTGGCCGCGTGGCGTTGGCAGCGCGTCCTCGCGGTCTTCGACCAGCACATCGGCCTGCGGACCCTCCTCTCGCACTACCTGGCCGGCCAGTTCGTCGGCAACGTGTTGCCGTCGACGGTCGGTGGCGACGTCCTGCGGGTGACGCGCTGCTCGAACGACACCGGCTCCACCGAGGTCGCGTTCGCGTCGGTGGTGATCGAGCGCCTCACCGGGTTCTTCGCGCTACCGCTCATCACCTTCGTGGGCTTCATGGCCCGCCCCGACCTCTTCGAGACCGGGCGCTCGTGGGTCGCGCTCGCGATCGCCGGCGGGGCGCTGCTCTTCCTCGTCATCGTGCTCGTGCTCGCGGCGAGCCCTCGGCTCGCCGGGCGATTCAAGGACCACGCCAACTGGATGCGCTACATCGGGATCGTCCACGTGGGCGTCGACCGCCTCCGTCGCGATCCGCGCGACGCGCTGGGTGCGCTCGGTGCTGCGGTCGCCTACCAGCTGAGCGTGCTCGCGGCCGTCTACTGCGCAGTGCACACGATCGGCCTCACCATCCCCAACGGCGCGGTGATCGCGTTCATCCCCGCGGTCGCGATGGCGCAGGTCGTGCCGATCTCGGTCGGCGGGCTGGGCGTGCGTGAGGGGCTGCTCGCGTTCTTCCTCCACCCGCTCGGC
>CAZKTS010000266.1:0-18387 GCA_964555735.1 uncultured Bifidobacteriaceae bacterium
TCGGCGGCGACCGCGACGAGTGCGGGTACGCCGCCACCCTCCTCGAACGTGCGTCGCACGAGGTGGCCGGGCCCCTTCGGGGCGATCATCCAGACGTCGACGCCCTTCGGCGGCTTGATCAGTCCGAAGTGGATGTTGAACCCGTGCGCGAACGCGAGTGAGTCGCGCTCGTTGAGGTTCGGCTCGATGTCCTCCTTGTAGACCCGCGCCTGCTCGGTGTCGGGGAGCAGCACCATGATCACGTCGGCTTCCTTGGCCGCCTCCGCCGTCGTCAGCACCCGCAGCCCGGCCTCCTCGGCCTTGGCCCAGGACGACGAGCCCTCGCGCAGGCCGACGATCACGTCGACGCCCGACTCCTTGAGGTTCAGCGCGTGTGCGTGGCCCTGGGAGCCGTAGCCGAGGATCGCGACCGTGCGGCCCTCGAGGAGGGACGCGTCGGCATCGGCGTCGTAGGAGATGGTCGCGGGCATGGAAGAGGTCCTTTGATCAAACGGGTGTCAGGAGACGCCAGGTCTCGAGAGAGGCGGACACGCTACCTAGACGGCGCGGGTCTTGACCGCTCGCAGTGGCCGGGCCGGCCGTCGAGCCAGCTTGGGCAGGGCGATGCGCCCGGTCCGCTGCAGCTCGACGATGCCGAACGGTGCCACCAGGTCGCTCATGGCATCGAGCTTCTCCGGCGCCCCGGCCACCATGATCGTCATGGAGTCGTGGCCGACGTCGTCGATCTTCGCCTCGAAGATCGACGCCAGCTCGGTGATCTGCGAGCGCGCCTCGGGCGTGGCCTTCACCGTCACGAGCATGAGCTCGCGCTCGACGGCGTCTTCCGGCGTGAGCTCGAGGATCTTGATGACCGGGATCAGCTTGTTCAGCTGCTTGGTCACCTGTTCGAGCGGCGCCGACTCCGCGTCGACCACGATCGTCATCCGGCTGTAGCGCTCGTCCTCGGTCGGGCTGACCGCGAGCGAGACGATGTTGAACCCGCGCCGCGCGAACAAGCCGGCGATGCGTGTGAGCACGCCGAACTTGTTCTCCACGAGCACGGACAGGATGTGGTGGGCCACAGGCATGTTCGAACTCACCTCTCTCCGTACGGGTCGTGTGCGGGATCGAGGATGATCTCGTCGTTGGACTTGCCGGCCGGCACCATCGGGTACACCTTCTCCCGGTAGTCGGTGCGGAAGTCGATCACGACCGGGCGGTCGTCGATCTCGTTCGCCTTGTCGATCGCGGGCTCCACCTCTTCGGGTGAGTCCACGCGCATCGCCACGCAGCCCATCGCCTCGGCCCACTTCACGTAGTCGGGCAGGTCGGGCGACAGGTACACCTCGCTGTAGCGCTCCTCGTAGAAGAGCTCCTGCCACTGGCGCACCATGCCGAGGTAGGCGTTGTTGAGGATCGCGACCTTCACGGGGATCCGCTCCGCGCTCGCAGTCACGAGCTCCTGCGCCGTCATCTGGAAGCAGCCGTCACCGTCGACGGCCCACACGGTGCGCTCGGGCTTGCCCACCTTGGCGCCGATCGCCGCGGGCACCGCGAAGCCCATCGTGCCGAGGCCCCCGGAGTTCACGAACGTGTACGGGTGGTTGAAGCGCCACCGCTGGGCCGTCCACATCTGGTGCTGACCCACACCCGACACAACGATGGTGTCCTCGGGCGAGCGCGCGTTCAGCGTGTCGATGCAGAGCTGGGGCTTGAGCGGACCACCTTCCTCCTGCTCGAAGTGCAGCGGGTGGAGCCGCTGCCACTCGCGGAGCTGCGCGTGCCACTCCTCGGTGGACGGCCACTCGTGCTTCGCCTTCTCGGCCCGCACCGCCTTCACCAGCTCCTCGATCACGAGGCGGCAGTCACCCACGATCGGCACGTCGGGCCGGCGCACCTTGCCGAGCTCCGCCGGGTCGATGTCGACGTGGATGATCTTGGCGTCGGGCGCGAACGCATCCACCTTGCCGGTCACCCGGTCGTCGAAGCGCGAGCCCAGCGCGATCAGCAGGTCAGACTGCTGCATCGCCGTGACCGCCGTGTAGTTGCCGTGCATCCCGGGCATGCCGAAGCACAGCTCGTGGTCGTCGGGGAACGCACCCCGGGCCATCAGCGTCGTCACCACCGGGAAACCGGTGAGCTCCGCCAGGTCCCGCAGCGTCTCGGCCGCGCGCGCCTTGAGGATGCCGCCGCCGGCGTAGATCACCGGACGGCGCGCGGTCCCCATGAGCCGGGCCGCGTCCTTGATCTGCTTCGCGTGACCCTTCGTGTTGGGCTTGTAGCCGGGGAGGTCGATCGACTCGGGCCACTCCCAGTCCATCGTCTGGTTGGCGATGTCCTTGGGCACGTCCACGAGGACCGGACCGGGGCGACCGGTCGTGGCCACGTGGAAGGCCTCCTGCACGATCCGCGGGATGTCGTTGGCGTCGGTGACGAGCCAGTTGTGCTTGGTCACCGGCATGGTGATGCCGACGGTGTCGGCCTCCTGGAACGCGTCGGTGCCGATCACCGAGTACGCCACCTGGCCGGTGATCACCACGAGCGGGATCGAGTCCATGTAGGCGTCGCAGAGCGGCGTGACGATGTTGGTCGCCGCGGGGCCGCTGGTCACCATGGCCACGCCCGGGCGGCCGGTGGCGTGCGCGTAGCCCTCGGCCATGTGGCCGGCGCCCTGCTCGTGGCGGACCAGGACGTGACGGATCGACGAGTCGATGAGCGGGTCGTAGACGGGGAGGATGGCCCCGCCCGGGAGGCCGAACATGACCTCCGTCCCTTCCATCTCGAGGCTCTTGATGAGGGCCTGGGCTCCGCTGAGCTTCATGGCGTTCGTCCTGTTCCTGTGCTGGGTGGTGCGATCCGGTCCGGGAAATGAAGCACCCCTCGCCGGGGGCGAGGGGTGGGCGAGCGCACGCGCGCGAGGAGGCGGCGTGCGCTAGGTAACGAGTACGAGCGCGGTGGGGGTGCGCATCCGGGACATTGTGGCCTGCACCCGCCCACCAACGCAAGCGCAACCCGCGTCATCCGGCTCAAGGTTCTCGCGGCACCCGCCGACCCACTCCTCATGCGAGAGCAGGAGCTGGTCGCCAGCGTGACCGACGAGGACCGTCTCGACGCTCGCGCCGAGGTCGCCGCCGCGTCGCGGGGCACCACGGTCGGCGGCATCGGCTTCGTGCTGGCGGCGACCTTCGCCGGTGTGCTGCTGGCCGGAGCGGTCTTCCCCGAGCTCCACGGCGCCACCCTCGCGCTGGTGTCGGCGGGCATCGCCGGCTGCTTCGCCCTCCCGCTCCTCCTGGGCGTCGCGGGCATGGCCAAGCGCCGGGCAATCGAGACCGGGAGCGCCTCGGCCGCGCAGGAGCGCGCCATGCGTGCGGACGCCGCCCGCCGGGAGTTCGAGACCCGCCTCGGCCGGGCCCTCGAGATGTCCGACGACGAGCACGCGGCCTTCGACGTCGTGGGCCGGGCGATGAGCTCGATCGCGGCCGATGCCCCGATCGAGCTGCTGCTGGCCGACAACAGCCACGCCCACCTCGAGCGGGCCGTCGTCGTGGCCCCGGACGGCGCCGGGCCCGGCTGCCCGGTGGACTCGCCCGACGGCTGCGTCGCCACCCGGCGCGCCCAGGTGCAGGTCTTCCGCGACAGCGAGGATCTCGATGCGTGCCCGATGCTTCGCGGTCGCGAGCAGGGGCGCTGCTCGGCCGTCTGCGTGCCGGTGTCGATCATGGGCCGCACCGTCGGAGTGATCCACAGCACCGGAGCAGTCGACGCGCCCCTCGACGACGCGCCGACCGCCGCACTCCAGACCCTGGCCAACCAGGCCGGCAACCGGCTCGGCATGCTGCGCGTGATGGCCGAGACCCAGCTCCAGGCGTCGACCGACGGCCTCACCGGCCTGATCAACCGGCGGAGCCTCGAGAACACGATGCGCCGACTGCTCGCCGAGGGCACCGGCTTCGCCTTGGTCATGGCCGACCTCGACCGGTTCAAGGCGCTCAACGACGCCTACGGCCACGAGACCGGCGACCGCGCCCTGCGCATCTTCTCCCAGACCGTGCGCAGCGAGCTGCGCAGCGACGACCTGGCCTGCCGGTACGGCGGGGAGGAGTTCGCGATCCTGCTGCCGGGCGCCACGACCGGCGACGCCATCGACATCCTCGAGCGAGTGCGTCAGGCGCTCTCGCTCGTGACCCGACGCGGAGACGCGCCGGTGTTCACGGCGAGCTTCGGCATCGCGGAGTCCACCGACGCATCCGACCTCGACGACCTCGTCCTGCGGGCGGATCGTGCGCTGTTCGCGGCCAAGGACGCCGGCCGTGACCGGATCTGCATCGACGGCCACGCCACGCCGATCGCTCCGACCCTCACGGCGCTCGCCTGACGCGTTCGCGTCACTGCGCGGGACCACTCCTCAAGGGCGCCGGTCAGGGCGCCGATCCTGTGACGAAGGGCACACGGGATGGGGAGCCAGACGGCGATGGGTGATCACGAGATGCAGCTGACCGATGCCGACCGGCAGGCGGCGCTGGAGCTGACCAAACGGGGCGTCCGCGGCGTCGTCCCCGCGTTCCTCGCCATCGTCGGCCTCGCCTCGATGGGCGGCGGCGCGCTCGTGGCCGCCCTCTTCACCGACGCCGGCGTACTGGTCACCGCGCTCCTGTGCGGGATCGCCGGCGCTCTCGTCGGCCTCCCGATGATCCTCGCCGTGGCCGGCTTCACCACCAAGCGAGGCCACCAGATGAGCCTCGAGACCACCGTGCGGGAGCGCGTCATGCAGGCCGAGGCTCGCCGCCGCGAGTTCGAGACGCGACTTGGCCGCGCGCTCGAGATGTCCGACGACGAGGACGCCGCGTTCGACGTCGTCGGCCGGGCCATGCGCGGCGTCGCGCCGGACGCACCGGTCGAGATGCTGCTGGCCGACAACAGCCACGCCCACCTCGAGCGCGTGGTGTCCGTCGTGCCCGAGGGCGCGATCGCCGCGGGCTGCGCCGTGGACTCGCCCGACGGCTGTGTGGCGGCCCGGCGCGCGCAGATCCAGGTGTTCCACGACAGCGAGGACCTCGACGCGTGCCCCATGCTCCGCGGCCGCGAGCAGGGGCGTTGCTCCGGTGTCTGCGTGCCCGTCTCGATCATGGGTCGCACCGTCGGCGTCGTGCACGCGACCGGCCCGGTGGGCGCGCCGCTCGACGACGACGCAGTGCAGGAGCTCCAGACCCTCGCCAACCAAGCCGGCAACCGGCTCGGCATGCTGCGGGTGATGGCCGAGACGCAGCTCCAGGCGTCGACCGACGGCCTCACCGGGCTCATCAACCGTCGGAGCCTCGAGAACGCGGCGCGGCGCCTCCGTGCCGACGGCGTCCCCTTCGCCCTCGTGATGGCCGACCTCGACCACTTCAAGTCACTGAACGACGCCCACGGCCACGAGACCGGCGACCGCGCGCTGCGCATCTTCTCCGAGACCGTCCGCACCGTGATGCGTGCCGACGACCTGGCCTGTCGCTACGGCGGCGAGGAGTTCGCGATCGTCCTGCCGGGCGTGGACGTCCACGACGCGGTCGACGTGATCGAGCGGATCCGTCAGGCGCTGACGCTCACCGCCGGCCGCGGCGATGCACCGACCTTCACCGCGAGCTTCGGCGTGGCGCACTCCGACGACGCTGACGACTTCGACGAGCTCATGGCCCGCGCCGACGCCGCGCTGTTCGCGGCCAAGGACGCCGGCCGTGACCGGATCTGCCTCGACGGGCACGCCACACCCGTCGCCTCGACCCTGGCCGCACTGGGCTGACGTGATGGGTACGGACGCAGGAGCCGGGGTCACGCCGACGGTGGGCCGGGCGACGGCGGAGGATCGCGCCGAAGCGCTCGCCCTGGTGCAGGGCCTCGTACGTCGCGCCTTCCTCGTGGTGGTGGCCCTGGCCGCGCTCGCGAGCATCGCGGCCACGCTGATCGTCGACCCGCTCGCCTCGGACGCGCCGCGGTGGCAGCAGGCGCTGCTCGAGGCGGCCGCGATCGTCGTCGTGCTGCCGCTGGTCCTTCGCTTCACCGTCCTCCCGCGGGTCAAGAACCGTGGCATCGAGATCCGCAGCGAGACCCTCGCTCGCGAGCGTGAGCTGCGGGCCGATTCCGTGCGGCGAGACTTCGACGGACGTTTGGGACGGGCGTTCGAGCTCGCGGACTCGGAGCCCGCCGCGCTCGATGTCGTCCGCCGCGGGTTCGATGCCATCGCGCCGGAGACCCCGGTCGAGCTCCTGCTCGCATCCGACCGCACCAGCACCTTCGAGCGCGCGGCCGTGCACGCGCCGGCCGGCAGCTTCGCAGGCGGGCTCGCTCCCGGCTGCTCGGTCGCATCTCCTGACGCCTGCCCCGCCACTCGCCGCTCGGCCACCCTGACGTTCGACGACTCCGAGGCCGTCGACGCGTGTCCCCGCCTGCGGGACCGCGTGGTCGGTCGGTGCTCGGCCGTCTGCGTGCCGGTGGCGGTGATGGGCCACACGGTCGGCGTGGTGCACTCGCTCGGACCGGTGGATGCGACGCCCGACGCCGACGTCGTCGCCGGCCTGCAGACGCTCGCCAACCAGGTGGGCAACCGCCTCGGACTCCTCCGCGTCATGAGCGAGACCCGCCAGCAGGCCGCGACCGATCAGCTCACGGGACTCTCGAACCGCCGCACGTTGGAGAAGCGCCTCCACGACCTTGCCGCGTCCCGAACGCCGTTCTCGCTGGTGATGGCCGACCTCGATCGCTTCAAGCTCCTCAACGACACCCACGGGCACGACGCCGGCGACCGCGCCCTGCGTCTCTTCTCGCGCGTCCTGACCGAGACGGTCCGCGACCAGGACTTGCTGAGCCGCTGGGGCGGCGAGGAGTTCACGATCGTGCTGCCCGAAGTCGATGCCGACGAGGCCGTCGCCGCGACCGAGCGGGTGCGTGAGGCACTGGCGATCGCGCTCGCCGACGGCACCGCACCGCGCTTCACCGCGAGCTTCGGTGTGGCCGCCACCGACGGCGAGACCGCCGACCTCGAGGAGCTCGTGCGGCGCGCCGACCAGGCGCTGTACGCCGCCAAGGAAGGCGGGCGCAACCGGACCAAGCAGGCGCCGCGCACCGCCCCGTCGGAGCGCATCGACCTGGACGCCTGAGGCCACGCGCGAGCGCCTCCGCGCGGGCGGACGGCGCGCTCAGTGCTGGTGACGCGGGCAGGAGTACGTGGTGCGGCCGCCGACGGTCCGTCGCTCGAGGGGAGCGCCGTCGCGCGGGCAGTGCCCACCCGGCACCCGCGCGGGCATGAGCTCGCCGGTGTGCGAACCACCGCGACGGCTCAGGACGCGCAGGGTCGTGCGGACCGCCCGATGCAGGCGAGCTTCCTCGCTGGGCGTCAGCGAGCTCGCCGGCCGCGCCGGATCGATCCCGGCGCGGAAGAGCGCCTCGTCGGTGAGCAGGTTGCCGAGGCCGGCCACGCGTGACTGGTCCATGAGCACTGCCTTGAGCGGCGCGCGACTGGGCCGGACCACCGCGCGCAGCTGGGGCAGCGTGAGCTCCAGGGCGTCGACGCCGAGCCGGTCCTCGTCGGGATCGAGCTCCACCGCCCCGAGACGTCGGGGGTCGCGGAGCACGAGCCGGCCGCCGTCGGTGAACCGCAGTGCGAACCGGTGCCACTCGCTCACCTCCCGATTGCTCGCGTAGACCAGCGGATCGCCCGCGGCCTCATCGTCGACGAGCACCCGGCCCGACATCCCGAGGTGCAGGCCCAGCACCGGACCCGCGTCGACGCCGCGCGTGCCGCTGGTGTCGAGCAGGAGCTGCTTGCCGCGACGGCGCGCCGCCACGAGCGATCGTCCGGGGAGCGCGCGGCGAACCCCGGCACGCGTGAGTCCCCGCTTGAGGTACCAGGCGTCGTCGGCGTCGACCGCAGCGATCTCCCGATCGAGCGCTCGCGTTTCGATCAGCGCACGCGCCTGCTCGGCCTCGATCAGCTCAGGCATCGAGCTGCAGATCGTCCTGCGCGCGTGGCAGCAGATCGTCGGCACCGTAGAGCGCATCGAGCCCGAACGCGGTCAGGATCTCGTCGGCGCGTGCCCGTTGCCGGGAGGTCACCGCGTCCACCCAGCCGTCGACCCGGCCGCGGCGCGCCGCGGCCTGCGTCGCCGCACGCTTCGCGTATCCCCGTGGCCGCCGCAGCTCCGCCCGAGTGCGCGTGCCGATCGCCTCGCCGGTCGCAGCTGCGAGCCGCTCGAGCTGGGGCTCGGGATCGGCGACGAGTCGTTCGTAGCTGAATAGGGGCAGCGCCGCGCGCGGCATCGAGAGCGGGATCCAGTTCTCCATGCACCAGTGCAGGACGACCAGATCGAAGCGGTCGCCATGCTCCAAGACGTCGTCGATCACCGGCGCGAAGCGCGCGAGCACCGCGTCCGTCCCCCGGGGCCGCGCGCGCGGCAGCTCACCACCGTCGGCCGCGTCGAAGTCCGCGTCGATCTGGGAGACCGCCACTGCACACGGGTGCCGCACGAGGAGGAGCATGCGCAGCTCGGGCCAGACGCCGTGGAACCACGGCAGGAGGTTGGTGATCCGGATCTCCTTCACGACCCGTCGCGTCGCGAGGTGCGCACGGTTGTAGCGCTCGGTCCAGCCGCTCCGCACCCGCCCACCGAGCAACGCTGCGGCGGTGTGGAGTCGCGCCGGGTCCTCGGTCCCGGGCGCGACGTACTCCGCGTAGCGGAAGTCGGCGGCCTGCTCGCCGGCGCGCGCGGAGAACGGCTCGAACACGTACCGACAGCCCCGCTCGCCGGCGAGCACCCCACCGATCCAGGTCGTGCCGCTGCGGCCGGTGCCGGCGAGCAGGATCGTGCCCCGGAGGTCGCCGGCGACATCGATGACGCTGCGGCGGCGGACCGCTTGCGCGGTCCGGGCGACCCGGGCGCGGAGGCCGCCTCGGGAGGATCGGCCGGCGGCCGCCCCGGGCTCAGGCACGGCGATCGTCCGCCGTGACCCGCACGGGCAGCGACGACAGCGCGGTCAGCTTGTTCCGAGGTGACCACTGCTCGGCGCCGTCCGGCTCGACGGCTGCGTATCGGCGGAGCATCTCCTCCAGGACGATGCGGAGCTCGAGCCTCGAGAGTGCAGCACCCAGGCAGAAGTGCGACCCGAACCCGAAGCCGAGGTGGGGATTCGGCGCCCGGGCGAGATCGAGCTCGTCGGGCGCGTCGAACACGAGGCCGTCCCGGTTCGCCGACGCCTCCCAGACGACCACCTTCTCGCCGGCGCGGATCGACGCGCCCGCGAGCTCGCACGTGGCGGTGGCGGTCCGGCGGGTCGGGCCGGCCGGACTGGTCCATCGGAGCAGCTCCTCGACCGCGGTCACCACCGACACGCGACCCTCTCGGAGCTCGCGCCACGCGTCCGGCCGCCGCATGAGTGCGTGGACACTCGCGGCTACGAGGTTCGCCACCGATTCCGTCGACGCGGTGAAGACGAGCCACACGAGCAGCCAGATCTCGTCGTCATCGAGCGAGACCCGGTCGGGCGTCCCCCGGAGCCGGAGGATGTCGCCGAAGAAGTCGTCGGGTGGTTCCGCGGTGCGCTCGGCGGCGATCTCGTCGACGAACGTACGCAGACGATCCATCGGTGTGTCCCCCGATGTCTTCGCGTCGGCGCGCCCCCGTGAGAGCTGCGCGTCGACCAGCTCCCACATGGTCGTCGCCTCGTCGTCATGGAGGCCGAGCATCGCCGCCACGCCCACCAGCGCCACCGGGCGGGCGACGGCATCGACGACATCGAACCGATCGGTCGAGGCTGCGTCCAGCAGCCCGCCCACCCGAACGCGGAGGTCAGGTGCGTGCACCCCGACAGCCCTCGGCGTGAACCTCGGGCTGACCTGGCGACGCACGTCGCGGTGGCGTGGATCGTCGGTCATGTTGAGCGCCTTGCCCGCGGCCGACGAGTCGGCGAGCGCGGACCCGCCCCGAGGCCGGTCGCCGCCGCCCTCGGACGAGAACCGGTCCGGTGCGAGCAGGACGTCGAGCGACTCGCGATAGGTCGCGACGGACCAGAAGCCTTCACCGTCGGGCGTGTGCGGGCTGGCGTCGTGCCACAGCACCGGGGCCGCGGATCGGTGCCGTGCGAAGAGCTCGTGGGGGAACCCTCGGCGGTACGTGAAGAGATCCGTGAGGTCGGCTCCGTCGAGGGCCGCGCGTGTACGGGCGGGCGGCCGATCGCGCATGCGGCCGACTCAGGCGTTGGTGATCGCGCCGCGCTCCGCGCCCTGCGCGAGGCGCGCGTACTTGGCGATGAACCCCGTGGTGTAGCGCGGCTCGCGTGGCTTCCACCGGCGGCGGCGCTCTTCGAGCGTCGCTTCGTCGACGAGCAGCTCGATGGTGTGGGTCTCGGCGTCGATGACGATCCGGTCACCCTCCTCGACGAGCGCGATCGGGCCGCCGTCGACCGCTTCCGGCGCGACGTGGCCCACGCAGAACCCGTGCGTGCCACCCGAGAACCGACCGTCCGTGATGAGGGCGGCGTCACCGCCACGCCCGACGCCCTTCATCGCGCCGGTGATCGCGAGCATCTCGCGCATCCCGGGACCGCCCTTCGGACCCTCGTAGCGGATGACGACGATGTCGCCGGCCTCGATCTTCTCCGCGAGGACGGCCTCCATCGCGAGGTCCTCGCCGTCGAACACGCGCGCGCGACCCTCGAACCGCATCGCGTCGAGGCCGGCCACCTTCACCACGCTGCCCTTCGGGGCGAGCGAGCCGGTGAGGACCGCGATCCCGCCCTGGGTGTGGATCGGATCAGACAGCGGGTGCACCACCTGACCGTCGGGCGCGGGCGGGTCGAGCGCGGCGAGGTTCTCCGCCATGGTCCTACCGGTGACGGTGAGGCAATCACCGTGGAGCAGGCCGGCGTCGAGCAGCTCGCGCAGCACCACCTGCACACCGCCCACGCCGTCGAGGTCGGTCATGTGGAAGCGGCCGTGCGGCTTCATGTCGGCGATGTGCGGCACCCGCGCGCCGACTCGGTTGAAGTCGTCGAGCTCGAGCTCCACGCCGGCCTCGAACGCGATGGCCAGGAGGTGCAGCACGAGGTTGGTGGATCCGCCGAGTGCCATGCCGACCGCGATGGCGTTCTCGAACGCCTCCTTGGTGAGGATCTGGCGCGGTCGGATCCCGGACTCCAGCAGCCCCATCACCGCGCGGCCGCTCTCGTAGGCGAAGACGTCGCGGCGCTCGTCGACGGCCGGCGCGGCCGAACTGCCAGGGAGCGACATGCCGAGTGCCTCGGCGGCCGACGCCATGGTGTTGGCGGTGAACATGCCCGCGCAGGAGCCGATGCTCGGGCAGGCCTCCATCTCGATCTCGCCGAGCTCGTTCTCCGAGATCGTGCCCGCGGCGCACGCACCGATGCCCTCGAACACGTCGACGATGTCGATGGCCCGGTCCTTGTGCCGACCGGGCAGGATCGTGCCGCCGTAGAGGAAGACCGCCGGCAGGTTGAGGCGGGCGGCGGCCATCAGCATGCCGGGCAGGCTCTTGTCGCATCCCGCGAACGTGACGAGCGCGTCGAGTCGCTCGGTGTGCATCACGCACTCCACCGAGTCGGCGATGATCTCGCGGGACGGGAGGGAGCCGCGCATCCCCTCGTGGCCCATCGAGATGCCGTCGCTGATCGCGATGGTCACGAACTCGAGCGGGAAGCCGCCCGCGTCGCGCACGCCGTCCTTCGCCCGCTTGGCAAGTCGGTCCAGCGGCATGTTGCAGGGCGTGACCTCGTTCCAGCTGGAGGCGACACCGACCTGCGCCTTGCCCCAGTCGTCGTCGGTCATCCCGACCGCGCGCAGCATGGCGCGTGCGCCCGCCTTCTCGATCCCGTCGGTGACCTCACCACTGCGCGGCTTCATGTTCATGGGGCGTCAGGCTACCTGTGCCAGGCGTCGTATCGTCGGGGGTTGATGCCTCGCCTGCTGCTCGGCACGGATCACGGCGTGCTCGCCATCGACGACGACGGGACGGTCGCCGCCGAGCACGACGCCGGGCCGGTCACGCTGCTCCGACGCGGCGCCGACAGCCGAGGCACCGAGTCGTGGTGGGCCGTGGCGTCCGAGCACGTGGTGCTGCGTCGCACACCCGACGGCGCGTGGAGCGAGATCGCCCGACTCGACGACGAGGACATCCGCGCGTTCCTCCCCGTCACCGACGGCGTGCTGCTCGGCACGCGCACCGGCCGGATGTTCCGAGCCCGCGGCAGCGAGCTCGCTCCGCTGGCGGGGTTCGAGACGGTCGAAGGTCGCGACACCTGGCACGCGGTCGGCAGCCCGGTGCCCTACGTGCGCTCGATGAGCGCGACCGCCGACGGCACCGCCCTGCTCGCGAGCGTCCACGTGGGCGGGATCCCTCGGTCCACGGATGCCGGCGCGACCTGGCTGCCCACCATCGACCCCGAGGCCGACGTCCACGAGGTGCGGGCCGACCCCCAGGACCCGCGCCTGGTGCTCGCGGCCGCAGCCGTGGGCCTCTGCACCAGCACCGACGGCGGCATCACCTGGACCGTCGACAACGCCGGCATGCACGCCAGCTACTCGCGGGCGGTCGCGTGCACGACGGACGCGGTGGTCGTCAGCGCGTCCGACGGGCCGTTCGGATCGAAGTGCGCGCTCTACCGCCGCCCGCTCGCGGGCGGACTGATCGAGCGCGTGCAGGGCGGTCTCCCCGAGTGGCTCGCGGGCATCGTCGACACCGGGATGCTCGACGCCCGCGGCAGCACCGTCGCGTTCGCCGACCCCGACGGCGGCGTGTTCGCCTCGACCGACGGTGCGCACTCGTTCACCGAGCTCACCCGCGTCCCCCCGTACGTCCATGCCGTAGCGGTGCGCTGAGGGGTTGTGGCGTCACTCGCCCGGGATCGTCACCCGGTTCGCGGCGTGAAGAGGCTCAGCCGAGGCGCTCGTCGATGAGCTGCTTGAGGAGCTGGGGGTTCCCGGAGCCCTTGCTGGCCTTCATGGCCTCGCCCATCAAGAAGCCGGCCTTCTTCTTCTTCACCTTGTCGTCGCCGGCGCGCCACTCCTCGACGGCGTCCGCGTTCGCGGCGAAGACCTCGTCGACGATCGCACCGAGCGCGCCCGTGTCGCTCTCCTGCGCGAGCCCGCGCTCCTCCACCACCTGCTTCGGGCGCTTCGGCTCGCGGAGGCACTCGGAGAGCACATCCTTGGCCTGCTTGCGCGAGAGCGTGCCGTCGGCGACCAGGTCGACGAGCTCCGCGAGCCCGTCGGGCGCGAGCGGCAGCACCTCGACCGACAGGTTCGACTCGTTCAGGTACCCGAGGACGTCGCCTACACACCAGTTGGCGACGTCCTTGGGCGCACCGCTCGTGAGCGCGACCGCAGCCTCCTGCGCGAACGCGGCGAGGCCCGGTGCGCCCACGAGGACGCGCGCATCGGCATCGCTGATGCCCCACTCCTCGACGAGGCGCGTCCGGATCGCGTGCGGCAGCTCGGGGAGCGAGCCGCGCACGGCGGCGCGCTGCTCCGCGGTCGGCGCGAGCGGCACGAGGTCGGGCTCGGGGAAGTAGCGGTAGTCGCTCGAGCCCTCCTTCGAACGCATGCCTTGCGTGTGTCCGGCGTCCTCGTCCCAGTGCCGGGTCTCCTGCACGATCCGCTCGCCGGCCTCCACCGCCGCGACCTGGCGGTCGATCTCGTAGTCGATGGCTCGACCGAGCGAGCGCATGGAGTTCATGTTCTTCACTTCGACCTTGGTGCCGAACTCGTCGGCGCCGACCGGCCGCACCGACACGTTGGCGTCGACCCGCAGCGACCCTTCTTCCATCTTGACGTCGGAGGCGCCGATGGCCTGCAGCACCGCGCGCAGCTCGTTCACGTAGCCCCGGGCCTGCTCCGCGCTGCGGATGTCGGGACGGCTCACGATCTCGAGCAGCGGGACGCCGGCGCGGTTGTAGTCGACGAGCGAGTAGTCGGCGTCGGTGATGCGCCCGCTCCCACCGACGTGCTGGGTCTTGCCGGTGTCCTCCTCGAGGTGCGCGCGCTCGATCCCGACGGTCGCGCCGTCGACGTCGATCGAGCCGTCGGCGAGCACGGGCTCCTCGTACTGGCTGATCTGGTAGTCCTTCGGCATGTCGGGATAGAAGTAGTTCTTGCGGGCGAAGATCGACTGCTCCGGCACGTCGAACCCGAGCGCTTCCGCGAGCCGCAGTGCCGCCTCGACGGCCTGGGCGTTGAGCACCGGGAGCGAGCCGGGGAGCCCGAGGCACACCGGGCACACGTTCGTGTTGGGCTCGGCGCCGAACTCGTTCGGACACGAGCAGAACAGCTTGGTGGCCGTCGACAGCTCGCAGTGCACCTCGAGCCCGATGACCGCCTCGAAGTCGTCACGCGCCATGCGAGACTCCCCCACTGTGAGCGACGGGGGCACGAGCGCACCGGATCCGCACGCCTTCACCGTACGACGCGAGACGGTACGCGACGGCGTGGAGCTCGCGTTCGTGCACGAAGGGGCGCGCGGGTTCCCGATCCTGCTCGTGCACGGGTACCCCGAGACCAAGCGCATCTGGTGGCGCAACATCGCGCCGCTCGCGGCCGCCGGCTTCGAGGTGATCGCGCCCGACCTGCGCGGGCACGGCGAGTCGGGTCTCGCCCCCGACGGTCACTACGACGTCGCGGCGTTCTCGCTGGACCTGTACGCCCTCGTGCACGACGTGCTGGGTCACGAGCAGTGCGTGCTCGTGGGCGGTGACGTCGGGGGTCCGGTCGTCTACGACCTCGGCCTGCGCAACCCCGGCTTCGCCCCGCGCCAGTGCTACTTCAACACGCTGCCGCCGAGCCTCGACGACGCGTACGCCGCGGCCGGCATCCCGCCCGACGAGCCGCAGTCGACGCGGACGACGGCCGACTACTTCCGTCGACAGGCCAACGACGCCGACGGCCTGCTCGCGGAGCTCGACACGCCGGCCCGCCGTCGGGCCTACGTGGCCGACATGTACGGACACCGCCTGTGGGCGGCACGGGGCGCGTTCACCGCCGGCGAGGTCGACTTCATGAGCGAGCCGTTCGCCGACGCCGATCGGCTCCGCGCGAGCTGGGGTGTGTACGAGGGTGCGTTCGGGAAGCGCGAGCTCAGCGAGATCCCGATGCTCTTCGAGCCAAACCCGATCCCCACGCTCGTGCTCTACGGCGCCGCCGACAACGTGGTGCCCGAGACCTTCCCCGAGCGGTGCGCGGTCGCGTTCACGGAGTGCATCGGCCCGTTCACGCTCCCCGGCGTCGGCCACTTCGTGCAGTGGGAGGCCGCCGACGTGCTCAACCGCGCCCTCCGCTGGTTCTGCTCCGACCTGCTTTCCTCGGTCGGCGCGCGCTGACCCCCGGTTTGGAGAGCCGTGGGGGCACGCAGTGCCCCCCACGCTCTCCGCCAAGCCTCGGACCACCCGGTCTGGAGAGTCCAGGGGGCAACCGTTGCCCCCCACGCTCTCCGCCAAGGCCATCACGGCGCGGCCGCCTCGAGCGCGGCGGCGACGCGGAACATGGCTGCCTCGCCGAGCTCGGGGCCGAGCACCTGCACGCCGACCGGGAGGCCACCCTCGCCGGTGCCGAACGGGACCGACATCGCGGGGTGCCCGGCCAGGTTCGTCGGGATCGTGCAGACGTCGGAGAGGTACATCGAGAGGGGATCGGCTGCCTTGGCGCCGAGCTCGAACGCAACCGTCGGTGACGTCGGCGAGAGCAACGCATCGAAGTCGGCGTACACCCGCTCGAAGTCGCGCACGATGAGCGTGCGGACACGTTGCGCCTTGCCGTAGTACGCGTCGAAGTAGCCCGCCGACAGCGCGTAGGTGCCGAGCATGATCCGTCGCTTGACCTCAGGTCCGAACCCGGCGGCGCGCGTCCTGCGGTTCATCTCTTCGACATCGTCGCCGTCGACGCGCAGCCCGTAGCGGACGCCGTCGTAGCGCGCGAGGTTCGACGACGCCTCGGCCGGCGCGATCAGGTAGTACGCGGAGACGCCGTAGATGACCGACGGCACCGAGACGCGCTCGACGGTCGCGCCGGCGGCTTCGAGCGCAGCACCGGCGCGCTCGATCGCGTCGCGCACCTCGGACTGGACGCCATCGGCGTCGGTGAGCTCCTCGATGATGCCGACGCGCATCCCGTCGACTCCCTCACCGACGACGTCGGCAAGCAACGGCGGCTCGTCGGGCATCGCGGTCGAGTCGAGCGGATCCGGGCCGTCGATGACGTCGAGCAGCACCGCGGCGTCGGCGACGCTCGTCGCGAACGGGCCGATCTGGTCGAGGCTGCTGGCGAACGCGACCAGGCCGTAGCGGGAGACCCGGCCGTAGGTGGGCTTCACGCCGACGACGCCGCACAGCGCGGCGGGCTGGCGGATCGAGCCACCGGTGTCGGAGCCGAGCGAGACCGGCGCGAACCCCGCCGCGACCGCCACGGCCGACCCGCCGGACGACCCACCGGGCACACGCGTGGGGTCGTGCGGGTTCTTGCTCGGCCCGAAGGCGGAGTTCTCGGTCGACGACCCCATCGCGAACTCGTCGAGGTTGGTCTTCCCGACGACGACGCCGCCTGCCGCGACGATCCGCTCGACGACGGTCGCGGTGTACGGCGGGCGCCAGCCCTCGAGGGTCCGGGAGCTGCACGTGGTGGGGATGCCTCGCGTGCACAGGTTGTCCTTGAGCGCGACCGGCACCCCGGCGAGCGGGCCGGGATCCTCACCTCGCGCGACGGCCGCATCGACGGCGTCGGCCGCGGCACGCACCTCGTCGGCAAGCACCAGGTTGAACGCGTGGAGGTCGGCGTCGCGGGCCGCGATGGCGTCGAGGTGCTCGTCGACCACCGCGCGCGCCGAGCGCTCCCCGGCCCGGACGGCCGCGGCGATGTCGCGGGCGGCGGTCACGAGGCGTCGAGGATGCGCGGGACGCGGAACCGGTCGCTCTCCGTCGCGGGCGCGGCGGCGAGCACCTCCTCGCGGTCGACGGTCGGTCCGACCACATCCGGTCGGAGCACATTGACCAGCGGCAGCGGGTGCGACGTCGGGGGGACGTCGGCGAGGTCGAGCGCAGCGACGTCCTCCGCGTGCTCGAGGATCGCCTCGAGCTGATCGGTCGACGCATCGAGCTCGGCGTCCGTGAGCTCGAGTCGGGCGAGGCGGGCGACGTGCTCGACGTCCGCGCGCGTGATGCGGGCCATGACGGGCGAGCCTACCGAGCGGCCCGCGCCGAACCTCTCTCGGATTCGGCGTCCCGGAGGGCCGAGCGCCACCACGAGTCCGGGGCCGGCTGCCAGTCGGGATCGGGATGGATGCAGTCGACCGGGCAGACCGGCAGGCACGCGCCGCAGCCGCTGCACAGCTCCGGGATCACCACCAGGCTCCCTGCGTGGTGGATGATGGCGTCGAGGCGCGGCGGGCAGGCCCGCACGCAGTCGTCGCACGTGATGCACTCGGCCCGATCGATGCGGAGCGGCGGCGCCGACCACGCCTTCCGGCGGCGCGAAGCGAACCGTTGCTCCCTGGTAGCCATCGCCACGGTTCCGAGCGTACGCTGCGCCGCCCGACCCGCCGTCGACGAAGCGCGACGACCCGCAGGAGGTCCCACGTGGCGAAGCACCCCTTCCTCTCGGACGACTGGTTCGGCGCGGTCGAGCAGCTGGTCGAAGAGCACGGCACCGAGACACCGGCGCACGCCAACGTCGTGATCAACCTCACTGTCACCGACACCCCGTTCGGCGACGAGCGCCGGATGCACATGGGCGCCAAGGACGGCAGCGGCACGTGGGGGCGCGAGCACACCGACGGCGCCGACGTCACGCTGACGACGGACTACGAGACCGCGCGCGAGGTCTTCGTCACCGGCGACCCCGCCGCCGGCATGCAGGCGTTCATGGCCGGCAAGGTGAAGGTGCAGGGCGACATGGCCAAGCTCATGGCCGCCCAGGCCGGCGGCGCCGGCCCCGGCACCGGCCTCGCCAGCGCCGTCCAAGCCATTACTGAATAGCTCTTCGACGCGCGGGGAGCGCGAGGCGAGGATCAGCGGCGCAGGTATCCTGCGCCGCCCGAGCCGGGGCCCGAGCGGCCCGGCGCCTTGGGCGCCGAGAGCGGAAGACGGATGGCGCCCAGCACGCCGACGATGGCCACGACCGCGCCGACGGTGTAGGCGACCGCGAAGCCGTCCGAGCCGGCGGTGTCGTGCTGGAGGCTGGAGAGCAGCTGGATGCCGGTGACCGCACCGATCTGTGCCGCCATCTGCTGCACCGCGTTCGCGAGGCCGAGCCGCTCGGGCTCGACCGTGCTCGCGGCCTCGGTGATCAGCGACGGCTGCGACACGCCGAGCGCGAGTCCGGACAGGACAAGCCCCGCGAACACCAACCAGAGGGTCTCGCCGGTCGCCGCGAGCACGAAG
>CAZKTS010000267.1:0-3244 GCA_964555735.1 uncultured Bifidobacteriaceae bacterium
CGTTCGCCCACCTCGAGCACATGGTCCTCGCGAACGAGGCCGAGCGCTGGCAGGACGGCGACGGCCCGCTGCTGTACCGGGCCGCGCCCGCAGCCTGAGGCGGACCCGCTAGACGCCCAGGGCGTCGAGGATCAGCGGCGCGACCCAGTCGGAGCCGGCGCGGGTGAAGTGACCGCCGTCGTCCGCGCGTGGCGCCATCTCGAAGGTAGCGAGCTCCGGGCACGGTGGCCCCGCCGGGCACACGAAGCGGGCGAGGGGCAAGAGGGAGAACCGCGACCGGTCCGACTGCACGACCAGCTCGAGCACGTCCTTGTACTGCGTGAACGCGGTGACGATGTCGGGGTTGGGCGCGCCACGCGGCGTGACGGACGGCGGCGCGGCGAGGAGGAAGACGATGCGTCGTCCGGAGCCCGGCGGCGCGATCACGTCGGCGGTCTGGCGCGTGAGGTCGGCGATGATCGCTCGGCCCTCCGGCGTCGCGGGGTTCGCCACGATGCCGTCGACGCCGCGGATCGCGGTGTCCCAGGTCGAGAGCCACAGCACGGTGTCGGCCGGGGCCGACGCGACCTCGCCGAGCCACATCGGGAGGTGCGCCTCGCAGTTGTCGGCCCACGGCACCGTGCTGCCGTCGGGCAGCAGCGGCGTGCCGCGGATGGTCGAGCACCCGGGTACGACCCGGGGGTTCACGGACGCACCGCGGCGCGCGGCCTCGGGGATGAGGCCCCAGCTCACGGTGTCGGCCACCGAGTCGCCGAAGAGCACCATGCGCGCGCCGGGCCCGAGGTTCGCGGGCGTGTCGAGCGCCTGCTCCGCGCTCGCAGCGCGCTGGAGCGCGCTGTTCGGCCCGAGGCGGTCCGGTGGCGTGACGGCGACCGAGACCGGCTCGCGCCGTGCCGTCGTGTCGGTGTCGCGGGCGGTGACGGCCATGGCCACGGCGCCGACCGCGACGGAGACCACGACGAGGGCGGCGGCCACGCCGACGCTCGCGACGAGGCGACGTCCGTCTCGCCGATTCCGCCGCATAGAACCCTTTCGGAACCGGATGGCTGCTTGTCTCGCGGGGCGGGGTGATCGCTCGCGAGCGGTACCCGTCGGGCGGCGGTACCGTTCGCCCATGGCACGCTTGGATCCCACGAAGACGTGGCGGAAGGTCGAGGCCCGACTCGAGACCGAGACGAGTCCCCGCCGCCGCCAGCTGCTCGAGAACGTCCTGGCCCACATGAAGGCCGAGGCGGCCGCCGACATCCCGGGGCTCATGGCCACGCTGGCGCCCGACCCGCAGTACCACCAGTGGGGTGCCACGCCGGGTGACTTCGGCCCCAAGGGCCGGCCCGCCGTCGAGCAGTTCTACAAGGACTTCGCCGCGTCGGGTGCGACGAACCTCGAGTACGACGTCGAGCGCCTCGTGGTCGACGACGACTGCATCGTCACCGAGGGGATGATGCGCATCGCGTACCCGGGCGCGACGCTCCGGGCCGTCGGGCGTGACGACATCGACGATCCCGACGCGTACTACCTGTACGAGGCCCGGATGGCGGTGTTCTGGCCGTACGACGCCGACGGGCTGCTGCTCGCGGAGGATGCCTACACCGCGACCGACGGCTTCGAAGGTCTGCGCAAGCTCACCGCCGACGAGCTGCCGGAAGCCCTGGTCGGCACGTGAGCGACGACCTGGACAGCATCCAGGCCCAGACGACGGACCTGCTCCAGACGCTGATCCGCAACCACTGCGTCAACGACGGACGGGTCGACTCGGGCGACGAGGTGCGCAGCGTCGACGCGCTGGCGCAGTACCTGGGCGCGACCGGCCTCGACCTGGAGCGCTACGAGCCTCAGCCCGGGCGCGAGAGCCTCGTCGCGCGCATCGAAGGCTCCGACCCCGACGCGCCGAGCCTCCTCCTCATGGGCCACACCGACGTCGTGCCGGTGAACCCCGATGGCTGGAGCCGCGATCCGTTCTCGGGCGACATCGTCGACGGCTTCGTGTGGGGCCGCGGCGCGGTCGACATGCTCAACATCACCGCGTCGCAGGCCGTCGCGTTCAAGCACCTCGCCGACAGCGGCTTCACACCCAAGGGCACGCTCATCTACCTCGCGGTGGCCGACGAGGAAGCGCTCGGCACGTGGGGCGCGCGCTGGCTCGTCGAGCACGAGCGCGAGGCGGTCTATGCCGACTACGTGATCACCGAGTCGGGTGGTTACCAGATGCCCACGTCCGAGGGCATCCGGCTGCCGGTGCTGACGGCCGAGAAGGGCACGTTCTGGTCGAAGCTCACGATCCGCGGGACGCCTGGGCACGGGTCACAGCCGTACCGCACCGACAACGCGCTGGTGACCGCAGCCGAGGTGGTGCGACGGATCGCGGAGTTCCACCCCCCGACCGACATCCACGACGTCTGGCGCCAGTTCGTCGAGGGGATGCACTACCCGGACGAGATCCGGGCCGCGTTCCTCGATCCCGACGGCTTGCGCGACGCGCTCGCCGAGCTGCCGCTCGGCATGTCGCGGCTGGTGCACGCGTGCACGCACACGACGTTCGCGCCGACCGTCGCGCACGGCGGGACCAAGACCAACGTGATCCCTGACGCGGTGGAGCTCGAGGTCGACATCCGCACGCTGCCGGGGCAGACCGGCGAGGAGACGCTCGCGCTGCTCCGGGAGGCACTCGGCGACCTCGCCGATCAGGTGGAGATCGAGTCCAACGACGACCCGTCGACCGAGTCGCCGATCGACACGCCGCTCTGGGACTCGCTGGCGCGCGTGAGTGGCCGGCTCATCGAGGGGTCGGGCCTCGTGCCGTTCCTGATGGTCGGCGGCACCGACAACCGCTACTTCCGGCGGGCGGGCTCGGTGGGCTACGGCTTCGCGCTGTTCAGCCGTCGGCTGTCGTTCGAGGACTACGCCACGATGTTCCACGGCAACGACGAGCGCGTCGACCTCGAGAGCCTCGCCCTCAGCGAGCAGCTCTGGGAAGCCGTCGCCCACGACCTCCTGACCTGACGTGGCAAGGGTTCACGGGCGGGATTCGATGGTCTCCTTGGCGGTGTGGAGGGTCTCGCGCAGGGAGCGGCGGAGGGGGCCGCGCAGCGGTGCGGTGATGAGGCGGCCGACGTAGCGGACGGGGACGTCCCACTCGATCGTCGCGGTGAGTCGCGTCCCGCCGACGATCGGGGCGAACTCGCGTGTCGACGTCGTCGTGACGCCCGATTGCAGCCCGCGGCTGACCGTCCGGTGCGGCGCGTCG
>CAZKTS010000268.1:0-8695 GCA_964555735.1 uncultured Bifidobacteriaceae bacterium
CTCAGGAGGTCCGGGAACTGGAACTCGGCGAGGCCGAGAGCCGTGTTCACGGAGCCCTCGTAGTCGGAGAGCACGAGCTTCGGTGCGTACTGCTGGGCCTTTGCAGCCGACAGATACGTGCGGAACGCGTTGACCGGCATCAACGGGATGACGGTCTCGACCCCTTCGCTCTTCAGCTTCGAGACCGCGCTCTTGGCCTGGCTCTGGGCGCTCGCGGGGTCGTCGAGGCTGGCCGTGATCGTGTCGACGACCGTCGGGTCGAGGCCCTGCGCGCGAAGCGCGGGCAGCAGGTAGTCGTTCACCGCGAGCTTGTCGCCGGCGCGGTCGCTCGCGAGCACCGCGAACTTCGTGTCGGGCCCGAGCAGTCCCTCGCGCACGGCCCAAGGCACCAGGTTGAGGACGACGTCGGCCTGATCGGGGCCCGTCCACCACAGGTAGGGCGCACCGCGCTCGGTCCAGTCGGTGACGGTCGTCCACGAGCTGATGAGCGGCAGGTGGCCTTCCTCGGTGATGCACAGCTGGTTGTCGTCGTACCACTTGCCGGTGTCGACGACCGCGAACACCTCGCCGCTCGTGGTCCAGTCCTTGCACTTCGCGCGCATGTCGGCGGGGTCGGAGGGGTCGAACTTCTCGATGCGCGCATCGATGAGGCGTCCGTTGATGCCACCGGCGTCGTTGATCGCCTTGACGTAGGTCTTGATGCCCATCGGGTCCTTCTCGTCCGAGAGACCCTGGAGACCGACGGCCTGTCCGGCCGCGCTGAGGTCGATCACCGGGAACACCACCGTCACCGACTTCTTGGTGACGCCGTCGGTGCTGGGCTCGACGCCACCGGGACTCGACGCCGCCGCGCCGGTCCCGGCCTCGGCCTGGTCGCCGCTGACCGCGGCGAGGACGCCGAGCAGGCCGCCACCGACCAGCACCACCGCGAGCACGACCGTCATCGCACGGGCCCAGAGGCCACGCTCGCCGGCGCGCCGCCAGAACCGCCGGGTCCGGACCTCGAAGGCGCCCATCGTTCCCCCCGCTCCCCTAGCTCTCGTCCGCCAGCCTGCCACTTCGGGCGAGGGCTTCGGGGCTCGCCCCGAGGTACGCCGCCACGGCAGCAGGGTCGGCGCGCACGACGTCGGGGGTGCCGGCGCTCACGACCTTCCCGGCCTCCATCACCACGATGCGGGTGCAGAGCGAGAACACCAGGGGCACGTCGTGCTCGACGAGGACGATCGTGGCGCCGGTGACCGTGTGGATGCGCTGCAGCAGCGGCGCGAATGCCTCGGCCTCGCGCTGCGCGATCCCGGCGGTGGGCTCGTCGAGGAGCAGCACACGCGGCTCGGCCAGCACGATGCTCGCGAGGTCGACGACCCGGCGGGTACCGGTGGAGAGCTCGGCCACGCGGTGGTTGCGGAAGCGCGCCAGCCCGAAGGCGTCCACGACCTCCGCCACGGCCGCCCGCTTGGCGCGCTCGGCGCGCCGAGCCCACGGGAGGTGGAACGTCGTCGCGAGGACGCCGGCGCGTCGGCGCGCATCCTCCGACACGAGCAGCACCTCGGTGACGGTCAGCTCGGGGAACAGCCGGCAGTCCTGGAACGACCGGACGAGCCCGAGCCTGGCCCGGTCCTCCGGGAAGTGGTCGACGAGGTCGAGCCCGTCGAGCGCAACCGCCCCACGCGTGCATCGCACCTGCCCGCCGATCGCGTCGAGCAACGTGGTCTTCCCGGAACCGTTCGGGCCGATGAGCCCGAGCACCTCGCCGGCGGGCACCTCGAAGGACACGCCGTCGACCGCGTGGACGCCGCCGTACCAGACCGCGACGTCGCGCACGCCGAGCGCGCCCGCGGTCATGGTTCGACCACAGCGGGCACCGGGTCGCCCGCCGCTGCGGGCGGCTCGCCGCGCGCCATCCACCGATGCACCAGCGCGGCGATGCCGTCGGCGGCCTTGTGCACGACGTCGGCGAGCCCGCCCGGCAGGTAGAGCAGGAAGATGAGGACGCCGAAGCCGCTCGTGATGAACTGCACCGTCGACGTCGAGCCGACGGCCGCGGGGAGACCGACCAGGTACAGCGCGCCGAGCACTGCACCCTCGACCGAGCCCAGCCCGCCGATCACGACCATCGACAGCACGAGGATCGACTCGGTCACCGAGAAGTCGCCGGGCTTGATGCGCTCGAGCGCGAAGGCGAGGCACACCCCGGCGACACCGGCCATGAAGCCCGACAGCGCGAACGCCAGCAGCTTGGTGCGCACGACCTCGATGCCCATCGCCCCGGCACCGGTCTCGTTGTCGCGCACCGCGATGAGCCGCCGCGCGATGCCCCGGTCGCGCCAGGTCCGGGTCACCACGATCGCCACGAGCAGCACGCCCAGCGAGAACCAGGCGAAGCCGGCGTCCGAGGCGAGATCGAGCCCGAGGAAGGTCGGGCGGGGGACGAGCGTCGAGGACGGATCCGGCAGGCCGGTGCACACCTGACCGCCCACGAACGGCGCGTCCCAGCAGGGGGTCGACAGCACCGACACCTGCATGAACAGCGCGAAGCCGAGCGTGGTCACCGCCAGGTAGAGGCCGCGGATGCGGAGCGCGGGCAGCCCGACGACGATCGCGACCGCCGCGGTGACGAGCCCCGCCAGCGGCAGCAGGAGCACGAGGTCGACGTCGGGCATCCGCGCCGCGAGGATCGCGCCGACCGCCACGAGCCCGAACTGGCCGAGCGACACCTGGCCCGCCCAACCCGTCAGGACGGTCAGGCTCAGCGCGATGACCGCGTAGATGCAGACCCGCGCCATCAGGAACGAGCGCCCGGGACTGATGATCTCGGGGAGCACGACCGCGACGGCGAGGGCGAGCGCGACCCCGCTGCGACCCACCCACGCCCGCACGTGATCGACCGATGCCTTGGCGCGCTCACCGCCGAAGCTCCACGCCGATCGCTCCTCGGCGCGCGCGCCGCGCTGGAGGTAGCGCACCCGAACGAGCAGGACGACGAGGATGAGGACGAACAGGCCGGCGGTGATGATCGCGGTCTTGTCGGGGTCGCCCACCAGGTTGTAGTTGACGACCTGCTCGACGATGCCGATCGCGATCCCGGCGACGAAGGCGACGGTGAAGCTGGTCATCGCGGCGATCAAGGCGGCGGCGAGCGCACGGAGCAAGAGACCCGGCGGGAGCGCTTCTTTGAGCGCGCTCGCCTGCCCCGGGGCATCGAGGATCGCGGTGATGGCCGAGAGCAGCCCGGCGATCGCCCACGCGAGCGTCGACATGCGCTTGACCCAGACGCCGGAGAGCCGGGCCGAGTCGGCGTTCTCCGCCATGGCGCGCATCCCGAGCCCCCACGACGAGTACCGCAGGAAGGCGGCGAGGCCGAGCGCGACGAGCGGGGCGACGATCAGCGTGGCCACCTCGCCGGGCTGGAGGATCCCGCCGCCGACCTCGAGCGTCCAGCTGAACGGCAAGGGGTACGGGACGAAGAAGTCGCTCGGCGCGACGAACGGCAGGACGGTGAAGAGGAACAGCACCTGCGAGAGCCCGATGGTCGCCACCATCATGATCACGCGCGGGCGGTCGAACAGCCGACGCAGCACGAGCTCGCACAGCGCCCCGAACGCGAACGAGAGGATCAGCACGACCGGGAGCGCGAACCAGTACGGCAGGTCGAGGTCGAAGGTGAGCATCAGCAGGAAGACGGCGGCGACGACCCCCAGCTGCCCCTGCGCGAAGTTCAGGACGCGCGTGGTGCGGTAGATGAGGACGAGCCCGAGGGCGAGCAGGCCGTAGAGCAGGCCGGCGGTCAGCCCCTGCACGACGCTGAAGAGCGTGATCTCCACCTATCCGCTCCTGCTGCAATCGCAGCGGGCCGCTCGGGCCCCGGCTCCCTGCGACGCACGGTACGAACGCCGCGGTCGGTCGCCTTCCATCAATCCGCTCCTGCTGCATGCGCAGCGGGCCGCTCGGGCCCCGGCTCCCTGCGACGCACGGTACGTGCGCCGCGGTCGGTCGCCTTGGTTCATTGGTGCCCGGCGGTGAGGAAGACGGGGCGGAGCAGGTCGTCGCGCTCGAGCAGCTCGGCCGTGGGGCCGTCGAAGCGCACCTCGCCCCGCTCGAGGAAGAACGAGTGCGCGGCGAGGCTGAGTGCGAGGTTCACGCTCTGCTCGACCAGGAGCACCGTCGTGCCTTCGGCGTTCACCCGCCGCACGATCGCGATGAGATCCTCCACCGTCTTCGGCGCCAGCCCCAGGGTGAGCTCGTCGATCATGAGGAGCCGCGGACGCGACAGCAGCACCCGCGCGAGCGCGAGCATCTGCTGCTCCCCGCCCGAGAGCGCTCCACCGGGCTGGTCGAGGCGCTGCTCGAGCGCCGGGAACGCGTCGAGCGCCTCGTCGATCGCGGAGCTCGCCCGGGCGCGATCCTTGCGGAACGAGTACGCGGCGAGGCGGAGGTTCTCGCGCACGGAGAGCGACGGAAAGGTCATCTTCCCGCCGACGAGCAACCCCGCGCCGAGCTCGAGCACCTGCTCGGCCTCGAGCCAGGTGGAGGTCGTCCCGAAGAGCCGGATGGTGCCGCGGGTCGGATGGTCCAGCCCGGCGACGGCGCGCAGCAGTGTGCTCTTGCCCGCGCCGTTCGTGCCGAGCAGCGCCGCGATCTCGCCCTCGGCGACCTCGAGGTTGACGTCGAACAGCACCTGCTGCGTGCCGTAGCTGAAGTCGAGGTTGCGCACCTGGAGTGCGGGGATCGCGCCGCCCGAGCTCCGGCGCTCGGACTCCTGGTAGCGCTCGAGGACGTCCTCGATGACCATGGTGATGTCCCGACGCACCCACCGTGCGCCGAAGACCAGGAGGATGCCGCCGAGGACGCACACCGGCGCCATCGTCGTCAGTGCGACGCGAGGACCGTCGTGGAACCCGGCCGCGTTGCTGATGGCGCCGAGCACGACCGCGCCGGCGAAGCCGCCGATCACGAGGCCGTAGACGCCGAAGAGCGCGAGCGAGAGCGTGCGCATGTCGGCCGGCGCAGTCGCGGTGACCGTCTGGAAGATGGCAGTACCGAGCGGCGCGAGTGTGCACTCGGCGAGGAACCAGCCGAGCACGACCATCCAGAGCTCCGGCGCGTAGAGCGAACCGACGTAGATCGCACCGAACGCGACGAGGCAGCCGCCGCCGAGGTAGAGCACCGACTCCGGTCGGCGGCGGAACATCCGGTCACCGACGAATCCGGCCACCGGGATGATGAGGAAGGCCGACAGGCCGATGATGAAGTAGACGGTCGTGCGCTCGCCGGTGTCGAGCCCCCACTCGCGATCGAGGTAGAGCGAGCCGAACAGCGGGATGCCGAGGCCGACGAACCCCAGCACCGCGACCGCCATCAGCTGGAAGTAGAGGCTGCGGATCCGCAGCAGCCGTTGGAGCGCCGAGCCGAGCAGGATCTTCGGCGTCCCCTCCGGCCGTTCGTCGACCGCGAGGCCCGACTGCTGGAGGATGTGGCTGGCCTCGTGCTCCCCCTTCTTCGGTTCCTTGAGTCGCAAGATGAGGAAGACGATCGGGACCCCGAGCAGCGCGAGCAGCGTCGCCCAGCGCCAGCTCCCCGCCAGGACCGCCACGCCGCCGACGAGCGCCACACCGAGGGTGCGCGCCACCGGCTCGTGCCCCCGCTGGTACGCGGCGATGCGCGCTCGAGCCTCCGGCGGGTACCAGTCGGAGAGGTAGGAGAGGTGGGTGGTCTGGTTCGGTGCCTTGCCGAAGGCCGAGATGATGCCGAAGAGCGCGAACAGCCACGCGCTCGCGACGAGGCCCTGCAACGGCACGACGATCACGAAGACCATGAGGCAGAACGCGGCGACGCGCACCCGGCTCCCCCGGTCGCTCGCCAACGCGACGGGGAGACCGATCGCGATCTGCGCGGCCGACGCGGCGAAGATCGCCGCGCCGAGCTCGGCGTCGTTGATGTGGAACGACTTCTGGATGTCCGGCGCGAGGACACCGAGCCCACTGTCGAGGGTCGCGACGACGAGGGCCGCCAGGGTCATGACGGTGACCGGAGCCCAGCCGAACCGGCGCAGGATGCCGAGGATCGGTGGCGGCTTGCCCTCGCCGACGCCCGGCATCATCTGGAGGTCGGCCACCGCGTCTTCGGCCTTGCTGTTCGCGACCGCGGCCTGGAGCAGCTCGTCCGGCACCGCGAACGACAGCAGGGGCTCCTGCGGCTGCGCGCGCGACTCTTGCTCCACCCCGCCCGGCACGGTCCCCCCGTCGGCCATGAGGGCGCTCACGGTAGCGTGCGCGCCACCACCACCATCGGGGAGCGGTCATGCAGGTCGGGTTCGTGGGTCTGGGCGCGATGGGTCTGCCGATGGCCCGCCATCTGGTCGAGGCCGGTCACGACGTCGTGGTCTCGTCGCGGAGCCGCGGGCCGGTCGACGCCGCGCTCGAGCTCGGCGCCACTGACGGCGGCGGCCCGCGCGGCGTCGTCGAGGCGAGCGAGGTGACCATCCTCTGTGTGCCCAACTCGCCCGAGGTCGTCGAGGTCCTCGACGACGCGCTCCCCGCACTCGGAGCCGGGAAGATCATCGTGGACACGTCGACCATCGACCCGGAGGTCGAGCGGACGCAGCACGAGCGCGTCGCACGCACGGGCGCCCGGTACCTCGAAGCACCGCTGTCGGGCGGCACGGCCGGCGCCGAAGCGGGCACGCTCACGCTGATGGTCGGCGGCGAGGCCGCGACGCTCGATGCGGCCCGGCCCGCCCTCGAGCCCTTCGCCGGGTTGATCGTCCACGTGGGCGGCCCGGGCATGGGTCAGGTCGTGAAGCTCTGCAACAACCTGATCTACGCCGCCCAGATGCTCGCGACCGCGGAAGCCACGGTGATGGCGACGAAGGCCGGGGTCGACCTCGCGCAGCTCTACGAGGTGATCACGCACTCCACCGGTGACTGCGTCGCGGTCCGCACCCGACTGCCCGCCGAAGGCGTGATCCCCGAGAGCCCGGCCTCGAACGATTGGGCACCGGGCTTCATGACCGACCTCATGGCGAAGGACCTCGATCTGGCGATCGCCTACGCCGCGAAGGCGCGCACGCCGCTCTTCTCCGCGGGCCCGGTCCGGCAGATGCTCGGTGCCGCGAGCCAGGCCGGGTACGGGCGCGAGGACTTCTCGGCGCTCGCCAAGATCGTGCGCGCGCTCGGCGGCGAGTGAGCGTCCTCACGTTCGACCTCGGTACGAGCGCGACGAAGGCCGCGCTCTGGGAGGCCGATCAGCTCATCGGCATCGCGCGCGCTCCGATCGAGACGTCACACCCGAGACCGGGATGGGCTGAGCAGCGGCCCACCGACTGGTGGGCGTCGGTGGTCGAGGCGTGCCACAAGCTCGCGGCCGAGTGCGGCGACGCGGTCGGTGCCGCAGGCGCGATCGGCTTCACCGCGGCGCGCGAGACCTTTGTCCTGGTCGATGCGCTCCTGCACCCCCTCAGCCCCGGGATCCTCTGGTCGGACCGCCGCGCCGAACCGCAGGCCCTGGCCCTTGGTGACGCACCGACGTTTCGAGCCACCACGGGCGTCGCGCTCGGCGCGAGCGCGCACGCGGCCAAGCTCGCGTGGGTGGCCGAGGAGCATCCGACGGTGCTGCAACACGCGCGGTGGGTGCTCTCGCCTCGCGATCTCGTGGTGGCACGACTCGCGGGCGTCGTTGCGACCGACGAGACCCTGGCGTCGCGCACCGGCCTGTGCTCGCTCGACGGCGGTTGGCTGTCCGAGGCGACCGCGCGATACGCAGATCGGCTTCCCCCGAGCACCGCCGCGGCGTCGGTCGTGGGCGAGGTCACGGAGACCGCGGCGAGCGAGCTCGGCTTCGCTGCCGGCGTGCCGGTGGTCATCGGCGCCGGCGACCGCGCGTGCGAGGTGCTGGGTGTGGACGCGACACCCGGGACGCCAATGGTGTCGTTCGGTACGACCGCGAACGTCTCGGTCCCTCACCCCGGCCCGACGCACGCGCTGCCCACCGTCGGGCAGGTGTCGCGCGGCGCAGCAGGTGGGTTCGTGGTCGAGGCCGGCCTCGGCGCGGCCGGTGCGGCGCTGGGCTGGCTGGCGCGTCTCACCGGTCGATCACACGACGAGCTGCTCGACCTCGCCGCCGCCACGCCGCCGGGCGCCGACGGGGTCATCGCACTCCCGTGGTTCTCGGGCGCACGCGCGCCCTGGTGGCGACTCGACGCGCACGCCGCGTTCGTCGGTGTCACCGACGGCACCGGCCCGGGCGAGCTCGCCCGCGCGCTCGTGGAGGGTGTGGCGTTCGACGTGGCTCGGAGCATCGACCTCGTCGCACCCGAGGCCGAGGAGCTCGCCCTCGCCGGCGGCGGCGCTGCCGACCCTGCATGGCGGGGCATCGTCGCCGCGGCGACCCGGCGGCCCGTGGTGTGCCGAACGATCGACGACGCGGCATCGGTGGGTGCCCGGCTCCTGGTCGCCCAGGCCGTCGGCGAGGCCCTCGACGTCGACATCGTGAACCCGGTGCTGGCGACCGAAGCACCGAACCCCGCGTGGGTGATCGCGTACGAGGCCGTTCGCGAGTCCGCCGACGCCACGGCGTCGGCGGTGCTGGAGCTCTAGCGACCTTGCCGGTCGGGCTCGGGTCGGTCGTGGTACGACACCGAGACCCGCCCGGCGATGTGCTCAGGGTACGCGGTCAGCATTGCCGCCAGGTGTCGCGTACG
>CAZKTS010000269.1:0-6346 GCA_964555735.1 uncultured Bifidobacteriaceae bacterium
AGACACTCGGCATGGCCAACGCTCCGGACTCGATCGCCGCCCGCGTCAGCGACGGCTCGCTGGACCTGCTCGAGGGCGACTTCTACGCCGGGGACCCCGACCCCACCTACGCGTACCTCCGGGCCAACCAGCCCGTGTACCGGGACCGGGTCAACGACCTGTGGGGCATCACCCGGTACGCCGACATCGTCGAGATCGAGAAGGACCTGGCGACCTGGAACAACGTCGACGGCTACCGCCCCAACCTCCGCCCGGCCGACGGATCGATCATCGGGCTCGACGATCCCGAGCACAAGCAGCGCCGCATGCTCGTGGCGCGTCGGTTCACGCCGCGCGCCGTCACCGAGCACGAGCCGATGGTGCGACAGGTCGTCAACGAGCTGATCGACGGCGTCGCGGACCGCGGGGAGTGCGAGGTCATCCGCGACATCGCCGCCCCGCTCCCCGCGAAGATGATCGGGCACCTCCTCGGCTTCCCTGACGACGCGTGGCCGCAGCTCGCGCACTGGTCGGAGTCGACCATCAAGCTCGGCGGCGGGCCGCGCTACATGGACGAGGAAGGGGTGACGTCGGCGATGGAGTTCGCCGCCGCCTCCCTCACGCTCGCCGAGGAGCGGCGCGCGTGCCCGGTCGATGACCTCCTCTCGATCTGGACCCACGCCGAGATCGACGGCTGCCCGCTCACCGACGAGAACGTCGCCGCGGACTCACTGCTGCTGCTCGACGGCGGCGCCGAGACGACGCGGACCGTCATCGCGACCGGGATCGAGACGCTGATCAAGCACCCCGACCAGCGCGAGCTGCTGCGCGGCGACCCGTCGCTGATGACCACCGCGGTCGAGGAGATGATCCGCTGGACGACGCCGGTGCTCAACATGTGCCGCGTCGCCAACCACGACACCGAGCTCCGAGGCCAGGCGATCAGTGAGGGCGATCAGGTCCTCCTCATGTACAGCTCGGCGAACCGCGACGAGGACGTCTTCAACGACGGCGACCGCTTCGACGTGACCCGCAACCCGAACCCGCACATCTCGTTCGGCTTCGGCTCGCACTTCTGCCTCGGCGCCGCGCTCGCCCGCCTCGAGATCAAGGTGATGTTCGAGGAGCTCACCCGCCGCCTCGACGACTGGGCCTTCGCCGACGACGCGGGCGCCCGCCGCCTCCCCAACGCCTTCGTCCGCGGCATCACCGAGCTCCCGATCACCTTCACCGCGGCGTGAAGAGCGTTCCAACACTTGATTGAATCGCCTGATGGGCCTACGCTCACGGCGTGGTCGCCGTCGACGCCGCACCCGATGCCACCCGCGAGCGCCTGCTCGACGCGGCCGAGCGGCTGATCGCCGACCGCGGGCTCGCGGCGACGTCGGTCCGGGCGGTGTGCGGGGAGGCCGACGCCAACGTCGCCGCGGTCCACTACCACTTCGGATCCAAGGACGCGCTCGTGGACGCGGTGCTCGCCCGTCGGATGGGCGAGCTGACCGAGCGCCGCCTGGCGATGCTGGCCCCGCTCGAGGACGCGGCGCGGCCGTCGACGCGCGCGGTCGTCGACGCACTCGTGCGGCCGCTCGCGGAGTTCGGGCGCGATCCCGACGGCCCGGGGCGCGCATATGTGCGCTTCCTCGCCGCGGTGCACGCAAGCGACGCGCGCGACCGCATCGGTGTCGCCTTCGCCCCGCAATACGAGCGCGTCGCGCCGGTGCTCGCACGCTCGCTGCCCGAGGTCGGTGCGGCGACGCTGGACTTCCGTCTCGACCTCGTGAGCACCCCGATGTTCGAGACGCTCGCCGATCCCGATCGCGCGCGGCGCCACTGGCCCGTCGCGGGCCGCCCGTCCTACGACGGCCTCGTCGACGCCCTCGTCGACGCGGTCGCCGGCATCCTTGCAGGAGGAAGTCCATGAGCCCGACCGTCACCCTCGACGTGCGCCCGGTGTCCGGCGCGCTCGGCGCCGAGATCCGCGGCGTCGACCTCGAGCACCTCACCGACACGGAGTTCGATGCGGTGCACGCCGCGCTCGTCGAGCACCACGTCGTCTTCTTCCCCGATCAGCAGCTCTCCCCCGACGGGCACGTCGCGCTCGGCCGGCGCTTCGGTGAGATCGAGATCCACCCGTTCATCCCGAAGCTCGACGACGAGCACCCGGAGATCGTCGTGCTCGACGGTGACCACGGCTTCCGCGCCGACGTCTGGCACACCGACGTCACGTGGAGCGACCACCCGCCCATGGCGTCGATCCTGCACATGGTCGTGTGCCCGACGCGTGGCGGCGACACCATGTTCACCAACCAGCACCTCGTGTACGAGGCCATCTCGACGCCGCTGCGCGAGATGCTCGACGGCCTCACCGCGGTGCACACGGCCGCGGTCTTCGGCCAGCCCGGCCAGCAGGCCGAGCACCCGGTCGTGCGCGTGCACCCGGTGAGCGGCCGGCGGTCGCTGTACGTGAACCGGCAGTTCACGTCGCACATCCCCCAGCTGCGCCGCACCGAGAGCGACGCGCTGCTCACCCACCTCTACGCGTTCTCGGAGCAGCCGCAGTTCCAGTGCCGCTACCGCTGGGCAGCGGGGGGCGTCGGCATCTGGGACAACCGCAGCACCCAGCACTACGCGGTCAACGACTACGACGAGCCCCGCCTCATCCAGCGGGTGACCATCCTCGGTGACGACCCCAAGGGCGACGACCCGCGCTGGCCCCACTACGTCCCCGGCCGCATGTCGGCCGCCGAGTCGCCCTACCGCTGAGGTCTTCTGGCGTCACACACTCGACTGACAGTCGAGTTGGTGACGCCAAAAACCCTAGCGACGGTCGGCGAGGAAGGGGTACTGGGCGCGGACCTCGGCGACGTGCGTGGGGTCGACGTCGGCGAGCAGCACCTGCTCCACCCCGGCGCCATCGATCGGCGGTGCGTCGACGAGGACCTTCCCCATCGGGCCGACGATGCGGCTGTCGCCGACGTAGTCGAGGCCGTTCGCGGTGCCGACCCGGTTGACACCCACGACGTAGGCCTGGTTCTCGATCGCGCGTGCGCGCAGCAGCACCCGCCAGTGCTCGCGCCGGCTCTCGGGCCAGTTGGCGACGACCACGTAGCAGTCCGTGCGATCCGCCAACGCCCAGAACTCGTCGGCGAAGCGCAGGTCGTAGCAGACGAAGAGGCTCACCCGGACGCCCTCGACGTCGATGGTGACGTGCGCATCCCCGGCCGCGTACTTCTCGTGCTCCCCCGAGTACGAGAACGGATGGATCTTGGCGTACCGGTGCACGTCACCCGTGGGCGACGCGAGCACCAGCGTGTTGGTCGGCAGCGCGCCGCCCGCGCCGCGCAGCGGCACCGAGCCGCACACCCACACCCCGTGGTCGCGCGCCTGGTCGACCAGGAACGTGGTGCTCGGGCCGTCGTCCGCCTCGGCAACGCGCTCGGTGTCCATCGAGAAGCCCGACGCGAACATCTCGGACAGCACGACGAGCCGCGCCTCCTGCTCGACGGCCTCGGCGACGAGCGGCCGCACGATCTCGAACGTCGCGGGCGGGTCCTGCCACGCGATGTCGTGCTGGATCCCCGCAACCTTCATGGCGCGACCGTCATCGCAGCGCTCCGGCCAGCGTCCGGAGTCGGCCCGCGGCCTCGTCGAGGACCTCGAGGCGCTTGCAGAACGTGAACCGCACGAGGGGCCGCCCCGCCTCCTCGTCGTCGTAGAACACCACGTTGGGGACGGCGACGACACCGCAGCGCTCGGGCAGCGCCCGGCAGAACGCCGCGCCGTCGTCCTCGCCGAGCGGGCGGATGTCGACGGTCACGAAGTAGGTGCCGGCCGGCTCGAACACCTCGAAGCCGGCGTCGGCCAGCCCTCCGCGCAGGCGGTCGCGCTTCTCCCGCAGGTCGGCCGCGAAGCCCCGGAAGTAGTCGTCGCCCATCCGCAGGCCGTGCGCGATCGCGTGCTGGAACGGCGCCCCGTTCACGTAGGTGAGGAACTGCTTGGCGGTGCGGACCGCGGCCACGAGCTCGGGCGGCGCGCAGACCCACCCGATCTTCCACCCCGTGAACGAGAACGTCTTGCCGCCCGACGAGATGGTCACCGTGCGATCGCGCATGCCGGGGAGCGTGGCGAGCGGCACGTGCTCGCCGTCGAAGACCAGGTGCTCGTACACCTCGTCGGTCACCGCGATGACGTCGTGCTCGATGCACAGCCGCGAGATCACCTCGAGCTCGTCGCGCGAGAACACCTTGCCCGTCGGGTTGTGCGGCGAGTTGAACAACATGACGCGCGTGCGCGGCGTGAACGCGCGAGCGAGCTCGTCGGGGTCGAACGAGTAACCGGGGGGTCGCAGCGTCACGACTCGTCGTGTTGCGCCGGCCATCGCGGTGCAGGCGGCGTAGGAGTCGTAGTACGGCTCGAAGGTCACCACCTCGTCGCCGGGTTCACAGAGCGCGAGCATCGTGGCCGCGATCGCCTCGGTGGCGCCGGCCGTCACCAGCACCTCGGTCTCCGGATCGAACGTGAGGTCGTAGAAGCGCTGCTGGTGCTCGGCGATCGCGTACCGGAGCTCGGGGATGCCCGGCCCCGGCGGGTACTGGTTGTGACCCGCCCGGATGGCCGCGATCGCCGCGTCCGCGATCTCGGCGGGCCCGTCAGTGTCGGGGAAGCCCTGCCCGAGGTTGATGGCACCGGTCCGGACCGCGAGCGCCGACATCTCGGCGAAGATCGTCGTCTCGAAGCCCCGCAGGCGGGAAGCGAGGTAGTCGGGCACGCGTGGAGCAGCCTACGCTCGACGCACCATGGACGGTCCGCCGCAGCCGTTCGCGAACCGGCCCGACACCGCAGCCGCGTTCGCCGCGCACATCTCGCGCGGCAAGGTCGACGCGTTCGAGGCCCTCGGCATCGACCTCGTCCTCGGTCGTCGCGACGGCCCGTACTTCTGGGACGCGTTCGACGACCGACGCTTCTTCAACTGCCACTGCAACGGTGGCGTGTTCAACCTCGGGCACCGCAACCCGCGCGTGCTCGCCGCGCTCCAGGACGCCCTCACCACCATCGACGTGGGGAACCACCATCTCGTCTCGGGGTGGAAGGCCGAGCTCGGACGCCGGCTCGCCGCGACCACGGGCCATCGCCTGCCGGGCGTGGTCCTCACGCCCAGCGGCTCGGAGGCCGTGGAGGTCGCGATCAAGGCCGCCTACGCCGCGACCGGTCGGCGCACGATCGTCTCGGTGCACGGCGCGTACCACGGGCACACCGCCCTCGCCGCGATGGCGGCCGACGCCGCGTACCACGAGCCCTACGGCCTCGACCTCCCCGGCTTCGTGCACGTGCCGTGGGACGACCTCGCGGCCATGGACGCAGCCATCGACGACGACACCGCCGCGGTCGTGCTCGAGTCGATCCCGGCCACGCTCGGCATCGCGGTGCCGAGCGACGGCTACCTCCGCGGCGTGCAGGATCTCTGCCGCGCTCGCGGCGCGCTGCTCGTGCTCGACGAGGTGCAGACCGGGCTCGGCCGCACCGGCCGGATCTGGTCGCACGAGCACGACCGCGTCGAGCCCGACGTCATCGTCACCGGCAAGGGACTCGGCGGTGGCATCTATCCGATCGCCGCCACCCTCATGACCGAGCCCGTCCACCGGTTCTTCGACGAGCAGCCGTTCGTGCACGTCTCCTCGTACGGTGGTTCGGACATCGGCTGCGTCATCGCGCTGACGGTGCTCGACGCCATCGAGGAGCCCGGCTTCCTCGATCGGGTGGAGGAGGTGGGCCTCCGGCTCGAGAAGGAGCTCGCCGGCCATCGCTTCGCGGTCCGTCGCCGCGGCCTGTTCATGGGGTTGTGCTGGCCCGACGAGGGCGCGGGCATCCTCGGCGCGAAGGCGCTCATCGACGCCGGCGTCTTCGCGGTCTTCGCTGCGAACGACACGCGCGTCTGTCAGTTCCTCCCACCCTTGGTGCTCACCGACGACGAGACCGAGGAGCTGGCGTCGACCGTCGCCGGCGCGCTGTCGTGACCACCCCCCGTCGCGACCTCGACCTCGTCGGGCTCGAGCGCGCGGTCCAGGCCGCGCTCGAGTCGGGCGACGAACGGGAGCTGCACGTGCTCGGGTACGGCGAGATGACGTGCGTGGTGGCGTGGCCCGCGGCCTCGGGCCCGTGGGCGTGCAAGCGGCTGCCGGTCTTCGACCGAGCCGAGCGCCTCGAGGAGTATCGACTCGTCTTCGACGACTACCTCACGACGCTCGGCGAGGAGGGCGTGCTCGTGCACCCCACGACGCTGGAGCACGTTCCGGCCGCCGACGGCAACATCGCCGGCTACTGCGTGCAGCGGAAGGTGGACGCGGCGGCGCACGCGCCGGCTCTCCTA
>CAZKTS010000270.1:0-12811 GCA_964555735.1 uncultured Bifidobacteriaceae bacterium
GCGCGACGGACGGTCGCTCTCGGAGCTCGAGGCCGAGCTGGAGATGACGCGCTTCGGCGTCATGAAGCACCTGCGCGTCCTGGAGGACGCCGGACTCGTGGTCACGCAGCGGTCCGGCCGGGAGAAGCTGCACTTCCTGAACCCGGTGCCCATCCGGTTGGTCCACGACCGGTGGATCGACAAGTACACCGAGCGCAAGGTGTCCGCGCTCGCCGACCTCAAGACCACGTTGGAGGAGACAGGATGACCACCATGACCGAGACGACCACGCAGGTGTTCCGGGTCTGGATCAAGGCCGACCGCACGAAGGTGTGGGACGCGATCACCGACCCGGAGTGGAACGGCCGCTACGGCTACCAGTCGGTCGGCGAGTACGACCTGAAGCCGGGCGGCGCCTACCGCGTCCTCGCGACGGCGGAGATGATGGAGCACGGCGCGTCCGAGGTCATCATCGACGGCGAGGTGATCGAGAGCGACCCGCCGAACCGCCTCGTGCAGACCTGGCACGCGCTCTTCGATCCGACGACGACCGCCGAGCCCGCGACCCGGCTGACCTGGGAGCTCAAGGAGACCCAGCCCGGCCTCACCGAGCTCACCCTCACCCACGAGCTCGAGGGTGCCCCGGCGACCGCGGTCATGGTGAGCGGCCAGGCCGAGAACGCCGGCGGTGGCTGGGCGTGGATCCTCAGCGACCTCAAGTCGCTGCTCGAGACCGGCGCCTCGATGAACGCCTAAGAATGTCGCGAAAACCGGTCACTCGATGACCGGTTCTGCAGGGGAGGATCGCCGTGACCCGGCCACCGGGTACCGATCCTCCCCTGTTTCGCGAAAGGGCGAACCACCCTGGACCTCAAGCTCGAGCTCGTCGCCATCCCGGTCACCGACACCGACCGGGCCAAGGCCTTCTACGAGCAGGTCGGCTTCGTCGCCGACCACGATCACCGGGTGAGCGACGAGATGCGGTTCGTCCAGCTCACGCCGCCCGGCTCGGCCTGCTCGATCGCGCTCGGTGACGGCATCACCGACGCCGAGCCCGGATCGGTCCAGGGCATGCAGGTCGTCGTCGACGACATCGAAGCCGCCCGCGCCGACCTCCAGGGCCGCGGCATCGACGTCAGCGAGATCCAGGACTTCCCGTGGGGCCGCTTCGTCCACTTCTCCGACCCCGACGGCAACGGCTGGTCCGTCCAACAGATCCCCCAGCGCTGAAGGTCCGGTTCTTGGCACGTTGCATCAGTCCATGTGACACGCAACGTGCCGAGAACGGGCCCTGGGGTGGTCGGTCGGCTCGGTAGCGTGCCCCACCATGGCCGGGAGCAAGGTGCGAGTGGGGATCATCACGCCGATCGTGATCCTGCTGCCCCGCTCGCACAACGAGTGGGAGGTCGACGCCACGGTCGACGACCTGGTCGCGGTCGCGCAGGCCGTCGATCGCCTCGGCTACCACCACCTCACGGCGAGCGAGCACGTCGCGATCCCGGTCGATGTCGAGGCCCGACGGGGCATGCGCTACTGGGACCTGCTCTCGACGCTCGCCTACCTCGCCGCGGTGACCCGGCGCATCCGGCTCGCCACCAACATGGTCGTGCTGCCGTACCACCACCCGCTCGAGATCGTGAAGCACTACGGCACGCTCGACCGGCTGAGCGCGGGTCGGCTCGTGCTGGGGGTCGGCGTCGGTTCACTGCACGAGGAGTTCGATCTCCTCGGCAAGGAGTTCGACGGCCGGGGTGCGCGCGCCGACGACGCGCTCCGGGCGATCGTCGCGTCGTGGGGTGAGCGCGAACCGCGCTACTCGGGCACGCACTTCGCGTTCGACGACGTCGTGGTGGACCCGACCGCGGTCCAGTCGCGCCCGCCGATCTGGATCGGCGGCCGCACGGATCGGTCCTTGCGGCGGGCCGTCGAGCTCGGCGACGCGTGGGTGCCGTTCCTGCTCGGGCCCGGCGAGGTGCGCACGATGCTCGACCGGGCTGCCGACACGCCGGCATGGGCGGCGCGGGCCGAGCCGATCGACGTCGCACTCTGGCCGGAGCCCGCGATCGACGTGCTCGGCGAACCCGATCGCGTCCACGACCAGGCCGCCGAGCACGTCGCCGCGGGAGCCACCGTCCTCAACTACCGCTTCCCCAGCCGATCCGTCGCGCATTGGATCGAGCAGGCCACCGCGCTGCGCGAGACCCTCGACGCCGCCTGGGGAACGTGACGCGTCAGTCGTCCTTCGGCGGGGGCAGCTCGCCGAAGAAGCCGGCCACCCGCTGCAGCTGACCGTCGCGCACCTCCACGACGTCCACTCCGGCGATCGCGACCGCACCGTCGCGGCCCACGAGCTCCCATCCGTACCGGGCGACGTCGTGGTGCTCGTCGATCGCGGTGGTACGGCGGAAGCGGTGGCCGGGGTAGTGCTGGTTCACGGCCGCAGCGGCCGCGCTGATGCCGTCGTGCCCGGTGCCGTCGAGCGGCGGGTCGAGGAGCACGCCGTCGGGTGCCCACACCTTCTCGATGAGGGCCATGCGGCGCGCTTCGTCGGGCTCGCCGTAGGCCTCCAGGTGGGTGTCGATGATCGTGGTCAGGTCACTCATGGTCGCCTCCTTGCGACGGGGTGCAGGACGTCGAGCGTGCGACGGCGGGCGCGGCAAAGCGATGACCCGTGAGGTCATGACGGTCGTGCGACCATGACCTCAGAGGTCATGGCGACGGTGCCGACCGGCCCGTACGGTGCGGCCATGGCCCAACGAACGGCAACCGCGGGCGTCGGCGTGCTCCTGCGCGACTGGCGCTCACGCCGACGGCGCAGCCAGCTCGACCTCGCCCTCGATGTCGGCGTGTCGCCGCGGCATCTCAGCTTCGTCGAGACCGGACGTTCCCGGCCGAGCCCGGAGCTCGTGCTCGCCGTCGCGGACCATCTCGAGGTGCCGCTGCGCGAGCGCAACACGCTGCTGCTCGCCGCCGGCTACGCACCGCGGTACAGCCAGCGCTCGCTCGACGACCCGAGCATGGAGGTCGCCCGCGACTCGCTCCAACGCATGCTCGACGCGCACGATCCGTACCCGGGTGTGGTGGTCGACCGCCAGTGGAACGTCGTGCTCGCAAACGCTGCGGCGAGCGCCCTCGTGGCCGACCTGCCGGCGGAGCTGCTCGGGCCGCCGTTGAACGTCTACCGGGCGTGCCTGCACCCCGACGGCCTCGCGAGCCGGACCGTCAACCTGGCGGAGTGGGCCGACTACCTCGTGCACCAGCTCCGTCGCGACCTCGCCCTCACCGGCGACGACGAGCTCGCCCGGTTGCTCGCCGAGGTGCGTGCGTATCCGGGCGTCGCCGACGCGCTCGGCGAGACCAGCACCGCGCGCGACGAGCCACCGCTGCTCGTCCCGCTCCGCCTTCGTGCCGGCGACCACGAGCTCGCCCTCTTCACCACGCTCACGACGTTCGGCACCCCGCGGGACGTCACGCTCGACGAGCTGGCCGTCGAGCTGTTCTTCCCGGCCGACGACCGCACGCGCGACCTGCTCCAGCGCTGAGCCCTGGCGGCGGCCGGCGGGAATAGCCGGAGGGTCCGTCCGGTTCGTGCGGACATGCCTGCTGTGACCGTCGAGAACCCACTCGTCTTGCCTCGCCTGTCCGAGACCGACCCCGAGACCGTCGTGCGGCCCGTCGAGCGCGTCGTGCCCGCGCACCACGCGGTCGAGGGCGCCGGCTTCGAGGTGTGGCGGCCGTTCCCCGGCAACGTCGACGCCCACATCGCCGACCCCTTCTTCCTCCTCGACCAGCTCGGGCCGGTGGAGTACGCCCCGAACGAGCCGGTCGGCGCGCCGTGGCACCCGCACCGCGGCTTCGAGACCGTCACCTACGTCATCGACGGCGTCGTGCAGCACCACGACTCCAACGGCGGTGGTGGCACGATCGGCGAGGGCGACACGCAGTGGATGACCGCCGGGTCGGGCATCCTCCACGACGAGGTGCCGACCGAGGCGTTCGTGCGCTCGGGCGGCCGCACCCACGGGGTCCAGCTCTGGGTGAACCTCCCCGCGGCGTTGAAGATGTCGCCGCCGCGCTACCAGGCGATCACCGGCGATCAGCTCACGCTGCTCACGTCGCCCGATGGCGGCGCGCTCGTGCGCCTGATCGCGGGTGACCTCGACGGCCACGCCGGCCCCGGCGTCACGCACACGCCGATCTCGTACGCGCACGTCAGCCTGAGCCCGGGCGCGCAGGTCGACCTACCGTGGAACCCCGCGTTCAACGCGCTCGTCTACGTGCTCGGTGGCAACGGCTTCGTCGGCGAGGAGCGCCGTCCGGTGAGCGACCACCAGCTCACCGTGTTCGGTCCCGGCGACGCGATCCGGGTCGGCGCGGCCGACGCGCAGTCCGACGAGTTCCCGAACCTCGAGGTGCTCGTGCTCGGCGGCCTGCCCATCCGCGAGCCCATCGCGCACTACGGCCCGTTCCTCATGAACACGCGCGAGGAGATCATCCAGGCCGTCGACGACTTCCAGTCCGGCCGGATGGGCACCATCCCCGCCGTCGACCTCTCCTGAAGCCCGGCGCTAGTCGTCGAGGGCCGCGTAGGTGAGGGACCAGAAGTCCTCGCAGACGGGGGGCAGCTTGGGGCTCTCCCACGCCTGGTTGGTGAGCAGGACGCCGACGAGGCGCTCGGTCGGGTCGTTGGACCAGACGCTCCCGAGGCCACCGGTCCAGCCGTAGGTGCCGACGGTCGCGGGCCCGGTCCGTCGCACGCGCACGCCGACACCGAGGCCCCAGCCGGCCGAGCCGTCGGGCTCCGGGCCGCTCGCCTCGCGCTGGACGGTCGTGAGCTGGTCGGTCGTCATCGCCTCGACCCACGAGCGCGACAGGATGCGCTGGCCGTCGAGCACCCCACCACCGAGGAGCATGCGTCCGAACGCGAGGTAGTCGCGCACGGTCGACACGAGGCCGGCCGCGCCGGACGGGAACGCGGGCGGGGCCGCCCACTGGCCGTCGGCGGGGTCGTACACGACCCGCGCGCCCGACTCGGGGTCCTTGATGTACACGGGGCCGAAGCGGTCGCGCGACGCGTCGGGCACGAAGAACCCCGTGTCGGTCATCCCGAGCGGCTCGAAGATGCGCTCGTGGAGGAACGCGTCGAAGGACTGGCCGGCGGCGCGGGCCACGAGCACGCCGAGGACGTCGGCGCCGGTGTTGTAGAGCCAGCGCTCACCCGGCTGGTACAGCAGCGGCACCGTGCCGAGCCGGCGCATGAACTCGTCGGGTTCGGGCGGCTCGGTCGGCTGCGGCGGACCACCACCCAGGTCCAGCTCACCCAGCCGTTCGAGCTGCGGCTGCGGCCAGGGCTTGGTGAAGTCCATGCCGTAGCCCAGCCGGAACGTCAGGACGTCGCGCACACTGATCGGGCGGTGTGCGGGGACGGTGTCGTCGAACGACCCGTCCGGATCGGCCACCACGACCGGGTCGGCGAGCTCGGGCAGCAGGTCGTCGACCGGGTCGTCGAGCCGTAGCCGCCCTTCCTCCACGAGGATCAGCGCGGCGACCGCGGTCACCGGCTTGGTCATCGACGAGAGTCGGAAGATCGTGTCCTCGGCGACGGCCTCGCCGGCGCCGTCAGACTGGAACGTCCCCGCGGCAGCGACGACGACGTCGCGCCCGCGCGCCACCGCCCACGCGAGGCCGGCCACCCGACCGTCGTCCGCGTAGCGGTTCATCACCTCGGTCAGGCGCTCGACGCGCGGTCCGAATCCGTTCGTGCTCACCCTGGGCCACCTCCGATCCGTCTCCTGTTCCGACTGCGCCCGCCGGGCGGACTCATCGGTCAGGGCGCAGGGCGGCGGCTCGGCGTGCGACTCTCGGCCTTGGCCTCGTAGAGCGCCCGGTCCGCGGCGTCGATCAGCGTGTCGCCGAGCGCGGCGCTGGTGTGCGCGACGCCGATGCTGATGCCAACGCGTGCCTGGGCGCCGACCACCTGGAACGGTTCGGCGACCGCGGCGCGGATGCGTGCCGCCAAATCGTTGGCCTGCTCCTCGGTGGCACCCTCGCAGAGCACCGCGAACTCGTCGCCGCCGATCCGCGCCACGACGTCCTCGTCGCGCACGCAGCGCTGGATGCGCCGAGCCACCGCGCGCAGCAGCTCGTCGCCCGCCCGGTGGCCGAGCTCGTCGTTGACCGGCTTGAAGCGATCCAGGTCACAGAACAGCACCGCACCGCCGCGGGTGTCGTCGAGCGCGTCGAAGAACGCGCGTCGGTTGGCAAGGCCCGTGAGCACGTCGTGGTGCGCGGCTTCGTCGAGCAGCTGCACCTGGAGCGTCCAGCGGAGGATCAGCTCCACGAAGCTCTTCGCGGTGTTCATGCCCGACATGTGGTACGCCGGCGACGGCGCACCTGGACGCGTCCACACCGTGACCAACGCGAGCACCTTCGCGTCGTCGCCGACGACCGGTTCGATCCAGTACGCGTCGAGGCCGAGCGACTCGGCAAGGGCGCGACGGCGCTCGTCGAGCGCGTCCAGGTCGGGGGCGAGGCGCGGCAACCGGTCACGACGGCACTCCGCCCAGGGAGTGCCGTCGGCGCCATCGGCACCGGCGAGCTCGGGCGGCACGTCGTGCCCGACGTGGTGCACCCCGTCACCTTCTTCCCACGCGATGGCGACGCGAGACCCGAAGACGACGCGGTTGAACATGTCGAGGACCGGGAGCAGCGCGTCGGCGGGCGTGCTCCCGCGGAGCAGGCCGAAGAGGGCCTGCGTGCCCGCAACGTCGGCGGCCCGCACGAAGGTGGCGAGGAGGCGGTGCTCGCCGTCGGTCACCTCCGCGCTGGTGAGCTGCATCGGCAGCCACGAGCCGTCGGCCGTGCGCACGCGGTACGTCGACCAGCCGGGTGGCGCCCCGGGCGCCGAGTGCACACCGAGGTCGACGATCGCCCGATCGAGGTCGTCGGGGTGCACCAGCTCGAAGATGCTGCGTCCGGCCGACTCGCCGGGCACCCACCCCGTGACCCGCCCCGCCGCCGGGTTCATGTAGCGGATGCGACCGTCGTCGAACACGACGACGATCGCGTCCGCGCTCTGTTCGGTCAGGGAAGCGAAGAGAGCAGCCCGGGCCGCTTCATCCAGCGGCTCCGGCGCCGCGGGCGGATCCACCGGTCCATCCTTCCACCTGTCGTCGTGGTTCACGCCCGCGAGGCCCACCGGCCGTCGGCCGCATCGACCGTGACCGCGACCGAGAACGCCGTCGACACGACCGACGACGTCAGCACGTCGGCGATCGGGCCGGACGCGAGCACCCGCCCCTCGCGCAGGACGAGCGCGCGGCTCGCCGCGCGTGGGATCTCCTCCAGGTGGTGGGTGCTCATGAGCACCGCCGGCCCGGCGGCGTCCGCCGCGAGCTCGTCGATCACCGCGAGCAGTGCTTCGCGACCACCGAGGTCGAGACCCGCGCAGGGCTCGTCGAGCACGAGCAGCTCGGGATCGGCCATGAGCGCTCGCGCGACCATCACGCGCTGGCGCTCTCCCTGCGAACATCGACCGATCGCGCGGTCGACGAGGCGGCCACAGCCGACGAAGTCGAGCAGCGATCCAGCCCGGTCGCGGTCGCGGTCCTCGTAGGTGTTCCACCACGGCTCGAGGGCACCGAACCTTGCCGTCATCACGACATCGCGCGTCGGCAGGTCGGGGCGAATCCGATCGAGCGTCGCCGCGCTGACGAAGCCGATACGTCGCCGGACCTCCCGCACGTCGCAGCGGCCGTAGGTCTCGCCGAGCACCGCGAGCGTGCCCGTCGTCGGCCCCTGGACGAGCGCGGCGATCTTCAGCAACGACGTCTTGCCGGAGCCGTTCGGACCGAGGACGACCCACGTCTGGTCGCGCTCGGCGGTCCACGTGACCTCGTCGAGGATCGGCACGCCGCCGATCCGGAGCGAGACGTCGACCATGCGAACGGCGACGTCAGCGCGGGTCGGTCTCACGGATGCTCCTTCATCGGCCGTGTTCGAGAGCCCCGTCGCCATGTCTACAGTCAGACGAGAGTGACGACTGGCATCGAAGGGCACCGACGAGCGACGCGACACCTCACCAACCTCTCGCGGGCCACCTTCGGCTCGCTGCGCGTCCGCAACTTCCGGCTGTTCTTCATCGGTCAGGGGATCTCGCAGGTCGGCAACTGGCTCACGCTGGTGGCGCAGACCCTGCTCGTGCTGAAGATCACCGACGACGGCGTCGCCGTCGGGGTCGTGACCGCGTGCCAGTTCCTCCCCATCCTCGTCATCGGCGCATGGGTCGGACTCATCGCCGACCGCTCCGACAAGCGCAAGCTCCTGCTCGTGGTGCAGGTGTTCGCGATGGCGCAGTCGTTCGGCCTCGCCGTCCTCGCGTTCAGCGATCATCCGCCGGTCGAGGCGCTCTACGCGGTTGCGCTGCTCGGCGGCATCGCGTTCGCGTTCGACAACCCGACGCGGCGGGCGTTCGTCACGGAGATGGTGAGCGACGACCTCGTCCACAACGCGGTGAGCCTCAACAGCGCCATGATGACGACGGCTCGCATCATCGGGCCGGCACTCGCCGGTCTCCTGATCACGACGGTCGGCTACGGCTGGTGCTTCGCCGTCGACGGCGTGTCCTACGTGGGCTCGATCGTCGCCCTCAGCCTGATCCGGCGCCGCGAGCTTCGGCCGCCCGTGGTGACGCGCCGGGCACCGGGCCAGATCCGGGACGGGCTTCGCTACATGTGGCACATGCCGCAGCTGAAGATCCCGCTGTTGATGCTGGCGGTCATCGGCACGCTCGCCTTCAACTTCCAGGTCGTGTTCCCCTTGCTCGTGACCCGCACCTTCGACGGCAACGAAGCGACGTTCACCGTCCTCTTCTCGGTCATCAGCCTCGGGTCGCTGGTCGGCGCACTCGCGACCGCTCGCCGCACGACGATCGCGATCCGCGACGTCGTGTTCGCGGCCGGGGCCTTCGGGCTCTCGATGAGCGTCTTCGCGTTCGCGCCGTCGCTCGCGTGGTGCTTCCCGCTCGGGCTGATCGTCGGCGCGACGAGCGTCTGGCTGCTCACGACCTCGACGGCGATCCTCCAGGTGAACGCGGCACCGGAGATGCGGGGACGGATCCTCGCCCTGCAATCGATCGTGTTCCTCGGCACCACGCCGATCGGCGGGCCGCTGCTCGGCTGGTTCTCCGACGCGACCAGCCCTCGCGCCGCGATCCTGCTGGGCGGTCTCGCGTCCTGCGTAGCCGCGGCCTGGGGCTGGCAGGTGGCACGCCGCGTCGGCGCGTTCGGGGCCCGCGAGCCCGAGCCGGCCGACGTGACCGTGCCCGAGCCCGCGTGACCCGGCTCACGCCGACGGCGCGATGAACTGCAGATCGAGCTCGACCTTGATCTTGTCGCCGAGCATGAGCTTCTCGGCGCCGAGCACGATGCCGAAGTCGACACCGAAGTCGCTGCGCTTGATCGTGCCGGTCGCCGCGAAGCCGGCGCGTGTGCTCTGGTCGGCGGGGAAGACCTCGGTCCCGTGGAACTCGACGTCCAGGGTGACGGGTCGCGTCACGCCGGCAAGGGTGAGCTCGCCCTCGAGCTCGTAGTCGTCGCCGCCACCGCTGATCGACGTCGATCGGAACACCATGCGCTCGTGGCGATCGGTGTCGAAGAAGTCGCTGTTGCGGAGGTGCGCATCGCGGTCGGCGTTGTTCGTGTTGACGGACGAGAGGTCGATGTCGGCCGTGACCCGAACGTCGGCGAGCGTGGTGCCCACCTCGAGCGAGGCGTCGAAGACGTCGAAGCGGCCGCGGACGTTGGTGAGGCCGAGATGCCGGAGCGAGAAGTGCACGCCCGAGTGGGCGGCGTCGAGGGTCCAGCGGCCCGGGGCGAGGGGGAGGTTGGCGTCGGTCTGGGGGATGGCGGGGGCGGTCATGGGTTTGCTGCTCCTGAAGGTATCGGTATCATCGGGTTACTTGGTTACAAGAAGTACCTGATCCCGATCCCTTTGCCTAGAAGGCACATCGATGTTCCCCAGCCACCGCAATGTGACCGCCTCCGCCCCGGACGAGCACGACCCCGCCGAGTGCGTCGTCGTCCGGGAGGTGCTCGACCGCGTCGGCGACAAGTGGAGCGTCCTGGTCATCGGCCTGCTCGGCACGCGCACCCACCGGTTCAACGAGCTCAAGCGGGCGATCGAGGGGATCTCGCAGCGCATGCTCACCCTGACGCTGCGCCAGCTCGAGCGCGACGGCCTCGTCGAGCGCACGGTGCACCCCACTGTGCCGCCGCGGGTGGAGTACGCCCTCACCGCGCTCGGGCGCTCGGTGCTCGAGCCGCTCGAGATCCTCACCACCTGGGCCCGCGACCACGGCACCGACATCGCCGAGGCCCGACGCCGGTACGACGAGCACGAGGGGACCGACACCGTCGCTTCCTGATTCGGGGCGTCCTGTTGCAGGGCGTCGTAGCATCCGCGCGTGCCCCCCGACGCGTCGAAGACCCGAGCCGCGCTCATCGATGCCGCGGCGCGTGCGTTCGCCGAGCACGGCATCGAGAACGCGTCGCTCATCGAGATCACCCGCCAGGCCGGTCAGCGCAACCGGGCTGCGCTCTACTACCACTTCGGCTCGCGCGACGGCGTGCTCGGCGCGATCATCGACCGCCATGCCGAGTTCCTCGCGCGACGTGAGGGTGAGCTGCTCGAGCAGGCGCGCGCGACGCCCCCGGACGACGTCGCCGCGGTCGTCGAGGCCATCGTGCGCCCGGCCGCCGAGCTTGCCGAGCGAGACTGGCGTGGCCGCTGCTGCCTCGTGATCATCGCCGAGCTCGCCGGCGAGAACCCGGCCACGCTCAGTCCCGAGATCCAGGCCGCGCTCGCGCGCACCGGTGGCCACGACGTGTACGCGCTGCTCGATGTACGTCTCCCCGACCTCGAGCCCGACGTCCGCGTCGAGCGCCTGTCGGTGATGACCACGTTCGTGCTGCGGACCGTCGCCGATCGCGCCCAGGCCATCGCCCGGCGCGCCACCACCGGGCGTGCCCAGCTCGCGACCGAGCCGTTCGTCGAGAACCTGGTGGCGATGGCCGCGGGCGCGCTGACTGCCCCGGCGCGGCGCTCGACCCCCGCCCCGTTGACATAAGTAGACCTGTTTATTACCGTCCCGCGCACCGCCACGGGGAGGGCACCAGTCCGCATGAAGGCAGTCCGGGTCGTGCAGCACGGGGCACCCACCGAGGCGCTCGCGGTCGAGGACATCGACGTCCCCGAACCCGGAGCCGGCGAGGTGCGCATCGCGGTGTCGACGGCATCGCTCAACTTCGGCGACATCGCCCGCTGCCGCGGCACCGTGGCCGCGGTGATGGGCCAGGTGCCGTTCACGTTGGGGATGGACGTCTGCGGCGTGGTCGATGCCGCCGGTGCCGGCGCCGAGGAGTGGGTCGGGCGCCGCGTCGTGGCGATGACCAACCAGTCGTTCGGTGGCATCGCCGAGTACGCGCTCTCGACCGTCAACGCGGTTTTCGACGCACCGCCGGCGCTCGGCGACGTCGAGGCGGCCGCGTTCACCCTCCCGTTCCACACCTCGTACCTCGCGATCAACACCCGGGCGCGCCTCCAGGACGGTGAGCAGCTCCTCGTCGTCGGCGGCGCGACCGCGGTGGGCACGGCCGCGATCCAGCTCGGCGTGGCCGCGGGCGCGAACGTGCTCGCGATCGCGGGCGGGCCGGAGAAGGGCCGCGTCTGCTCCGAGCTCGGGGCGACCCCGATCGACTACACGAGCGAGGACCTCTTCGATCGGGTGATGGCACTTACCGACGACCACGGGGCCGACGTCGCGGCCGACATGATCGGCGGGGAGCAGACCGAGACCGTCTGGACCTGCATGGCGCGCGAGGGTCGCTACGTCGCGGTCGGGTTCAACGACGATCCCCAGTCGGGCCTCACCGGCCGACCACTGCGCAAGATCTCGATGGGCAACATCTCGGTGCTCGGCGTGATGCTCGGCTACAACGACATGCCGATCGAGCTGCGCTAGTTCGGCCTCAACACCTTCCCGCCGGCGACGGGCCGCGAGGTGCACGCGGCCTTGCTGGCGCTGGTCGCCGACGGCAAGATCCGACCGGTGGTCGGGCGGCGCATCCGGATGGACGACGTCGCGACTGCGCTCGACGACCACGAGCAGCGCCGCACCACGGGTCGCACGGTCGTCGAGATCGCCGGGTCGTGACGGCATGGCTCCGCTGACCCCCGACGACGCCCTCACCCAAGCCGTCGACCAGACCGGCCTCGACGACTTCGGTCCCGACTCGTTCCGACCGGGTCTCGACGCCCTGTGCGACTCGCTGGCGGCCGACGCCCGGCTGAGCGAGCTGGGTGAAGTCGTCCTCGCCACCACGGTCGTGGCCGCGCTCGCGAACCGCCTGCGCGTCGTCGACTGGGTGCGCACGCATCCCGAGGTCGCCGACGAGCGCATCGAGGCCCCGATCGTGGTCATCGGCATGTTCCGCGCCGGCACCACCTTCCTCAGCAACGTCCTCGACCAGGACCCGGCGAACCGCGCGCTGCTGCGGTGGGAGTCCGGCGACAGCGTCCCCCCGCCGTCGCCGGCCACCCTCCGGAGCGGCCCGCGGGTCGACGCGGCCATCGCCGCGGGCGAGATGCTCGACCAGCTCAACCCGAAGATGAAGGCGATCCACCACGAGGGCGCGACCGACGCGACCGAGTGCATCGCGGTCATGGCCCAGGACTTCCACAGCCTCTCGTGGGAGCCGATCGCCAACGTCGCCGGCTACAGCCGCTGGCTGCTCGCGGCCGATCAGCGCTCGGGCTACGAGTACCACCGCCAGGT